>JAGYLR010000001.1 GCA_018400895.1 bacterium
ATTATGATAAAGGGACATTTAATATAATTGATGAGTATCAGGGTAATGGTAATGATAATCAGGGTGGTGATAATATATATCATTATATAGAAGTTGTTTTAAATAAACCGTATAAGGCTGGACTGCACTTCGGTGATCCACAGTCTGGCGAACATCGTTCTTTAACTAGCGGAACATCTAACGCTAATATTTTAAGAAGACATGGGATAATTTTTAAAAGCCAAAAGACTAGCATTCGTAATCGTATAGCGGCTGCTAGGAATATATTAGGGCGTGTTCGTGTAAGCGAGCATTGTTTGCTGACTAAAGAGATGTTTATCTCTTGGCAGTTTAAAAGACAGGCGACAGGGAATATGTCAAATCCGTTGCCAGACCATGGAGAGTATTCTCACTTAGGTGAGGCATTTAGTTATTTTGCTTTTAACTATAGAGAGAGAAGCAAAAACAATAAACGCACTAAGGTTTATCGAGTTAATAATCTTAGTGGTGTAACATTATGAAACAAAAAAAAGAAGTACAATATAATGAGGACAGTAAGGTTGAGGAAAGATTTAGGGAACACTGGAATAAGTTTACTGATTATAAAACAAAGAGAGACCAACCTTTGCTGTTTTTTCAATATCGGAGTTTATTAGATTATGTAAAGGACTCTGTAGAGAGGATGAATGAGTATTCAGTTAAGCCTGAATATAAAGAGCCTTGGCAGAATAATGTATTTGATCCTATTACTAGAAATAAGCTTATAACTATTTTGGCTAAGATTGCAGCATCTAGGATGAGGCCAGAGTTGATAGTTAAAAGTAAAACTATATTTAATGTGAAGGCAGCCAGAAAAAGGCAGGTAGTGTTTAGTGATTTATTAGAGAATGCTAATCAAAAGAACAACGACCATAGACAGCTTATCTGGGAGATGTTTCAAGCGATGAGCGAAGGTACTGTTATTGGTTATGAGGACTGGAAGAAGGATACTAGAGAGATAGAATATGTAAAAGAATATGACCCTGAGACTGGTCAAAAGGAAACAGAGAAAATAACTTATGACGCTTGGGATGATGTATTTGGAGAGATAGTTCCTTTAAAGGAATGGTATCCTGAGACTATTTGGGTAGGCAGCATTGATGAGGTGAAGAGATGTTTTAGGATTAAAGAGTTTGATACTTTGGAGAAATTTAAAGATATATATGGTAAGTTTAACAATGCTGATAAGGTTAAAAAAGCTAGTCATTATTATGGAGAGGATGAAACTTGGGATTGGGGCATAAGCAGTGATGTTAATCCTGAGGGCGTAGAGGTGATGCAGTATTATGATGAAGTAAAGGGTAAGCTTGGTATGTGGGCTAATGGTGTGGAGATATATTATGGTCCTATGCCTTGGAATCATAATAAAATACCTTTCTGGTTGACACCGTTTGAACCATTACACCCACAATTTTTATATGGAAAGTCATTGCCTGATAAATTAAAGGGGATGCAAGATATTAATAACGGTGTGTTTAATGCAATGTTAGACCAGTTATTATTAGCTCTAAACAGTCCTATATTTATAAATGGTAATTTAGATGATTTAGATGATGGCTACTTAGAGCCAGGGCGTATATATAGTATTGACCCAGATGCTCGTGTTCAGCGTGGTGCTTTGGGTAATGTTGATCCAACGGCATTTAATATGCTTAATCTTATTAAGAGAAGTTTGGATGAAAGTTCAGTGTCAGCTCAGGCTCAAGGTATCCCTACTGGTGGTAGAAAAACTAGATATGAGGTTGAGGTTTTAAATGAAGGGGCACTTAATTTAGCAGGACTATTTTTACAGATAATGGAAACGACTATACCGAGAAAATATTATTTGAGAATGTATAACATATTGCAGTATTATTCACAGCCGTCTAATTCTGAGAGTGGTAAGAAAAAGTTTAAGTTTATTAGAATAGAGGATAGGAAATTAAGCAATGGCAAACAGGGTAGAAAGCTTATACAGATAGTGCCATCATTAAATGAAATGCCTACTATGCCACAGCTACAACAAATAGCTGAAGCGGAAGAGGGTAAAAAGTTTGATGTTATGGAGTCTAATGTAGAGCCAGTTATCATTACTAGAGAATATTTAATGAGTAAGGAATTTGATTTAGAAGTTATGATTATACCTAATAGTTCTGTAAAGGAAAGCGAGAGCCAGAAAAAGAGAAACGATGTACTGTTCTATCAGATGACAAATCAGGATCCATACTTTGACCAGCTAGAAATTAGAAGGGGCTTAGCTAATAGCTTTGATAAAGACCCAGATGTTGTTCAGCAACCACAGCAAGCACAGGGGCAACCAGGGCAGGTGCCAACTGATGGTGGTGGTCAAGGCGGACCTAACCAAGCATTAAACATTGATACAGACCTTATATGATAAAAAGATTTTTAACAAATATACTTATTAAATGGTATGTAAATAAGAACAGAGTTATAGAGAAAATGTTACCAGCTGATGAGCTTGATGCCTTCTTATTTAAAAGTTCTGATAGTGTAGAGAAGGTGTTAAAATATGAGATGACTAATCTGACATTGAAATATTTTGAGGCTAGTAAGAATGAGCAGGACTTTATAAAGGGAGCAGCACTAGCTTATAGGTTATTGTTAGATAGACACAGAAAGGCTAAGTATTTACAAGATAATATGAAGAATAAAGATAACATGATTAAGATTTGGAATAATTATAAATTAAGTAGTTGGAACGGATCCCAACCAAAATAATCCGAAAAATATATGTCAAACGAACCAAAAGTGGCAGAGGAGACAACTGCCAAGGAGACTAGTTCAACTCCTGAAGAAAACAATACTCAGGACAAAGTGGAAGAAACCACTCAAAAAAACGAGACTGGGGATGAGCAAGTTACTGTTTCTGCAAAGGAACTAGAAACTTGGAAAAAGAAAGCTTCAGATTTTGATGGGTTTGTCGAGAAACAAAGGTTAGCTAAACTTGAGAAAAAAAGAGATGAAATGGAAAATCAAGGGGGTGAGGCTAGTCAAGTTATACTCGATGAAATCAAATCTCTTAAAGAGGAAATAGGCGTTTACAAGAGTGAACGCAAAAAAACTTCTTTAAGTGAAGCTTACAAGGAATTCGTTAGTGAGCACAAATGGGCAGATAATGATGAGATTTTTTCTAAGATTAGCGAAAACTTTAAAGACATTGGAGACTATGATAAAGCCACTGTTTTAAAAGAATTAAAAAAAGCTGCACTTATGTCATATCCAGAAAATTATGAGAAAGCATTATTTGAAAAAGCAAAGACTGCATCTACTTTAGAAAATGAAAAGATTTCTACTGGAGGCAATTCTGGCGGCGGTAGTGAGTTCAAAGAATATTCTGGTGATGGTAATGTTGAATTAAAAGAAAGTGATAGGCGAATATTTAATCGTATGAATTACAGAAGAAAAGCTCAAAATAAAAAACCATTAACTCCTAAAGAATTTAACGATCTTATTAATAATAAATTATAAATTATATGGCAAAAAATGATGTAAGACTACATTTCAATCCATACAATAGTTTACCAACCGTCACCGTAAAGGTACAAGACCAGACTTCAAGCTCTGATACTACTATTTATCCTGGTGAGCCTGTAAAAATTCTTGCAGGTCAAGGTGGAAACTATGCTGGACACCTAGTAAACTGGCGACCCTGAACTAGGAACTGATATCGTATTGTGGCATTGCAAAGAGCCAGTCAACTGAAACTGATACCGCAGACGGAGAAGTAGAGGTATACTTACCTTTACCTGAGTAATCTGGGCTTGTGATGCTCATACTTCAACTAACCTAGCTGATGGTATCAGACTTGATTATGCACTTTGACTTAACTGGCACAACTTACACTATCAATGAAAACGAAGGAAGTGATGAGAATGTATACGGTCTAAGGATTATGGACTATAATTCAGACACTGGTGAAGTTCACTTCATAATCAAAATGAAGTTACTCTATTTGGAACTTCTGTTTAATAAATTAATTTAATACAAATATATGCCGATGACTAACAGTTTATCACCTAGCGTGGTAAAAACTGAGCTAGACGACGTATTTTACCAAGAATTTGAAAGAGGAATGCATCCTGGCTATGTAGACGCAATCTCCTTTAGTTTTTATGCAAGATACATCTGATAGTTCAGCAGAAATTCTCGAAACCTTTTAAAGGCGGCAGCTTTAGGGGAGAAAATCTGGTGGTAATATCCCTGAGGAATCAGCAAGAGTGATTAACTAAAAACATACTCAATGATTACTTTCGCTAAAGGTGTAGAGCTATCAAAGGAATTCTTTGATGATAATAAATATTCCGCATATGAACGCACAGTAGCTGACTTTTGCCTCGTAAAGCCAAAATTGGAAGAGATAAAAACGCTTTCAAAATCTTTAATGGTGGATTTGATACCTATGTAACAGCTGACGACGCTTATATTTTCTCTGATAGCCACACAACTTTAAGTGGTGACACAGTTGATAATAAAGGAACTGCAGCTTTAGCTGAAAGTTCTTTAAATGACGTTTACATCGCTTTAGTAGAGCAGAAAGACCAAGCTGGTGAAGCATGGGTAATACAGTCTGAAACTTTACTAGTCCCACAAAACTCTTAAGACAGCTTGTGGAAACTGTAGAATCAGAATTCAAAAGCCGACACAGCTGACAACAACATTAATGTTTACTCTTCAAAGTATAACATCTATGTAAAGGCAACTTAGAGACAGGAGCAGCCGCTGGTGGTTCAGATACTAACTGGTTCTTATTAGCTCGGAAATAAAGGTTCACGAGAGGGTAAGAGAAGGTTTATAACCTATCTAAACAACTGACTGATACTAAAAATCAAGCATACTTCTACGGTGGTCGCTTCCAGAGAAGAAGTAGGTGCTCAAGATTACGTTGGAATGTATGAGCTGATGTCTGCAATTAATAATTAACTAACAAGGGTGAGAGTTGACGAGGCAGAGAGCCTTAGGTAAAGAAATTATATATATCTCAATTCCTTTACCAAAAATATATGGCTACAACATTTTTCAGGTCCAGTAGACAGTGCTGCTGGATACGAAGTAAATGGAAACACAGTTATTAATTCAAGTGGAGAATTAGTAGCTTCAACAGGCGGAGAAAAACAATATGTTATTCTTTACCCTTCAACAAGTGCTACTTATGTAGGTTAATGCAGAAGACATTTCAGGAGTATGATGTAGCAGATGCTACTGTTGCTAGAGCACAATTAGACTATCCTAGAAATTTACTTTATACTCCTTAACAGAGATGATGCTAGTGATACACTGGAAGCAACTCTTCACTGTAACTGGCACAGACCAATTTGGTGAAACTGTAATCGAAACTGTAGAAGTTGATTATAATGTGTTTCAGCAACTAAGCTGGAAACTCAAATCTCTCAACTATTACTCAGTTGCTATTTCAGGCGTAGATAATGAAGCGGCTAGTGATACTGCTTCAGTCGGTGTTGCTATTGCTGCTGACGTTGTTTCATTTGGATTACCAGATGCAATGGTGCTATTACAGATGTAAAAAGCATTAACTGATTGATACTTAGCTTCAAAAGCACAAAATATTGACGCAAACCTCTGTAGTTGTGGCTAGGGACTGTGAAGACCCGAGCAAACTGTGGCGGCTGCTGATGTTTGCGTAGTTAGATACGAAAGTATTTCTACTTTAATAACGCTTATTTAGGGGAGAAGGGGGAAGAGCTTATTGCTCATCTCTTCCTATAATGAGATAATAACAACAGTGAGTTTATTAAAAACAAACAACAATGTAAATTAGTAGACAATCAAGAATGTCTACAAACACACAACGCTGAAAAGGTAACTGATAAATCAGCTCAGACTATTCAATTCTATTACTTCAGCACAGAACTCTTACAATAGATGCAGGACAAGCCGCAGGAACGGTTGTAGTGGCTTCTACAGGCTATACAAACATCTTTTAAATAGTATTGGTTCAAAGGTAGCGACTATAAAGACACTTCTTTCGCTCTTTGTTACTGGGACAGTTTTAACTGATGGAAGTAGAACTTCCTTATAATATCGTAGAGCTTTATGAAGAAGATACCCTAAGCAATCTAGCAACTAAAGTAACTGGAAGGATTCGCTAATGGAGAATATTGTATTGACTACGAGAACGGTATCGTTTATGGAAAGAAAGCCACTACTGAGTGTCAGACACTGCTAACTTCAAGATTTATGACAGCTCAGCTTCAGTAACTCTAGAAACATCTGACCTTCAAATTGAGCAGTTGAGTTTAAAGATGCTACCACACACATAGAGTTGTGGTAAATGAAAAAGGTGAACTTCAAGCACAGGTGGAGCTAGTTCAGTAATGGCTGAATTTACAAGCCCTTCTGACTTTAACGCCGAATACACTTCAAGTTCAACTATCACTCATCAGGAATACCTTTTACAGTAACTGACTAAGTCAAGTAGTTTACATTAAAAGAATTCCTACAACAGGAGAAGCAGAAACTTATGTTAATGGTGGTGGAGCTACCTTTAACTATTAGTTCAAATGTAATTACATAATCGCAGACGAAACACCCTTGAAAGCGGAGATGTTTATGAAGTAGGTTTTAAACTCACAAAGAAAAGCCTATGACCCTTCAACTAACTCTCAAAATGGTTACCCATTAAAGAATGTCTGGAATCAATACACTGACCCAGAAACTTTGAGACAGTCAAGACCTAACAGCTTCACGCTGACTACGGAGCAGAGATTGATATGAGAGGTAATAATCGATTAGGAGTATTTATCGTGGCCGATGTAAATGGTGGAAGAAACAGACTCAAAAGACATGAAAAACACACTCTGGAGGAAACTGATGAATTTTTGACTTGGATGTATTGATAGTTATCTGGTGACTCGCCACTGGAGCAACTGACTCTCAAAAAAGCAATACACTTTGAAACAGACGGGACTGTTCCTTATATCCAACTACAAGCAAAAAGCAGGCACAGTTTGCTCCCTCCTGTTGGTGATTTAACTATCGTAATTACCAAGGCATTTGTTTAATAACTAATAAATATATGATTAATTTTAACCCAGAGCCAACAACTAGCACACCAGAGATTACAAGTGAAGTAGTACAAGCTATCTATACTTAATTAAAACTCTCATGGGTGATGTTGACAAGGCTTATAAACTAAAAGGAAACTCTGACTATGAGCCAGAGCATTTCTCTCAAACCGCAGAAGAAGCTGAAAGGCTATTTAATGAAATGAATAGATACGCTAGTGGTTCTGTTATCTTAACAGAAGGCACACCAGCTGTTTACGGAGAAGATGGCGAGATTGGAAGTAGAAGCAGTAGACCCTGTTTACTACACCCTAACAACTGAAACAGATTTCAAAGCTCAATTCTCATCTGACCTTATTAGATATAATGAAGTCTACACAGACTGAAAGGTGATAGAACTTGGACACAAATAAAACTAACGAATAAAAACTATAGTGAGAAGCATTAGAAACAATTTACTCTAACTTAATCAAGAGAATAAGTTTTAGAGATGAAGCTAGCTTCTTAAGAGATGGCGGAGTTCTTTCAGGTGGTTATAGTTTTAGTAATGGTATTTAACCTTAGACGGAACAGATGGTAAGGCTACTTTGCCAATCGTTAGAGGATTAAACTCAATAAGAATAAGACTAAAAGCTAACTCAACTACTGAAGATATTATTAAATTAAGTTCTTCTCATTCAATATCAGTAAGCTCAGGGACAGTAAGTAAGTGACAGGTTTTACTTCTCCGACTATTTATATTGACGGTGAAGCTACCTCACTCTAACAACAAGTAGCAAAGAAATCTTTAATTACAAACTGCAACAGCCTTGACGCTAATGATATTCAATTAGGTTATATTAGCTCTTATTTTGATGGGACTGCCAGATTTATTTGAAATCTATAACCGAGCTTTAACAGACTCTGAAGTTAAAAACCCATATGAAGATAAATGGAATAAAGAACTTCTAAACATTAGCAAGACAAAACTTATATCCTTATGCAGGACCTTTCAGTTTCTGGCTGGAAAAGATAAAGGATAATACCGGCAATAATTATGGAGCCAACGGCGTTGGTCAAGCTCTTAAAGGAATTAGGTTTAGGCTCAGGTGCAGGACTTGGAACAGATTTAGTCGGTTTTTCATCTAAATTATCTGGCTTCCGCAATACTAGTGGTAGTTTCCTCAGTCTTTCTAGCCTCGCCTACTTCTGGTCTTCTACTCTACTACTACTGGTGTGGAGACGGTTTCTTGAGTTCTAGCTTCGGCTGTCTACCGCAGCGCTAGCGATAAGGGGATCGGTTTTTCTCCCTCTCGTTGCCTCCGAGATACCGATGATTACCTCAGATTTTTTACCGACCCAAGAGATGGTAATGTTTATGAAAGTAGTGTAAAAATAGGAACTCAAGTATGATGAAAAGAACCTTGTTTATTTACCAGAGTAGACTCCAGCAGGAGATTGGGACTCAACAGAAAACCCTCAATACGCTGTTTATGATTATACTGGCAATAAGTGTAGAAGATGCTAAAGCTACCACTAATTACCAAGAGCACGGTGTATTGTATAATTGGGATGGAGCTATGGAAGCTTGTCCGATGGTTGGAGCGTTCCTTCAGATGAAGAATGGAATATCTTAGAGAAATATGCATGGGTAAAAATATCAGATAGCAACTTTGACTTACTCTTAGACTACACAAGTTTACAAGGAACTATTAAAGACAGAACAGGAAAGAATAGTTTGACAAGTTCAGATGTTTCAATTAAAAAGATAGGTCAAAGCTGTGGTGCAGAATTCTAATGGTTCAACTTCAGGAATAGATTTAGTGTATTGGATAATACAGGAGTTAAAACCTTCTATGGCTGGTTTAAAGCAAGAACTATCGGGGAAGGAAATGCTGGACATATTTATTCAGATGAAGATTATAATAATATTTTACTTCTTAGCTTCTAATACATTAAAGATAAGTAGGAATGGTAGCACATCAGCAACCTCAGCTTCTATTGATTTAAATAAAATGTATTTTTATGCTATTACATCTCAAGCAGATGGCACAAGTAATATTTATTTAGGAGATTTAAATTCATCTCCAGCTTTGTCAGGTAGTGCTGACCAATCAGCAGGGAACTCCACAAGAAAGCTCAACAGCCACTCACATAGGAAAAGGAGCTAGTGACGACAGATGTTTTGATGGCTTTCTGCCGACTTTATCTCGTGGTAGAGGGTTTGTTTGATACTCAAACAATCAGCCAAATCTGGAGGAGTCTAGAAAAATTATATTTAAAAGGTAATACATATGAAAATATTTTTTAACGAAAATTTAAAAGGAACATTAATTGACTCAGTATCTAAAACTGCTGGAACTTTAACTGCTGGTAATGGTGGTTTTAAGAGGACTGAAAAAGGTCAAGCTATGTTGTTTGATGGCAAAAGACATATATTGATACGAACAGAAGCTATGCCATTCTTAAATTTAACTGGAGATATAACTGTTATTTTATGGGTTAAACCTTTATTAGATAATATAACACAAAAAGGGTTTTTTCAACAGGAACAACTGCTATAGTGTGGTAATCAATTATTGTTCAGCTCTACAGATAAAAATATTATTTTATAGAGCTAGCAGGGTCTTCAGTAATGTCTGCATATAATGCTTATAAAAGTGGAGAAAATCTTGTGTAATATTGTAACCTCTACGGCAGATGGGTTACTAATTGGTATATTAATAACCAATTAAGCGGAGACCCAAATCAATCTGCAGGAACACCTGCAACAGGAAATCAAAAACTTAATAATCGGTTCTTTAGATGGAACTGCTAATTTTTTAAATGCGTATTTATATAAAATTGAATTTGATAATAAAATATTATCAGCTACAGAGGCTCAGAAAGAATACGAACAATTCCCTCCAGGCCTCACCAACCGAGAAAGAGATAAGAGGTTTTGAATATCCAGAAGATTACGCTGATAATAATGTTTTACCATATTATAGAAGACTTTTCAACCACCCAGTAGGGAGATAATAACCCTGGGAAAGGATGGAATAAAGGCACAGGAGCATTTGTTATTGGTGAAGATGTTAATGGAAAATACCTACAATGCACTTCAAATGGCACAATTAAACTAAGAGCAGACTTAGACTCTTTTACAGATAATGGTTATATTGAAATAGACAGATATGATGGTTCAAGCTGGACTACTCACGCAGATACAGTTTCGGACTTAGTAAGCGAGAGCTGGTTTGATTGTCTTTAAATAAAGAAATAACCCTAACAGCAACAACAGGAGATAGATTTAATAATCTAAACTATACAACGGAATTAAATTATAATTAATACAAAAATATGAAATCATCAAAACAGTTTAGTCTAAACAGTATAGACTACAAAAAGATTTTAACAGGAGCTGCATTGCTTGTTGGGTGCTTTAGCAACTTATAAGGGCTGATAGTTATCCCAGGTATTGACTTTGGAGTTTATACCCCAGTTGTAGTGGCAATTAACTCAATCTTAGTAAATGCTATTAGAAAATTTATAATAACTAATAATACCTATGGAGGACACCAACAACAACAGAATAAAGCCATAGCGATATACAGAAAACTAACTATATCTTTATGACTCAACATAACTAAAGAAATTAAGGAAGGTATTAATGATATTAAAACAGAAATAAACTGCATAAGACTTGATAGCAGAAAAGACTTGACGAACATATCAAAGAAAGTGATAAAAGATACGCAAGCAAAAAGACCGAGATAGCAGTAGAGAGAATTGGTTGGGTAATAGTATTAGGGAGTTGTTGGTGCTTTTTATTAACATTAGTAGTTAAATAATTCGTTCATTAAAATAAGCTAGAGGCTCAAATGAAAACCAGAAATCGTCATCATCTGAAACCTCGCAGTAGAGGCGGACAGAAAATTGAAAGCAACTTACTTCTAATGGATATTAAGAAGTGCTAACGCCTGGCACTTACTCTTTGGTAATATGACTCTTAATGAGATTATATTATTCTAACAAGAATAAGAGATAAGTTAAAAGAAATCAGTATAAACACTTAAAATTAGGAGGTTAAATGAAAACACTTGATGAATTAAAGAAAGAAGGTTGGGAGTTTATAGCCAACTTCTCTACCTGTTGGATACGGGTAAGGGAGAAGAAAGGATACTCTGGTGTCCAAGAACTGAGAAATTAGATTAACCTATAAAAGCGGAGGTTGAAATGATATAACATAAGCTCGAAGTGTGGAAAGCTAATAGGTTGCCTGGATAAGTTTCAACAAGAAGTTTGTTATCTCTAGAGGGCTGTAAGTTTGAAGGAGTTTTAGAGAAGGATAAAGAAGAGTTTGCTCTTCCAATAATTTGCCCCTCAATGCCGAGTTCCAGATAATCAACTTGAAATACCTTTTCCAGATGAGCCTTAAAGTTTTACAAAGGAAAGCCTTACTTCGCTGACTTAAGTGTCAGAGAGAGCTTATTCTCAGAACTCAGGCAGTCAAATCCACGGCTTGCTAGGAGGATTATGTTGATAATGGAGATAAGGTGGAAATTGGAAGGTTTCAAACAGGAAGTTGAGTATAAATATTTATAGGCTAACGGGGAGGTTGCCTAGCAAATATCTCCCCACCTATCATATGGGGGAAAACATTTACATTTGCATAGTAATATCAATCGGTCTAGCTTGGATTTTATTTCTATGTTATTTAATTAAACTTATCAATTGTATGGACTCTTTAAATTACTTCTGGAGTATTACTTGAAAACAAAAACAGATTGATACTAGGAGCTAACAGCCCCTTAGATTTAAAGTTGAGTGAGTAAAGATAAGAACTGGAAACCTTATAGCTCTAAGCACGAAATACAAGTCTATAATGGTTATAATGACAGCTATGATACCTCCCTTTGCACTCACGCTTCAACTGATGTAATTGAACATAATGAATTGGGATTTAGAGAACGGAAAAGTTCCTTTATATATAAAAGACTTCTTAAACAAAGAAGGCTACCTAGTAAACGGAAGATTAGAGATAAGCTTAAACGTTTAGGTGGAGCAAACAGCGATATGACCCTAGTGGGACTTATCTTTTATAAAGCCGCCGACGCTATCAGAAACTTAGGAATCGTGCCACAGAGCGTGCTTAGAGCTTGCTAAGAACTTGTAGACAACATTAACCCTTTACTTATCCCGGAAGATGTCTACGCCTTAGGTAGAGAGAGCAAGAAATACATAACAATAAACTGAATTGGGTAGACAAAAGCCAAGTAAGTGAAGCCTTAAAAGACAGTCCTTTAATGGCAACGGTTAAATACGCTAGTGGAAACGGAATACTTAAACCTTCAGGGAATCATAATCACGCTATAATGGTGGTTAAAGAAGATTACCACAAAATAGATGACAGCTACTTGGGAGCAGTATAAAAAATACGACAAAGACTTCGTGGCTAATTCCCCTTCAATTTCAATAACTTATAATGATAACAATATGAATACAGATGAATTTATTAAAAACAATGATAAGCGTAATATCCGCAACACTAATACTGGTGAAGAAGCCAGTAATCTATGCTGGTAATTTCCTTAAAGATAACAGCCGAGAGTTGACTATTTACCCTTGACCGCTTAACCAGAGATACAAACGACTACCAAGTAAGCATAACCCAATGATGAGTGGAAGCAATTAGACAAAGATAATTTATAGTACTTTTAATATAAATATATGGAAGATCTATTACTATATAGTGATGTTGCTCAACAGATCCAAGATCGATGGGCAATCGCTATCCAGATAATAATAAAATACTAAGAGCAGTAAACACCTGAGCTTAAAACTTAAGAAGTAAGTATAACATATTTACCTCAAGAAAGACTGCTGTTATCTCAGTTATTACTGATGGGACCACCGCTCACCATTGAGTTCAGTTTTAGCTGATGATGATGTAGAGGCCATTGTGATGTCAGACCTAGCTCTAACGTTGGGTATAGATTTACTTGAGGTAAGCTGAAGTAGAGTTTCAGAAAGACCTAGACTTAGCGAGAGTGGCTAATCAATACACAACTTATTGCGGATGAGGAGACGCTAAGATAAAGATTATGGTTGAGGATAGCTCTTCAACCGCTGTCGATAGCCACCCCGGTATATCTAACAAGAGCTTTAGGAGAAGAGTCAGATATGGCACAAATTGCTGAAATGACAGGAGCAAGCGGAGAGTTAATTTACCTCCCTTATAAGTATGTGGGACTTAGTGGCACTAGGCTCAATGAAAAGACCAGGTATCAGGCAACGGGTGATAGTGCTACCGCACTAGCAATAACTAGAAATAGATATAAATCAGAATTAGATAAACTAGGTCTATCAGATCACGCTGATATGATAAAAGAAAAACATCCAAATTCAAATTTAAGTAGGGTGGTAGGTATAGACTTTGTCTGCTTGCCATAACAAACACTATATATGGCTAACCATGGGAATATCTACCAAGCATTTTATGGACTAGAAACAATCAAACCAATAGAAAATATCCTGATGTTAGTGCTTCAGAGTAGTGAGAACATTGGAGAGGAGGAAGAGGGTTTAATACAGTCTTCAGCTGGTTATAGAGTACTGGCCGATAGAGATATCTGGCGGTGGTGAAGGCGTATTGAGAATGTTTGTTTATAGAAAAGCCTTAGGCAATTTACAAAAACATTATATTAAAAATACAGACGACGGTAGCGACTCAGCTGTCTATTGGCTAAACACTTCAAACGATGAAACCACTGATGGCGTGGGAGCTTTTGATAGGCAGTCTTACGCAAGGGGTTGTGATATTTGCTTCAGTCAATGGTGATGAGAATGAATATCAAAACAGACTAATACGTGTAATGGTGAAGATGAGTTTACTGTCTGGAATGATATTACTGGCACAGTCGCCAGCGTAACTAGCAATACTATCGTTATCAATGAAACTATATTATCAGAAGGCTTTGACACTGACTCAGGAAGCATAATGGTAGATGGCACAGAGTATGCCTACACTGGCACATCTGCCAGCACTTTTATTGCTGTTCACTCCTGACCCAACAGTTCAAAACCCATCAGCGGGCAGTGGAGTGGCTCAGGTACTGTGATGACACTATTGGGCTGAGACTAGCTACGTAGCTGATACTATATCTTTGATGGCACCAATGGTTATATAGGAGGACAGTGCTAATGGTCTGGAGCTTTGGGAACACCAGAAACTGTCAGAGTAGTAGGAGCTGATGAGTTTGAGAATAGTTATATCTTTAAAGTAGATACCATCACAGCAGGCAGAATTACCCTTGACACATCAGGAGCATCTGTTGTAGATGAAACAGCTGAGAGAGTATCACCATATTTACTCGGCAACCCTAAGGGTAATATATTGCTAGTTGATCAAAGGAAATTATTTAACTAATGTAAAGACAATAAACTTTTTTTTACCGTAGTGGCGATGTTACTACATTCTTCCCTACTAGCAGTGGACTAGGTAGTGCAGGATTTTTAACTTTATTAGAATCATGGGGATATCACTCTGTTTGAACCAACTAGCAGAGCTTCTCGATAGTATATTAATACACAAAGAAATGGTGTGTCAGCTACAGCAGCTACTGGTGATGGCACTAATACTATAGAAAGCTTTTGAGAGTTTGTCTGATGCTGAAGGTAGTGGGGCTACTAACCTTAAAGCTAGTAGTAGATATAATCAGGTTAATATTTTTATAACTAATGTCAACGGGTTTAACAGTGCTTCTAAGGCTTTAAATGATAGTAGTTTAACATTGACAGTTTTAGTGAAAAGATACTACCGACCATAAAGAGCTTTGATTTTAACGAAGGTAGTGTTATGTATTATCCAGACAAGCGATGCCTATATGTAGCAGGCAAAGATACTGATGCTAACAATAAGCAAATGGCTTTCTATTTAAGGAAAGATCTAAGTAATCGTTGGTGACTGACATAAGTATTGACAGTTTTAACACATCTGACTATGCAGTTTTAGATAATACCTGTGATGCTGGCAGCAGTTTGAATCAAAATGTTTATAAAATGTTTGACACTCAAAAGCAAAAATGGCAGCGCTATTAAGCATAAATGGACAAGCAAAGAGTTTACTTAAAAGCACCAGCCAATATGAAAGAGCTGACACTATATTTATTGAAGGCTTTTTAGGCGAGAGAACTAAGATAAAGATAACTATTTTATATGGTCCCTACGGTATGCAAGGAAAGAAAAGAAAAGATTTCTACAATATTTTGGGTGCATGAGAGAACAAGATGAGTGCTTTAGGGACAGATAGTAGGCACACTACCGCTTGGCTCAAGAGCAGAGGATATATTAGATAGCTATTTCTTTAGTGTAATGATAGCCTTGATGAGATAAGGACTAATAGATTTAAAATAAAATAGAAACAGAATATGACAATGATACTATAGCTGATACATATTGGGCAATAACTAACATTGGCTTTAAGACTGATGGCGGTAGTGACACTGTTAGAATTTTAAATATTAACGAATAATAATATGGCGACATTTATAGACCATCCTCAATAAAAATTATGATAAGACAATTTTATCAGAGGGTAGTGCCAGAACAGGCAATAACTTTAGACATCGATCCTATCATAACCAAAGATGGACATCGTAACGATGACCGACATTGGTGATATATGCTTTGGTAAGATAGACGAAGGTATTGGACAGCGAAGAAATAATAAGCTGGACAGGATGGACCGATAATACTACATATTACACCTGACTGGCGTAATATGGGGGTATAATTTCTAAGGATACAACAGGTGATGTGGATGCTAACAAAAAAAAGGCACGACAAAGGGCAGAGTTTATCATCACTAACGATGACCATTTTCTAGCTACACAGTATCCTAACAAGGGATAATGATACGACCATAGCAGGTAAATGGACTCTCCTGCAGGTGGAAATGCTGATGTCTCTGGGTCAGGAACGAGTTATAGTGTTCACTGATGACCTAGAGTATGCTTCTAAGAAATATACATTGATGATGTAGCCATAGCAGGCTCTCCAAAGGCTACTGACAGCGTTTATGGTATTGCTAAATTAAGACAGCAGCTGCTAGTGCAACTGAACCGATTGTAGTAGGAGACAATGATGGTAGAATGTACTCAACAAACTGATGAAAAATAGCAATAGCTGGTATGGAATTGTATGGGTTGGTTCTGGCACAAATTATATGACGAGGCTAGTGCACCGACCCCGACAACCTCCCCAGCAGACCTAACTGATGATGCTTATAAATTATGAGGTTGGATGATGAGGGTAAACTACCTATTCCTAGTTTAAGTGATGTAATAATAAGTAGCTCACAAACCTGACAGTGCCAGATAATCTTAAAAAAAAGCTAAAATTAAGGTTATTGGTGGTGGAGGAGGAGGAGGTGGAGTTGGGGGAAATAGTGATAGAGAATGTCTGGGTGGTGCTGGTGGAGGAGGGGGATATGCTGAAAAACATTAGATGTTTCTAATATTTCTACCCTAGATATTACTGTTGGTTCTGGTGGTGCTGGTGGTGCAAACTCAACTAATAGCGGAGATGTTGGAGGAGATACTATTGTAAGTGATGGAGGAGCAACAATTTATTGTAAAGCAACTAGGAGTGGAGGTGGTGTTTCTATTGGAACTAGCTAATTTAGCACAATCAGAGGCAAATGGTGGAGTTGGTGATACGGGTGATATTTTAATTAATGGTGAAGGAGGACATCCTAGTTTAGGAATAGCCACTTCAGGTTATGACCAGCATTTTATTATTGGAGGTGGTGGCTCTACTGTTTTAGGAACTGGAGCAAAAGGGAGTTCTCGTTTTGGGGATAATCATCAAGAGGGTCAAATGGACACAACTATGGTGGTGGAGGTATTGGTGCTGTCAGTCAAGACTTTTCCTCTGATAGGGCTGGAGGAGATGGAGGCGATGGTACTTTCAATTATAGTTCCTCTAATACAATAACATAACAATAACATAACATAACAAAAATGAATTATCTAAAAGAATTATTTAAATAACATAAAATATGCAAGAAGAAACAAAGAAAGAATTAAACACTCTAGAAGAAGATAAGTTTAAAGTTACTCCCTTAATTTTACTACAACTAAATTAAGAAAACAAATTAAAGACACAAAAAGTTCTTTAATGATATTAAATACTAAACTTATGGCAGAAACAAACTTTAGGGACTACTAATTTAACAAGCCCCACTGACGGGCAAACTATTACTGTCAGTAAGACTAGTCCTTTATATAAGAAATACACTGGCTTAGGTTGGGCTCAGGCCCTGCTGCTCCAACTACTCCCTCCAACAACAGGAGTGGGTGGGGAAGACGAGTTTAACTTAGATAACTTAACAGAAGGCTTAGTATCTTCCTATGGATATGCCTGATAAGGCAGTCTAGTAGGTTTGAAGTGGCAAAAGGAATGCTAGAAGAGCAAGCAGCGGCTACCTTGATCCACAAATTTTAAGGCAGAAAGGAACAGGCAGATCGCAGGTATCTAGTGCCGGGATATTTCAGGGCAACGTTCAGGACAGAACTTATCTAGTGCTGAGTTAGCTTCTTTACATCGGTAATGTACAGGCAGAAGGAGGATAGGGTGAAGGCTATTGAAAGGCAAAAACAGGCTTATATTAGCGAAGGTTTAGCTTGATTTAGTTGAGAGCTTAACTGAACAGCAGATTCAAATGTATAACTTTGGGTGAACAATTTAGTAATGCAAAAGCTTGAAGGTCTAGCTCCTTACAGCTTAGAGGGCAAGGAGCAATCAGAGAAACAGTTTGAACAGACTTTGATTAAGCGAGAAGCAGTTTACTGAAAAACCAAAAACAATTCCAAGACAATTTAGCTATAAGTATGGCTAATTTAACAGGAGAATTTGAAGGCTCACCCACTTTCACAAGCTAAGCAAGCTGAAATATCTAATGCCTTACAAGAAGCTGGCATCACTGGGCATTATAACGGAGAGAAGACTCTACAAGCCACCCATACAAAGATGCTCAGTTAAAATTACAAGAACGAGGCATTGACATTGATGAAGCTAGATTAGAAGAAACTATCAGAGCCAACAAGCAGGCAGGAGAATTTTGGCTAGAGCTGGGGCTGGCTCAGGCTGGAGCTGAATCAACACAGGGTGGCGAACTAGGACTTAACAGATTTAACATTCAATGAAGCTAAAAATAAAGTAGCACAATATGCTGCTGACTTAGGTATCAACTTGACCAAAGTATTTGGAGCCATTTACTGGTAAATTAGCTGACAAATATCTTATACAAGGTGATGTATAACCTAGCCCAGAAGATTTTGAAGCATTTAATGCTAATATGGAAGACTTAACACGTTCTAAGAGAACTGATGCAGAAGCTAAGCAGAATCATTATTTGGTGGCGATGGTGGCACTCCAGAGGCTGGAGAAGAAGATACTAATGCTAATCCAAATATGAATATGTCAGAATGGGCATCTTTAAATGAAGAGGGGCGAGAGGCAATGAGAGAACAGCTCGCCAAGATTTCTTAGTGGTGGTGGAAAGGTGAATTCAACCTAGAGATTGGCTGAAAGATAACATTAAGGGGCAAAGAGAAACTAGAGGAGAAAGAGCAGTTTACGATGATGAAGGTAATTTCCTTTTATTATGGTGTTTAATATAATAACTAACCTTTATGTTACAATTAAGAGAACCAAGTAAAAATAATGTAAATATTATGATGAAAATGGATAAATATTTACCATTACTTCAACGTAGTCAATATAAAAATATCAAGAAACTAAAGAAGACAAGGATAAACCTACTTTCTTTCAAAAGGTTATATATCAGTATTATCTACAGGAGAGACATGGTGCTGCCAGCTATGATTTACTAGAAGGTAAAACTAGAAGTTAATACGGTAAAGGATATTGTGGATGGTTTGTTCACATGGCTATGACAAAAGAACCCATAAAGATGTGTTAGAAAAATTAGGAATGGAAAGAAAGGCTTTATCAGATTTTAATGCCTTGGTTATATAATGAAAGTGGTAAAGGCTGGAAATTTAAAGAAGGTGGTTTTGTTGACCCTACTAGCACTGGGACACTTGGTCTAGCTATGGATATATTAGGGGATCCTAATACCATTTATAGTGGTGGTGCTGGACTATTTAGAAGAGGCATCACTTCAATGAAAGGCTTGACTAAATCAGGAAAAAAGATTGCTACTGAAACAGCTGAAAGATACGAGAAAAGATTAGCTGCTGAAATTCTACAGGGTAATATTAGAGAAGGTCTGGTAGAGGCTGCTAAAATATTAGAAGAAGTACTGGAAAGAGTTGCTTAAGAAATTAAAATCAAATCCTGATAAATTTTTTAAAGGTATTACTTTGAGTGGGTCAAGAAATTGTATTTAGAAAGCAGCCTTAGGTCCTGAAGATACACTGATTATTTTATGCAACATATTCCTATAGCTAATAAAGTTTATGGGGGCTAAAGAAGGAGTCCATGTGTATTTAAATATGGTGCCGATGTATTAAGAGAAGGTAAGAAAATGGGAGATATGGGCACAGAAACAGTTGAGACTTATCTAGGTATGAAAAAGGATGTTTTAAGAGAAGCCTGACAAATTATAAACTGTTTAAATCTTTAGCTGATAATAGGAAAAGACTTCCATAATGCTGTTAGTAAGAAAGATAGAGACTTAGCTTATAATTATATAAACAGAACAGATAGAAACATCTTATTCTGCTTTTGGTATTAAAATTTAGATAAATCAACACTTGATAATCTAGTTGAGACTTTGAAAAATATCAAAAGATATATATAAAATGTCTGATGAAGCCAGGGAAAGCTTTAGATGCAGATATGTATGAAGTTATTATCAGGTTATATGCCTCACATACTAACCAAGGAAGCAGGGAAAGCTATGTCTAAAAAGAACGTGGCTAAGTATATGAAAATAACACAGCTTTTATAAAGAGTCTGAATATAAAGATAGAGTATTATATAAGTTGTTGATGAAGCAGGTGAAGCTAAACCACAATTTGGTAAAGCTGATAAATTAAATTTTAAAACCTTATAATAAAAAAAGCTGAAGAAAGATTCTTAAATAAACAAGCTGATAGGATTAATTAATAAAGACAGAAAGCTATTAGTAAACTAGCTAATCAGGTTAATAATTTAAAAAAAAGAACAAGTAAGAAAGCATTCTTAAAGACTGGTAAAATATACCAGACAATAAAGGTTGCTAACCTGTATTGACCCTAAAGGTAGAAAGATAAGTCATAGATACCAAGTGATAAAACAGCCAATGGTTTGGTTAATACTTCAGAGAAGGCTTTACTAAAAGATAAGTATACACTTAAACAACTGAAACAACTAATAAAGAAACTAGGGAATTTGTAGAAGCTTTTAATCAACGCACCTAAGAAAGAGAGGTTGAGAGACCAGATAATTTAATAAATAAAATAGAAGGTGTAGAAAAGTGTCTAAACTAGACAAGAAATTAATACTATTAAAAGAATTACAGGGTAAGATGGATGACTTACCTGAAGCTAACAGATATTTAAAGATTCTAGTGGTAAAGTTTGGAAAGCAGAGAGACCACGAGTATCAAAGAAAAGTGTACGATATGCTTAAAGAGTTTATGGAGAAAGTTGCTATAGTGGAAAGAATTTTTTTGAAACTGATCCTTTGTTTAACGTTAGCTAGAGGACAAAAAGCTAATAAAGAAATATCACAAAAATAACTACTTAAAAACTTAGCAGATAAGTTTGGTGTAAGGTAAAGCTAAAAACTGTATTCAAGATAAGGAACACAGTAGAAAAGGTGTTGGTTATTACTGAATATCAACCAGTAATTAAAGATGGAGTAGAGTATATTGATCCTGAAATAAAGGCATTACCAGAAGGTATATTATTACCTAAGCCTATGGTAGCTGACTTAAAGAAAACTAGTGGAAGTTTTAATGATGGATGACATACAAAACAAACTATTAAAGATATATGAATCACTACAATATGTGGAAGTCATCTGTTTATGGTTGGTGGCCAGCATCTCACGGTAGGAACTATTTAGGTGGTGGTTTTATGAACTTTTTAGCTAATCCTAATGGGTTAAGTATTCAGTAAATGCTGTAAGAGAGACATTAAAAGGTACAGATGAGGTTAAATCTATGATAAAAGTTTATATAAAACTATACTACAAACAATGGAAGGAAGAAATAGGTAAAGGTGGTATGTTAGAACAATGGTGCTTTAGATATTAACGATATAGTTAGACAACTTAAACCAAGTGTTGCTAAAAAGGTTAAAGACTTTACCTATGAAAGCAGGTTCTACTGTTGAAGCTAATCTACGTTTACCATTGTTTTTTGTTGAGATAGCTGATGGTAAAACCATTAAAGAAGCTATGAATACTACTTTATAGATACCACTTACTATGCTCCATTTGCTGCTACTGACATGGAAAGAAGTGTTCTTAAAAGAATTATAAATTTATTTATACTTGGCAAAGACATGCTATACCTTGATGATTTTGGAAGAATTAATTGAAAACCTGGTAAAATGACTGGATTCTTTAAAGCTATTAGAGAAGCTAATGGTGAAGATGGTATTACACAGAGAGATTTATTACCTTCATATTTAGAAGAAGATAAGCGTTATTTATAAAAATGGTGAAACTTATCAGGTTTAGGTATGCCACCCATTGAAGCTTATGAAATTTTTAACTGATCCTACTAGGACATTCTTAAGTGGTCTAACACCTGCCATTAAAATACCTATGGAGGTTAGAACTAACTTTAACACTTTTAAAGATAAACAAATAACTGAAGATAAAAGTGTGAGTTTAAGGTAGAAAATGCCTGAAGATATTAAAGAGTGGTTAGAGTGGGGAAGAAAGAACTTTGAAAAATGATAAAGGTGAAGAAATTAAATATTCAGTAGTTAACCCTATGAGAAAGTATTGGTTATATGCACTACCTACTGGTAGATTAAGTTCAGTATTTTCTCAAATAACAGGAGAAAGAGAACAAGCTAAGGTGATTTTTAACGAATAAAGTCAAAACAAAAGCTGACCTAGATCAGCTAAAGAAAGAAAAGAACAAGAATACACTGAGTCTTTATTAAAGATAATGTTAGACGTTGGAGTGGTGACTACAGGGAGAGCAACACCAACAAGCTATTCTAAAGAAGAATTAGAAGGTAGTGGCTCTGGTGGAGGGAGGTTTACAACTTAGGAACTAATAACTATAAGGTGAATGACCATACTCATCTCCTATCACTGGATCATACTTAGTTTCTTCTAATTATGCTCATAAGGGAGCATAAGCAGTACTAATAACAACCAGATAAACAATCCTATTATTAGTGCTACAATAGCGTATTCTCCTTTATTATTCATATTATTTTAATTCCCGACGAAGGCAGCTATTCTAATTAGCTGTCTTTTCGTTTAGGGTTTTATTATTATTTCGTGCTTGGAGTAAGTCATTAATATCTATACAGTAAAAGGTTTTATTACCAGGTCTTACCCATTGTATAAACACATAACCTCCACCTGATACACAGCTTGCATCGTGTGCTAGTCCCTGTTCTTAGGGCGTCTGAGGGGTCTGTAATACACTACCATACTTAGCTCGTAAGAGCAGACGTTCTTCTTTCTCGCTTAACTCTTTAAAGGAAAGTTTTTACTACCAGGTCTGACAACTTTAGTTTCAACAAGAAACTCTTAGGTGTTCTTATAGGTAGGTTATATTTTAAGTAGCGCATTAGTTGTGAATGGAATTTGTTCCCATTTAACCATCTTCTTTGTTGTTCTATTATTGGGCATAAATAGATATTTGAAAATCTTCTTATTTTGGATAAATTTTATATACATCCTCATCAATAGTTCCTTTAACAATTAAAGATTTATATACATTACGTTTTAATTTATCACGTCTATGTATAGTGTCCACAGACTTGTATATAATTCTTCAATGAAAATCATAAGAATAGAATACCATTAATGGAAAAAACCAGGAGCTGATATCCTTCACTTGTAGAAGATTGTATAAATACTATTGCTTTATTTAGAGGATTCAGCTTCATCACAGAGAACTTTTTTATTCTGCAAGCACCATTTATCACAAATATATCTTTATTACTTATACTTTTCTTTAGGTGCTCAATCTCATTATTATACCTACAAACCACTACTAGCTTATCATTCTCTATTAATTCCTTTAATCGATCAAACTTTTCTGACTTAAATTTGATCATCTGTATAGCCATCCTTAAGTGTAGCTCCACAAATTTGAGGTGAGTCTGAATCAATCAGAACAATGCCTTCTTCATCTATATTCTTTATAGCTTCTTCCTGTTCCTCCTAGTTAAATCAAAGTATTCTGTTGAAAGATTTGCTCAGGCATTAATTCATCACTTAAAGCCTCTTCCATCGTAACTGTGTTGCCTAACTTAGAAACTAACACCCCCATAGCTTCTTTAATATTCTTTTTAGGTTGCCAGACTTTACGCATTCCAATTTTAAAACTATAAAAAAAACTTTGATTCAAATACCCATCTATTCCATGATGGTTTTCTTATCTTTACCTAAAAATAAAACCATAAGCTAATATATTTAAAGGACTAGATAAGTAGGGTGTAGCAGTAGCCAGATAAATATATCTGTGGATCAGCATATTCTATATAAGCATAGAGTGTTTTAAACATCATAGAATCTTGCTTTAGGATTTAGGGCTGACCCCAGAGCTATAATGTATTTCATCATATATCAACCTTACTATTTCTCTGGTTTTTCTTCCGGCCATCACCCATTTCTAAATTCTTCCTTAGTCATTACAGTGGGCACCCTGCCAGTCTTTCTTATCAGGATACATATTTATAACATTGTCTTGCCACTGTTCCTTTAAAGACTTAGGACAAACTATTAAACATTTATAAATAGCTCCAGCTTGCTGTTGGTTTTTCTTAATAAGTTCCATAGCAGTCAGATTTTCCTTGTGCCACATTCCCAAGCCAACAACCACTTCTTAGGATTGAGGTTCATTATTAAGTTTTTTTGGTGTTTCCACAAGGTATATTGAGTCATCTTTTTGATTTCATTGTATGAATATAAGCCTCTCAGAGCCTAATTCGCACAGGTTATTTTTGCTAATGTTAGCTAATTTCCCAATCAACAGTGATTGTGATCGTTTCTTCTTCATTTTCATATATTTTCTTCGTTATCATAAAACCTTCAACAGTTTCCTCTCCAAAGCCTAGAGAGTATAAACATTTCTCCCATATCTCGTGGAGCTTAGGTAAATCTAGGTCATCGTGTTCTGTTTTAAAGGTGTGGTAAGTTTCATTGTAGCTTGTAATTTTAATCTTCATATTAGTAATAAGTTATACATTGTTTCGCATATTTTTTTGCCTTTGTTTTGACTATTTTACCACCACACTTAGGGCAGATGTCTGAATTATTCTTGTATATCATTCTGTATAGGTTTTTCTTCCTGTTTTATTGGCTTTTCTTCTTTCTGTATAATACTTGTATAACTTCACAACCAGTTCTGCTTGTATTATGGGTAAGTATTCTCTGTTAGTTCTATACCGATATATTGAAAGTCGCTCTCTTTATGGCTACAGAGAGTAGAACCTGAACTAGTAAAGGGTCTAAAACTATTCCACCTTTTAGGGGTTATCATAGTTATTAAATATTTCATCAATGAAGTGGGTTTGACCGTACAATGTTTGTTACCACCAATATCCTCACACCCTTTATTCCTTTCACTCTTACTTGCTTTTGCTTGGTAGATAATACTTTTAAAAAATCTGCTGGCATTGCCTGAGTCGTTGTATTCATTATCACTATTAGTTGTTCCACCGCCAAAACTTCCTATATTTTTAACTTGTCTTGGTTTACCTTTTACACTCTTACTCTCAGGAAAACACTCTCTTACTTCTTCGCTGTTGTCGTGGATTAGGTTGGCAGGGAAGCGACCGAGTTCATTATCATTTTTTTGTTCTCTTGGTTTTAGAATAATCCATTTTGCTCTCATCACCAGGAGCAAATCCACTTGCTTCTTCCTGGTGCTTCTGACCAGCCGCTTTATCGTCTTTATCTCTAAAAACCCTACTCTCATCTATATTTATTCCACCTGTTCCCCATTTAAGACAGTTCTCGGCTACTGTTAATCCTTTTTCTATTGGCTTTCTACAAAATGCCATTGGCTCGTGGCCTTGGCTTCATTCCTACATTTCCCCAACCCTCATAACCATTGGCAACCATTAAATCATTTTCTTATTTAATCGTTCACTCGTTCTTTTTTGCCTTTATTCCAAACATTACCCTTGCTCATTCCATTCCCATATACCCACTCAATCATATCTCTCACTTCAAATCCTGCGTCTTCAATAGCTACTGCCATTCTATGATAAGTTCTTGTTCCACTAAAAGATAAAAGATGTCCACCTGGTTTTAATACTCTAAGGCATTCAGCCCACATATCTTTATTATAAGCTATACCAGAGTTATCCCATTTCTTACCCATAAAGCCAAGCTCATATGGAGGGTCATTACGATTAATACCAACACTATTCTCTGGTAAAGTTTTTAATACATCAAGGCAATCCCCTTGATAACAAACATTAGTTTACAGAGTATTTTTACTATATCAATACACTCATCATAGAATAAGTCGTATTTAAAAGCACCTGTTCTTGCTCTTGTTTCATCTTTTAAGTCTTCTATCGCTTCTTTAATAATCTCTTTCTTTATAATAAAGTCTTTTAGCAACGCCGAATCCTTCTAAGCCTGGCTCGAAGGTAGGTATCTCTTTTTCTTGACAGGTTAATTGTTGTTCTTTTAAACTAGGATTGCAATTTCACAAATTTCACCAGTTAAGCCACATCTACAATTAGATATTATTTGTGGCATTTCTTTTCCTGTTGTGTCTTTCATATCACTTAGATGTTAATAATTGTAAAATATATATTTCAGGGACAATGTATAGCTGGAAAATAAGTTTAATAAAAAAAATTAAAAAGAAAGAATGATATAAAGCAAGCACGCTCCCAATAGTCACTGGGAACACTCTGTCCTCCCACTCATTATACTCATCCCTTTCAACCCACGAGTGGGTTTTATACATAAAGATAGAGTAAGCAATTAAAACAATCAACGAAATGGCTATCCCAGCAAAGTTGGCAATTTTATAATATAAAACTGCTCTGTCAAATAAATCGCCTATGTAGACAATTCCATCTTCAACTGCCTGTTTTAAATCTGGCAAGATTTTAATTAGTTCGTCTTTCATATTGTTAAAAATAATAAGTTAGTCCATTTTTCTTTACATTTTCATAGGTATCAAACTTTTTAGCTTCCCAAAAATTACATACTCTATACTGTTCTCAATTTCTTTTGTCTTTATTTTCTATTTCTTTATAATAGCCTTTATTTCTTTAACTGATTTTAGTTTTGATAATTTTTCCAGCAGTAGTTTGTCTCTCATCGCTCTAAGGGCTAATTCTTAGCACCCGCTAGTATGTCTGTTTCCATATACCGCTAATTTATCTGATGCCTTTTTATATCTAAACTAGCTGATTTGTTTTTTAATATACAAGTAATTAACATATTATTTATTATTAATTAAGTTAGATTTTCAAAAGATGCTGATTACTTCTACAAAATCATCAATATATTCTTCGTCATAATCTCCAACAAACGGAAACCATCCCTGGTTTTTCATCTCTACTGCAACTGGTTTTGATTTTCTTCTTCCGCCATTACCAGAAAACACTACAATATCCCCTTCATAAATCTCTTTGCCATTATCGTCTTTAAGACCTGTGTATTGACACCAATTCCTTAGGTTATAATTCTCTAATACTGGTTCTGGTTATTTATGTTGTTCTAATGTAAAATAAGTAACCAATTACCACCAGTATAAGCTCTTAAATTTAATGTTTTTCATACTACTTATTATTATCACTAAAAATATAAGGACTATCTAGGGAGGCATTTAACTATCTTTCTTAATACAGATACCTCAGCATCTATAAATCTTTTCTCCAGTTTCTATATCTGTAATTGTTATTGCCCCCAAGTTCTCATTTCTTTCTAATTCTACTCTATGATTTTTAATGATAAATGTTTGATTTGTAAGCATATTTGTTTATTTATTATTTGTCTTATAAGTTTTTAATTGTTTTCTTCTGATATATATATTTTAAATAAGGCTTTGCATTTATCAAGGCAGAAAGAAAGTTTTGTATTTATTTTACCAATAGAGCCATCAAAGCGAGCCTCATCGTTTTTCCTGGTCCCTTGACTACGACATTTAATTTTCATATTATAATAATTTATGTATATGGTCTTATATCCTTAATAGTTGATTCTAAATCTTTATATAAAGGGAGATAGTTTCTATTCCCCTCTACAAGGTCATCTATAACTTTTTGTCGTGTTCTTTTCGTTGCCTTCATATTACTTTTTAGTTTGTTGCTTATTTAATATTTATCATTTCTATTTCCCAAGTGTCTTGTATTTTCATTACAACACTACCAAACGCTGGTGATTTTCCTTTCTTCCCTAAACCACTTTGAAAGTTTGAGGCACCATTAGATAAATATCTTTCCACCACCCACTGAATTATGAAATCTCATAGTTGTTATAAACTCTATTTGGGAATAATATATATATCTCATTTTTAGCAACCTGATAAGTTTCCCAAGCCTTTTTTATAAATTCGTGTTTAATTGTAAATGAAGTTAATCCATACATATCCTTTATATTTAGTCCAGTCTTGTTTTAGACCGCCCGTTTCAATAGTATCATAATTTAATACTCCAAATTCTTCTGCTTTTCTTTAGTGGTAGCTGATCATAATCAAAATAACCAAACCTATTAACAAACTCTTTTTGGAGTGTAATATTCATTGTCTTTTGTAAATTGAACTTAGGATTTTGCCATATATTGTACTAACCTGCCATAGTCTTCATATTACTTTTTAGTTTGTTAAGTATATTTTCAAGTTGTTTAAAACCATTCCTGAGTATAACCAACAACCCCAGCTTTAGAGCTTACTCTTCTATTTTCAATCGTTTTAGTATCTACAAAGAATCCAATATCTATTATTTTACTCTCCACCTCCCTAATAGTTTCTTCTCTTGTTTTGAGTTATAAGGTTGGAGATGCTGTTTAACATCATTCACATAATAATCTGATAAGTGTTTTTCTTCTCCCCAAGCCCTCACAAATTTCTCCTGCCAAGTTTTAGTTTTCATATTATTTAGCCCTAAGGGCTGTTAGTTAATTATGTAATGAAATCTCCTTCTTCTTGATATTCTATCTGAAAAGTTGAAAGCGAAATAAAATTATCATCATTTTCCACTTCTTATCTCTATTCATCCAAGGGAAAATATGAAATATGTTTTACCATAGGAGTCTGTATTTGTCGGGACATAAGAAACCCAATGGTCGCCAAACCTAAATCAACTAAGCCATCACTTGATAATTCCATATTCCTGAATAAAAGGATAGCCACCATCGTGCAACTCTTTCGTTCCATTAGACATTACTATTAGTCCACTTACTATTTGTCCGCTTAAGCTAATAATATTGTCAGGATTATGTCCGGTGTTTTATTAAATCTTTTTCTTTCTTGCTCTTGTTCATATTACTTTTTAGTTTATTAATTGGTTTACAATATGTAGTATCACTGCTATCAAGACAACAAGACTTATAACCCTCTTTGTTAAGCATTCTTACTCTGCTCCTAATCTCATATCTCTTTAAAGGTCTTTTTTACATTTTGGGCAGATAAACTTCATATTACTTTTTTAGTTTGTTAAGTTATTTAATAATTCTACAATTAACTCTTTTCTTTATAATGTCGCAGTATTCAGGTCTTTTCTATTCCTATAAAAATCTCTATTAAGATTTTTAGCTGAAAGCAATGTAGTCCCACTTCCTGTAAAAGGCTCAAATAATTTTAGCATCAGAAAACATAATAAGAAATCGCTAACCATTTTCTGGGAATGCCCTTGTATGATTACCTTTGTTCCAACCGCTTTCCATTCATCTCTGCCAAATAAATCGTGATGATTTATAGCGTTAAAAGTTTTGTTTTTTCTGAATTAGCTAAACCAATAAACTCTTTCTGTCATTGGATAAAACCTTATTTTGTCAAAGCTGAGGACCCATTAAACCAAACCAACTCTTGCTTAATTATAAAATCTGTCTTTAATAACCATTCATAAGGTGTACTTGAATGCCATTTTTAATTCTATTTTTATGATTATAAATTAAACTCTCTTGTGTCTTTAAGTATTCTATAGCATTCATTTAAAACTTCTATTTGCCATTTCTGATATTCTTGCTCTGGCAAGTTATCATCATAAGCCTTATGTCTTCTTGGTTACCAGTATGATGACCATTACCTAAATTATAAGGAGGGGATGTAAATTACAAAATTCCATATACTCTTATCTTCAAATCCTTTCATCAAATTCTTAAACAATCTCCCTGTAGCACACATTGTTTTCATATTACTTTTTTTAGTTTGTTAAGTAATTCCTTTAATATATCTTCTAAAAACACTAACAGAGTGTTTTGATAACATTAAATTATTTATCAAGCCACCTGTTTTTATGGTTTGGTGAATCTGGCTTTTTTGTTTTCAATATCTAACTTCTCTCTATATTCATCTTTTACTGTTTTCCAAGCTCTTAATTTGCTTGTTATATTACTCCGTCCCTAATAGTTTCTTCTCTCTTGTTTGGGTTATAAGGTCTTGTATTTGTTTGAGGAGATAATGTTGCTGGGTCGTGCCAGTCTTTTTTCCAATTTTTCATATATTTATTATTATCCCACTCTTTAGGTTAGGTTATTATTCAAGCTTAAAATCCTAATGCTCCTAAGAAACCATCTAAGTCTTTTTCTAATTACAATAGAGCCACCACGACCATAGAATTTGCACACTAGACCAATCATACTAGCGCTTTCAGTGAGCATCACTAAGGTCAGCACCACGAAGGTTAGCATAAGGCATATATAGCACCACTGAAGTTATTAGCATAAGCAAGGTTAGCATCACGAAGGTCAGCATCACTAAGGTCAGCATCACTAAGGTCAGCATCACGAAGGTTAGCACCACGAAAGTCAGCACCACTAATATCAGCACCACTAAGGTTAGCTTCTTCTACTGCTTCTTTATAAGTTGTCCTTGTGCTTTGGAAAAATAGGGATCTCACTGATTCCCAACGATTTTTAATCGCTAAACCAACTACTTTTTCCTCTTTTTTGTTTCAGCTTCTGATGTATTTTTGACATCTTCAAGATTTTCTAATACCTGTTCACGTTTTATTAATGACATAGATTTTATTTTTAATTTTTTCATATATTTGTTTATTAACAAGGATTTAGTAAGACTGCCTTCGTTAGGGACACAACACGCTCTGGAACAGATGACCCAAAAGTCATTTTGGTCTTACACTTTACTAATTCCCTTGTTAAGAAACAATATCACTTCCAAGCTCTAAGGATGGGGGTTAGTTTAATGTCTCCTTTATAATCTAATTTGATATGATTTATAGACCATTGGAATCCTGATTGAGGAAATTCTTTTAGGTGTATCTATTAATATTATTTCTTTAATACCATAATTATTATCCGACATATCCCTCAACCGAGCCTTTAGTCCAATTATAGGGATTTGTAGGACATAGAAATACTATATTTTACCTTCAGTTTATACAAATGATTTAAAAAATTTTCTAATTTGGCTAAAAAAGAAAGGGGTTAGTAATCGCCCAGCTCATAGGTGTCACCACAAATGTGAAGCCCTTTCCTTCCGCCTCCAACTCATACCAATCAGCTTTCATATATTTAAGAAATATCCCTATCACTCACTCGGTTCTAATAAATTTCCAAAGTATTAGGGTTTTAAAATAATCGATAATATATTTAGCTAAATAATCTGAGTATAAACTTTATCATTACCACCGCTAGGATTTAACTTCATATATTTATTATTATCCCACTTTAGGTTGTGGGGTTATTAGTTTGTTAACCTACCTTTATATGGTTAACAACTTAGCTAATCCGCTTATTCGTCTTAGATAACTCAGCGGAAGTCTTAGGTCAAACTATGCTGTCCGCAATAATTGACCACCAATCATCGCCGCGGAAGGGCAACAGTGCCCAAAGACCAAGACAAATCAGGGCCAATTTTTAAAATACTATGCCATATCCGAAGGCAAAGGTTTTTCGAGACGCCTATGCACCGCCCTACTAGCCTTGCCACAACGGTCAGCATTTTATTTCATTACTACTTCTATTGAACACCTTTAACGTATTTATCACATACCCATCTATGTTGGAAGTCCAGCTTCTATCATTTTAATAGTTTGTCTAGTTGAACAATCGACGGAGAAACACACTCATCTGAAACTTGGCTCTGCCAAAAGAATTGTATTGAACAATCCACGATCTCGACTATCTGCTGGGTTATTTCCTTTATCGTTAACTGCTAATGGGTCATGTCTGGATTCACAATAGCTCAACTTTACTAAATAATCTGCGTATTGCCCTGCCCCTTCCTCCTTAGCAATCTGTCTGATCTGTTCTATCACACTTAACTCTCTATCTCTGGCTTGTGGTAGTCCCCACTGTCTAGCTTCAGGGGCATTAGCTTGTACACCGATAATAAAGTTTAACCAAGCAACTACTGCTATAAAGATAAATATTCTCTTAGCACTCTTTAAAGCTCTTTTAGTTCTGTGGTAGCTCTTGAGGCTTTTAGATATTTTTTGATTTTTAGTCATATATCATTATATTTTATTTTCTCATCAATGTTCTCTCTAGCCTCAGCTTTACCCTCTAAGTATCTCTCTAAGCCTTCATAATCTTCGCTATGTTTAGCTAAATTTTCCCAGAAATAAGCTTCCTCTCCCACCATTTTCTCTTCGCATTCAAGACACCAACCAAGATCATTAATAGTTTCTACCTCGATAATATCATTATAATGTTTTTTGCATTGTGGACATTGCATATTAAATTTCTATATAATTATCCCAATCAACATCAGGTTTCTTAAAGTTTTTCTCTGATATTATTTTTGGAATAATATTATTGAATAAATCTTCCCTAACATTAGCTATAACATACGGATCCATGACATATAACTGCACTCTGTAAGGCTCAACATTCTCTACCGCTATAATATAATAGTCAAAATCCTGAACCTTTTTATACTTTAATCCGATTAAGTATGAATACATAGCCATTTGTCTATAATATCCGTACTCCTCAGCGTGTCTAGTGAACCTCTCGCCTATTACATTCGTAGTTTTTAGATCCACAATTGCCGCCGCATTGCCATTTATTTGGAAGAAATCAGGAATACCCGCTAGTCCTAACCACCTGCCCATTTTTATATCTGCTTGAAATATCTTGTTCTTCTGGTAGTTTAATTTTATATCCTGCATAACAGTGGTCTCCATTAAATTCTCTGACATAGCCACTATTTTATCATATAAAGCAGGGCTTAGGATTTTTTTAACAGATATTTTTTGCCTTTCAAACTTATCAGGGTCATCTTTTTTTAAAACTGCTTTCTCATACTTTCTTAAAAACACACTCTTACCATGAACTATCCAAGTATCAACAGCCTTACCAACTATTAAACTATTAGTTTCCAACTCCGGCATATCACCGTCTATATATCTTTTTTTAAAGATAGGCTTATCGTGCAGGAAACAACTTATCTTAGAATTAGTTAGGTATTTGTTCTTATTAGTATAATAATTAGCAAATGTTAGTTTCATGTTTTTACATAGGGCAGGGGATAACCTGCCCTATATGTTAATTTATAATTCAATACCTTCAGCATCAATTTCCCCATCGTCCATATCATTGGTATGATCTGGGTCCATTCCAAAGCTATATACTTTATAATACTTTGGCTTAGCGAAACCCTTCTGTGAGGCTTCACCTTCTTTATCAAAGACAACTGCGATAATTTCACCAATAGCACAGTTATTAAGTCTTTGAACAGTTCCTTTCTTATTTACACTAACAGGAACGTTCCAAACTTCACCATCCTTAGTGCGAAGTTCATATACCCATTGATCAGGAAAGTTGTCCTCACCTTTGTTATAACTTTTATTTGTTAAGGTGCCTTTAATGCCATCGCCAACTTTTTCGAACTTGAGCCAATTGGCTTGAACTTCTTTAGCACCGTCTAGATTTAAATCCATATTATTTTTTGTTAATTATGTGAGTGTCAGATACTAAATTGACACCCAGCGTGTTAAATATTGTTAATAATGTATCGACCTTTATTTTTCTAAGACCATCTGGGGTCTTAGACATAATGCTTGATAAACTCTGGATAGAGATACCAGTCAACTGTCTCATGCGAGCCATCTTCATTCCAGTTTCATTTTTGAAATGTCTTAATTCATTCATATATTTATTTGTTAATATTTATATTATAGCACAATTTATAATGTTGTCAAGATAAGTTATCCACAGGCTTTTAATTTCTTGATAGCGTCTACTACCCTGCAATCATCTAACTCCATAACCAAGTCTATATTTGAGCCACCCTTGCCTGATCCAAAGTCATAAAAAGAATTAGTGCTCTCATAATATTTACAACTAGGGGTATTTTCCTCTCTTCTTAGTTTAAAGAACCCTCTATTCATTTTAATCCCATACATATCTAATATCTTAGGGATAGGTATTTTCTTTATCTCGGCTAAATCTATCTTGCTAGCCCTATGATAATTTCTCACACTAAACTCCAACGCTTGAATTTCATTATTTAATCTCTTTATATTATCAAGGCACAACCACTTACCCTCTTTATTATCTTTGTAATAAAGCTCAAACCATCGTGCTTTCTGCTTTTGTCTAGCTGACACTTCCCTTCTCACATAACGCCTTCTGATAGCAACAGCATCCTTTAATTCCAAACCAAAATCTTTGTAATTAAACATCAAAACTCAACCTCCTTCCCATCTATTAGATAAGTATCATCATCAGTTTTAGGTTCAAATGACATAACGTTAAATGTCCTAGTGCTTTTACCATCTACTCTTTTAACCTTCACCTCAAGACCATTTACACCACTAATTAAGTCCTTAGAAAAGTTAGGTCTGCTCATAGGCTTCTTACCATTCTGGTCGCACCACTCTCGATATTTAACATATAACTCCTGAGAAGGATAAGCCCCATCATCATCAACCAAATATCCCTCATCAAAAAACATCAAAGCACTAGATATTTCTGATAAAAACTCATTCATACTCTCATCCATCGCTTTGGAATTAGAGAATTGATAGTTATTTTCCATTAATTTATGTGCCTGATTTAAAGCCAAGCCAACAATACCAGGTATTTCTTTCTTTAACTTATCTATTAAGTTATAATCCTTATTTTGGTCGTTGGTAAAGCTCTTATAAAATGGGATAATCATCATTCTCCGCTTGAGTCCACCATCAATACCCTCAAAAGTAGGCATTCTATTAGTAGAAAACACCAGCTTAGTCTTAGGCACAAAATCAAAACCATCACCATATAATCGCCTAGTAAATATAGGGTCACCAGTCACAATAGCTTTAAATATCCTGGACTTACCAAACTTCTCATCTAACTCATCACTAACATTAACCTTCTTACCTATCAGCTTATGCTTAGTAAAGTCCTTAGATAAGTCCTCCAATGACAAGGCACTACAAAGATCAGCCCCCATCATCATTCTAATTACCTGTGATAATACCCCTTTACCATTATCACCTTGCTTACCATATAAGAAAAACGCCTTACCAGCCTTTACATTAGGGATAAACAACATCCCCAGCATTTCTTTCACCACATTAACTAATTCATCATCAGTCTTATTAGTGTCTGTCTTATATGTCAGAGATGTTCTTAAAAAATTATCAAATATCGGTGTTTCTATTTTAGTTTCATCATAATTATACGGTACATAATGAATAGAATATTTATCCTTAGAAAATGGTTCAGCCTCACCAGTGGTAATATTAAATATCTTATCTTTAAAAGCAACTAAGTTATCATCCTCACTATCAATCTCTCTGGGAGTTTCCACTTCAACCCACTTTATAACATCCTTTACACTATTCATTGACCAATTTTTATTAGGGAACTTAGCTCTAATGAACTGTGTTACTAGCTTAGTAAATTCCCTTTTAGTATTTAAAATATTATAATGCCCATTGTTATAGATCATAAAGCAATCATAACCTGTATGATATACTAAATCCTCTCTATATTTATCATCGCTATAAAACTCAAAAGCGACATCTTGTATATTAGCTCCTGGCATAAAAGGCAGTTAAGTATAAATTATATCCCCAGTCTAATTTTTCGACTAAGGTAGCTTGATTAAAAGTCGAATAAGCAGAAAATATATCCTGTGTACAAACGATCTCCAAAGAAACATCGTTTATAATCTTAGGTACTCTCATCTCTATTCTCATTGTCCCATCAAAGTCCACTAATTCAAGTAAATAAAAACCCAGCTCATTGCTCTTGCTCTGGGTAAACATAACCGCCTGATTCGCTGATATCAATTCCAACTCTCCGAAGTAGTCTTTGACACATTTTTCTATTTCCATGTGTTTTATAATAATAAGCTTTTATAATTAGATTGGAGTTTGTTTCACTCCCAATAGCTCTAAGATATATGCTCACAAGACTAGGTTGGAATTCTTCTTTCAATAAAAACTCCACAAAATTAAATAAACCTTCTTCATTTATTTTGTCCTGTTTAAGCATGGTATTACAGGTTAATAATAACACACCCTCTAGGGGTGTGCTACTATCACTCTATAATAAACAGATCCTCCATTGGCACTTCCAAGACCTGGGCTAAGCAGTATGCATTTTGCACTGACACAAACATCTCTTTTTTATTTGCTATCTGATATATGCGTCCACCTTTTAGCAGTTTGGTCTGAGCACCGAGAGAATAAAGAGTTACCCCCTTCTCATTAGCTAGTTCTTTAATTTTATTACCCACTATTTTTTTCATAAGTTTAAATTATTTTACTAGGTGCTTTTATATTATAGCACAATGAATATATTAGTCAATAGTATTGTTATTGGCTAATATTAGCGATCCGCCTCTCCTGAATTCTCCAGAAAAATATTTTCCGTCCGCCTCTCCTTTGTTCTCCAGAAAAATTTTTTCTTTGCTATTAAATAGATATAAAAAAAAACAATTCTATGGCGGTAATAAAATTGTTTTTTTGTAGTTTTTAGCGGTATAATTAAATAAATATTAAATAAATATTAAATAAATATTAAATAAATATTAATTATAGCGGTATTAAGTAGAAAAAAAGCTATTTTTAACTATCAATTTTTAATGTTTCTTCATTAAATAAATACTCATTAATTATTAATGTATCAATTATTGCTTCCTTGCTAGTCAATCCCTCATAATTATCATATAAATCATCATAAATCTTTCTAGCTTGCTCCCTTGCCTCTTCTAAAATAAACTTTTCAAGCTCAGCGGTTATCAATCCCTTCCAATCATCAAAATGTATAATCATCATATACTCATGGCAATAGTGACCGTTATTAGTTATACTTATAGATAAGTCAGCCTCTTCATCATTTAAGATTGATTGATATTTTTTAGCTATCCTTCTGCCTTTTAAAAACTTTTCTAGATTGACTTGGCAATTAAAGCTGGCTCCATCTCCTTGGCTCCAAAAGCCAGTAAAATTAATCTCAGCATCTTCAAAACCTTGTCTGCTTAGTTTTTCCTTCCAATCTTCCAAAATGTAATTATGCCAATCATAATTAGTATTTATATCAGCATAATTTTCAATCACCTTTTCTTTTTGCTCCTCATTTAGTTCATTAAAAGAATATAAATTGATTGTTTTTTTCTTCATATAATTTAATTGTTAAAGTGCTATAGCAATTAATATTAATTGCTATGGCATCCCGCCAGTTAATAAGGTGCTAGCTATCAGCCTATAGACTTAAAAGCTCAGCACGGGGCTTGTATAGCCTTGTTTTTGCCTATAATTAAACGGTTAAGTCAATTATAGACAAGGGCAAGGGATTAAGCGGTTTTTAGTTCCCTTAGCACATCCTCTTTTTTGCAAAATTTACAAGGTAAATAATTAAGAGAAAAATTTTTCTCTTCTGTTGTCTGTTTTCTCCCGCAATGCTCACAAATTGTTTTAACTTTCATATTTTTATTATTTAATTTAAATTAGGTTATTAGGGCAATGCTCCTCAAATTCCGGGATGCCCGCCTCTTCTAATAATAGTACATCATCCCGCGGGATATAGTCTTTTAATTCCTGCAGTTGTAATATCTCGGCGGTGCTTATAGTTTCATTTTGTAATTCGCTCTCGGAGGTGATCAAATAATTGTTTTAAGTCAGGTGTTCATATAGTTGTTTTTAATTATTGTGATATTCTTTTAAGGCGTTTACAACCGTGAAAGTATCATAAAATAGCCTTCGCCATATTGAAAGTTTAATTAGTCCGCCGCCTTAAGTCTTGTTATACCATATTCACTTATTGTCCTCTATATGCATCAGATAAAATCGGGGCGTGTTTCCATAGATAAGCCAACTGTATATTTCATTTCGCCGCTCATATTCGTTTTTATTGTGTCCTCTATATAATCATAATCTAGTACTTGTTGATTCTACTACATTAAAATCCTGATAATTATCAATTTTATCAAGTAAATCCTCTTGGCTAATATCACAACAATTGATCTCTTGACTTGATCCTGATTAGGTTCAGCCTTTGGAGCTTACTTTCTGCCTGCTGAAATATATTCCTCTGGCTGTGGTCAGTTGTATACCCACTAGACAATCATATAATATGTGTTTATTTTTCGCTTAGCAAGTTTGCTAAGTCTTTGTTTGTTTTTCATATTATTGTATGTATTAATTAATAAGATTGATAAGTAAAAGGTTATAAATAGAATGGCTAGCATTAAATTGTCTTCGTTTGACGTTCTATTTTTGCCTTTTTTGTTTGGCTAAATTGGTTGATCATATAATCAAAATGGTAAAGTATAGAGATTGTCAACGGCTTAGCTCATTATTTTGTAATCATCTATTAGCGCGGTTATTTCTTCCATACTTTCAACGTTTAAATTGGCGTTGAAATCATATATCATGTAAATATAGTTCCAAACGTTCATCAGTTGCTACGGCCTCGACCCAATAATCGGAGTTATTACTAGCCTCTTTGAAGTAAAAGCCTAGTTCATTATAGTGCTCGTCAGTATAAAAGCAAATAAATTCTATTAATTAGCTAATATCAATATCCTTTATATTGGTTGTATTAAAATACTCTTTTATTTCTTTTTTAATTGTTTTCATATAGTTTAATATTATTTTTATATATTTTTACGTTATCAAATTTTAAAGCATAATTGCAAGCTTCATCAAGGTTATTAAATAACTTAATAAATTCTATAAAACCTTGCCCCTGATTGATTGTTAATTTATACATATTATTATTTATCATATAGTTTAATAGTTAGTTTTAAAGCAGTAATAGACTGCTTTAAATTAATTTTGTTAGCCTCTAAGTCTTTGGCTAGACGTTTTAGATCATTAATAAGATTGTTTTTCATAGTTTTTTTTGTTAATTTATTGTTTTTTATTGCCAGTCTATAGTCTTTCCGGCTAATCTAGAGCCTTTAGGCTATAGACTAGCAATTATTATTATTATATATCAAAATAAAAATGATTGTCAATAGCTTTGTTTGTGGAGAACTTATAGCAATATAACAATAACAAGTTATTGCTTATAAGCAATATAGATATTGCTTATTGTCAATACTCTTTTATTTACATATTATAGATAATATGGCTATATTATGCTTGTATTGTCAATGAAAAATTGACAGGATTGTTATTATATAGCTATATGTTACGGAATACGTCAATTTTGTTACAATGAGACAGAAGTGTGGGAACAGAAGTGTAACGGTGTAAATTTAGCTAATCTTAGCCTTGAAAATATCTGTTTTTGCTGGTTAGATTTGGAAATGTTATTAATTGTTACACTAGTTTAGTATTTAAAAATAAATTTGATACAGTAGACACAAATATAATGTGTCAAGAAAAATATATTAACCCTTCGTTTTAAGTTAAAATAACAGTGTAATATTCAATTTAAGTCAATTTGGCTAAATTAGCATTAAAAAAGCGTTACACTAGCGTTACACTAAGTGTAACAGAAGTGTAACAGAAGTGTAACATCTGCCATAAATATAAATAACCTGTCAACAAAGAGACGTCAAGCATTCCACAATCAGTAAAACGCCCTTTATCCTCAAAGTTTTATTAGTTGATTGTTTTTCGCTAATATTAAACAAAAGAAACTGGGTATAATGTTTATTATACTCAGTTCCTAAAAATCCCCCGCCGTATAAATTGACAACCAACTAAAATTATAGTTTGCTTTTAGTTAGTTATTGGCTAACATTAGCAAAACTTGACAAGCTAGGGCATAAAATGTTTATTAAGCAGGGAGGCCACCCGCACCCCACCACACCCCCATTAAATTTAATATAGATGCCGTTTTAAAAATTACACCATTTTTTCTGCAAAACACATCAACCCTACTTGATGTTTTTAATAGAACATGTGGTATTATTACTTATACACAACTTATACACAACTTATCCACATATTTTCCCGATTTGACCACAATTTATCCACATGGTATAATATTATTAGATATGTCTATTAGATATAAAGATCAAGGTGAGATAATCAAAATGTATTTAGATGGTCAATCCATCAACCATATAAGCAAAACGTTCGATTCCTCACCCACCACAATTAAGAGCATAATTGAAAAGCCTGAGCTTAGAATGGAAGTTGAGAAGAAATTTTTTGCATTAGATAAGGCTCGGGAAAACCGTAAGATATCCGATTCAAAAGATAAAATAATTAATTTTATAAACGCTGCTATAGATGAGGCATCCACCAAAGAGGGGAAGATGGCTTTCTTAAAAGAAGTCTCTTCTGTCATCGGTGAGCTAGACCGCATCTCACGCTTGAACTCAGGTGAGGTTACAGAACGCACAGAGCAAACTACAAAGAACATAGACTATGATGTAGCTAAGCTTATGCAGAATCTAAAAACCGATGAGGACAAAAAGCGTTTCTTACAATCACAATTATGAAAACAATAAAAGCGACAAAGGCTAATGTACTCTTAAAAGGCACAACTAAAAGGCTAACTGATTCTGGTATAGTGTTACCAGGGGCTAAGTCAGATAATATTGATCGTAAAAGGTATGTGAAGGATGTTGAGGTTTTATCTGTTGGTCCTGATGTTACTAGTTGCAAGAAAGGTGATAGTGTAGTGGTGCTGTCTGATACTTTAATGAAGTTAGCATATAATGTAATACATTTTTTATTTGAAGATGATAAAGACCGCGCAGCGCAAGTTGATGACGGTTATTTTTATATTATGGTGCCTGAAGAGGAAATCAAAGGTGTTATATGTCAAAAGTAAGTAAGTTGGACATTAGAACTAAATATTCTATTCTCACGGCAGATGAGCATGAGAACTGTATAAAGAATAGAGCCATAGCTTATGACTTGTGTAAGAATGACTTTAAGTTCTTTGCGGATAATTTCGCTTGGATAGAGAACCCTAGGGCTGAAGATATTGAAGGGAAGAACATTCCGTTTCTACTCTGGGACTATCAGGAGGAAGCGTCTGATAAGATAATTGATGCTATAAAGAGGGGGTATGACCTGCCGATTGAGAAGTCCCGTGATCTGGGGTTGTCATGGTTGTTAATTTCTATATTTGTTTGGGGGTGGAATTTTCACGGATGGAATTTTCTGGTCGGTTCCCAAAAGGCGGAGAACGTCCATACAAAAGGGAACACAAAGTCATTAATAGAAAAAGCCATTTACTTATGCGAAAGAGCTCCTGCGTGGTTAATACCACCCCTAAAAGACAAGGTTAACATTAAGTATATGTTGCTGGTGCATCCTAAGCATGAGGCTACTATCGCTGGTGAAAGTAATAACACTAACTTTGGTAGGTCTGATAGAAGGAAGGCAATATTATTTGACGAGTTCAGTTCATGGGAGCAGACAGATAAGGCAGCGTGGCAGGCGTGTTCTTCTACAACTAATTGTCGTTTACCATTGTCAACGCCTAATACTAGGGGGACTAACTGTCATTTTTATACTATAACCAACCTGGCACATAAACAAAAGAAGCCGATACTGCGGCTGCACTGGACTAGGCATCCTATATTTTCGAAAGATTTGTATCGTGATAATGAGACAGGTAAACCTAGATCACCGTGGTATGATGAACAGATTAAGCGTGCTACTAGCATGCAGGAGATACACCAGGAGTTGGATATTGATTATGAGGCTAGTATGGGTGATAAGGTGTATGGGGACTTTAGGGTAGAGAGTCAAGTAGTAGAAGGCATGGAGTATGATGAGAGATATCCACTGTATGTTGCTTGGGACTTTGGACTGGACACTACCGCAATAATATGGATACAAGAGG
>JAGYLR010000010.1 GCA_018400895.1 bacterium
TTTCTACAAGCTCTCGCAAAAACTTGATTTCTGTTTTTAGAGATTCTTTATCTCTGTCCTCTTTTGTTTCTGAACTAAACAAGATTTCTTGTGCCTGTTCTTTGGTTAGTAATTCGTCTTTTACTAACTCTCGGAGCGATTGTGTTGTTGGCTGCTCCCTTAATCGCCAAACTATTTTCTTCGTCATTTTGTTTTGTCCAGCCCTGTTGTTAAGAGAACTACAACTACTTATCTTATACATAATTGTATAGGATAGGTGTTTGTTTGTCAAGCGAAAACAGGTATCCACCAGTATCCATCTGCTAAATATCTCTCACCATCTGTCTTAATTACTGTTCCCTTTGGTAGTGTTTCAATTATATTTGAGAATCTTGGTTCTGTTCTCATTCTTAATCTATATAATGTAACTAGCTGACCCTTCTTAATTCCCACAAACTCTGAAGCCACATAACCTAGCAATTTATCTTGTAGTGTTTTTATCTCGTTTGGTGCGTCTAATAATACTGCCCACGCTTCAAATGGTAGATAGTCTTTTGTTGTTTTGAAGAACCCCCCCGAGTTTCCGTGAACCCAATGAAAATCTCCCCAAGAGTTCTGTCCTATAATATGATTTTCATCATAACCCACAAGTGCTACTGCGTGTCCAAAAAGATTCTCTCCCTCTTTTGGTGGTCTAATAACTTCTTTTCTCCACCCTTCGTTTGAGCCATTAAAACCTGCTATTAAAAAGTGATAAACAGATAATGCCTTTTTAAGTCCCTCAAAACTAATATCATCTACTCTGGCATATGATTTAATTTTATACTTTGCTGGGTCTTCATCTCCCTCAAGAGGTTTAGCACCCACGTCTTTTAATACTTTTAATCCTGTTCTTAAATATGTTCCACTAAAGTCTGGTATTCCGTCTATTTTTTTCGCTTCTAAATAAATCCACTCTCCGTCAAACTCTTTGTGAACTCTCTCTAATCTTTCACTTCCTTCTTTTATTGTAGAGCAAGAATGCCCTACACAACTTGGTGAGAACCATTGGTTGTTTATTTTCAAATCAAAAGGGCAAGGTTTTTCTTTTGGGTATCTTTTAACCTGTGGAATGTGGCTAGATAAAACATAGTCGCGAAAATCACTTGGAGATGGTTTTAACCCTTTACCCACAAGTTTTATATTGTTGTTCATATTATTTTTTTAGGTTGGCTTCTATGCGAATTATAGACGACTCTATAATAGAAATACTATCAGTATTTTTGCTTACGCTTTCTTCTACCCTATTAAGACACTTATTATAATCTGTCATGTGATTATTGAGTTGTTGATTTATAAGTGCTATGTCTTTTTTTATATCTGCATAGTTTGTGTTGCTTCCTTTATTTTTCAAATAAGAAAACATCTCCCTTATAAGAAACATACTTATAATGACTATGCCGACTATTTCTGTGTTATTTATCCATTCCATAATTTATTATTATCTTTCATACCCACTTCTTATGCTTTGACTTGACCTACCTGCCCCACTCGACCTAGTAATTGATGTCGTTGTAGGTTCGTCTGTAAGGGTGTCATGTGCTAGTCCCATAAAAGACATAATTGTCCTAGTTGGTATCCCCAATGAAATTCCACCAACTGTCATTGCATCAGATAGTGTTTTGCCAGCTTCAACCTTCCACTTTTCTCTACCAGCATTAACACCAGTTTTATATCTTTCTTGGTTTTCAAGGTATTGTATTGTTTGAATAACTCCGCCGACCATATGTATTCCTGTGTTTATAAATTGTGTGTGTGGTTGTTCTATATCCCAAGTTCCATACCTTCCTCTTTCAAGATAACTTCTAAGCGTAGTTCCAGCATTTCCTAAAACATATATACTACCAAGCATTGCCAGTATAGTTTCAACAGAATAATCTTTTACCCACTTTGCTGTACTTCTATCTTCTTTTCTACCAAGAATTTTATTCCTAGCTTCGTTTATACCAGCAAGCATAAGAGCAGATGACACAACTGGAACAACTGTATTTATTGCTAACCCCATAACATCATCACTTGTTCTTTCACTCATAGCATAATTAGACAACCCCTTATATGCAATTCTAAAGTTCTTGTTTCTTTGTGAAGTAAACATTGTAAATCCTCTAGCAAAGAAGCCAGAACCACGAACCATTTGAGACCTATCTTTCATACTCCAAGTAGGTTGAGTGTTTCTTATAATCTGTTCTGCCCTCCTAGCAACAACTCTTTCAAAATCATTTTTATTTAATTCTGGGTATTTATCTTTCACTTCTAGTTTAGTTGCTTCCCATATTCTACTAATAGCCAAAAAGTCAGCCCTTTTAATTCCTTGCATCAAAGCCCATGTTTCCCTCCAATTTCCAACACCAGTAAATGTTTTTTTCATTCTAGACAACTCTCCTAGTTCTCCCATTTCCCTAGAAACATTTCCCTCCAATCTATCTCTTAATTCTGGACTTAATCTTGCAATCTCACTCCTTATACCAGCTAAATCTCCAGAAAGCATTGCACCCCTAATATAACTACCATCTATTTCTGACATAGCCATAACTAAAGATATTGGTTGTTTTGCCATAACCCAAGGATTAGCACCAAGAGCATATGTAGAAAACCTCTCATAAAACTTTGGACTTCCAAGTATCTTTTCTATTTCAGTTGGCTTATATTTTTCACCCTCTACCTTTAATATAAAATCATTTAAGTTATCGTAAGCACCATTACCAAATGTTTCCCTAATTAAGTTTTCAACACTCTTGTCATTTAAGAATGTTTTTGCTGCTCTTAATGGTTCTGCATATCCAATATAAGAACCAATGTCTTGCATATGTTTATACATTGCGTGCATAGCACCATCAAGATATATTGGGTCATTTGCTTTTACTCTGTGTTTAAGATAACCAGTTCCTTCAAATGTTTTTTGAAAGAAGTTTCTCATATCAGATGGAGATGCTATTATTTTATCTATTTCTGGTTGTAGCTTTACAGAACTTAATGGAAAATATTCTGAAATAGTTGCAACATTATACCCAACAATACTTCTAGATGTTTCATTTATTTGTGGTCTTGAAAATTCATTAAAGTATTTTTCAACAGCATCTGAAACAATCCTTTCCTTGCTTGTCATTGTATCAGATATTATCTTTGCATCTTCTTTTGATATTTTAAACGGAATTTTTGGAGCATCTTTAACCCTTATCATTGCACCACCAACCTCTAAGTGTTTCATGTTATCTGGATTTTTTGAATGTAAATGAATTGCAATTCTTTCATCTGGTGTTATTTTTAATCCTCTACCATCAGGAAGTTTAATATTAACAGTCTTTAATTTGTTTTCTCTTTGAAATGCACGACTCCAATTTATAATATCTTTAGGACTCATTCCGTGGTCTTTAAGATAAGATTGAAACATATCAGTGGTTGCCTGTCTGTATGCAAGTTCCATTCTTGCACCTCTATTTATATTTTCATAAATAGTTTCTTTTATTATATCGCTTTTAGAAATTTTACCATCCACTTCAAATTCTTTAATTCTTTCTAGTGCAGTTTTCTTTGACATATCCATAATTCTAACAACATCTTCTGCACCTAATTGAAGATAAACAAAAAGTTCTTTTCCCCTACTCTTTACTTTTTGAAATAAACTTTTATCAACAACCTCTAAATCTTTAGTAAAACCTTTTTCTGCATCTCTCATGCTATCTATAATTGCTTTTGCTCTTTCTTTATATCCAACACTCTTTTCTATATTCTTAACTCCCTGTTCTTTTATAACTTTATTTTGAATTTTTCTCATACCAACAATACTTCTGTCCATATTCTTGCTTTGTTGAACTAGACTAGCCATTCTATTTGCTATCTCAAATATTTCACCTGAACTAAGCTCTTGTAATTGTTTTTTACCAAGAGTTTTTAAAAACTCATTATATTCTTTAGAGTGGAACTCATCCATCTCTACAATCTTATTAATAAGTTTATTCTTGTTTTTATTGTAGAAATCTATACTACTAAAATCTTCTCTTACTGCATCAGCATCTAATCCAAGTTCTTTTTCTTTATCTGTTAGTTTCTGTTCTTTATCTAATTCTAACAACTGCTTCAATCTCTTATCTTTTTTTATATTAGATAGTTGTTTCCTAACTTCATTAGTAGCTTCTGTTTTTTTTATTCTTTCAAAAATTGCATTTGCCCTATCATAAACTCCTTTCAAATCTGATTTATTTTTTGCATCTCTAAGTGGAACTAAAAATTGTGCTCTCTCATTTTTTGGAATAGCATTTTTAACAAAATCTACAATTTCCTTTCTAGTTTCTTTTGCAGTAGCCTCTTTGTCTTTAAAGTAAGACTCTATTCTCTCTGCTTGTGCTTTAAGTTCTGCTTTAATCTCTAACTTCTTATCTCTTTCCATTTGCCTATTAAGGTTTCTTAAATCTTTTTCAAGTCTTTCATACGTTTTATTCATTTCTTTTCTCTCACTAATGCTAATCTTTTTATCTCCCATTGTAGTCATTCTATTTATAATAGTCTTGAGTTGTTCTCTTTTCTGTGGAGTAACCTGAACATCTTTAAGAAGTTGATTAGCTTTTTTTTCTACATCAGAAACTTTTTGTTTATTTACTTTTGGTGGTGTTGGTTTGGTTTCGGTAATAACCTTAGGTTTTACTCTCTCTAAATAACTATCTCTTGCAAAATTAAGAAAAGCTTCAGCAGAAATTTCTTCTGGTAGTGCTAAATAATCTTCATACTTTATTCCCTTCTTTCCAATAATATCTTGTTTATTAAAACCTCTTCCAAGATTTGCTCTTAGTGCGTGAACACCCTCTTCAAGTAAAGAATCCATAACATCAGCAGTACTTACATCTTTACTTCTAGATATTATAATTTTTCCATCTTCAAATTGTGCAGCAACCTTGTTTGGTAGTTTATCAACAACTACTTTAGTATCAAGAACATCTTTAAATATTCTCCTCAAATCTTCTTCTTTAATAAAATCTCCAAACTTGCCAACATCTTTTTTTTCTACCTCTCTTAATTTTTCTAAATCAGTCCTAGCTTCCTCCCACACCCTTTCATATTTAATCCTTTCCTTATCTAATCTTTCTGAAATCTCTGCTCTTTTGTTTGGGTTTTTATTTGCATCATATCTTTCCTGTATTTCAGCTGTCATTTTATCTACATAATCTATTTTGTTATCAATCTTTAATGCAGTCTGTTTATCATAGCTCATAAGAGAAATCTCTTCCTTAGACATTACATCATCAATCTTTGTAACCTCTCTCATTAAAGGGTCAAAGGTATTTCTGTTTACAACACCATCTAGGTTTGGATATTCTCTATGAGTTCCTTCAGACTTTTTAAATAAACGATATGCTACATTAATATTATTTTCTATGTTTGTAATCCTAGAAGCATATGGAGTTCTTTGATGTTCTGCAGATATTTCTCTAGCAGTTTTAAATGCAGGACTTGTTTCATCAAATTTAATTCCCTGTTTCATTGCATCTTTTAAAAAGTTATTTGGAGTTGTTTCTTTTATATTTTTCCATCCATCTACTTCTTTGGAAAATGCTGTATTTAATTTATCAACTGTTTCCCTGGCAAGAACCATTTCTCCAGATGTAAGCATCTCTATCTTTTCTTTTGTAAGGTCATTATATTTAACTTGTAAGTGTGTTTTAGACTCATATTCTGAATAATAATCAACATAATTATTGTATTCCATATGTCTTTCATATGCTTCTTTCTGTAGTGTTTCCATGTCTATCTTCCCATTGTTAGCTCTATATTCTCTTGCTGCTTGTATCTGTGAAACCCTAAGAGCCTCTCTTTCCCTACTTGCAAGTGGGAAATTTCTTGTTGACATAGCCATACCAACATCCATTATAAAGTTAGGTATCACTTGTTGTAAAAACTCCTCTGACCACCACCCATATTCTTCTCCAAGTTTCTGATAGGTATATGAAGACAACCCTATATTTAGCATAGCGTCTGTAAAGAATGCTTTAATTCCTATCTTCCCTCCAGGAATAACATTAAGAGTTCCAGGTGGAAGTTTTGATATTATTCCAGTAGCAACATATGGTGTTGTGTTGTATGCCATCATCCACGCAGCAGATACAGCCCTTTCTGTCAAATCTTCTGATGGTGTTGTAGCAAATCTATAACTTCCTAATTTTGCTACCCTCTTTCCCCAATGAGTAAGTTTTTCTACTTTAGTTAATTTGTTAAACGCTAATCCTTTAACAGCACCAGAACTTAACATCTTCATATGCACTATCAAAGAACCAAGGTCAAGACCTGTTTCTAAAACAGTATTCATTAAAGAAAATCCAAAACCAAGCTCACTCATCTGAGCATCTCTTTTTTGTTGTTCTTCATTTACATACTCAGACAAAACACCCCAGTTGGGGTCGTTAACTCTTTTACCAACCTCATCAAAGCCATGAGCAAGTCTTTCATTTCCAAACTTTCTTGCTGTCCAAGCACCAGCTTTTGAGTACAATCCTGCAAGACCTTTAAGTGAAGACTCTGTAACCGCATGCATAGTTCTTGGTATCCAGTAAGTAGGGTCAACATATTCAAGAAAATCAATCTTATCTCTTTCTATCTCTTCCATGCCTTGCACTTGAGAGAAGCTAAGACTAAAACGCATATCATTACTTTTGCCATATAACCCAGATGGAGTTTTTGGTTTTTGAAGTCCCTCTACAAATGTTGGCTTCTGGTTTTCTTCAGATATTTGTTCTCCTAATTTTTTATATAGCATGATTGTGTTTATTGTTTTGTAGAATATTTTTAATCATCATAAGAATGCCATGCACTTTCTTTTATTTTATCTTCTGCTATTTTTTGCCAGTCAGTTTCTCCTCTAAGTATTTTTGGTATTTTATCGCTATTCAAAACTCCCCCCTGAAGTTCTTTCAATAATTCTTCAGAATCTTTTGGACTTAATCCATATATATCTCCATTAGCATCTATAAATAATGTTGGTTCTGGTTTTTCTAAATCTTCATTTTTAGCAATATTCCTTTCTAATTTATCAATGGTTTGTTGTGTTATTCCTTCTTCATCTCCAGTAATCATTATTTCTGCAGAAAGAAATCGCTTTATTCCATCCATATCTATTGGCATTCCTCCCCACAAAGCATCTACAATAGAATTTATATCAGAATCACTAACTTTGAAATTAGGGTCTTTGAGTTCCATTAGTCTTGCATATTGTCTTAATTCTCTTTCAAAGTGTTCTTTGCCCAGGTCAATATCAATTATACTTCTAGCATAATCTTCCGTTTGACGCATAGCTGTTTGTCTGTCTGCCAATCCTTGTGGGTCTGCTCTAAAACTCTGCCACGAAGCATTTGCATAATCCATATAAGTATTAGAACTTCTAATATCAGACAGAGGTCGGTCTTCTGTTGCTGCTACACCCGATGTCTTTTCTTCAAAAACATCTTTTAACATTTTAGGCATAGTAGGGTGTTGTTCTTGTTGCCTTCTTATAAACCAATCTCGCAAATCTGATGATGCTTTTTGTTCGGGATTAAACATCTTTTGATATTCATTTGTCCATTTATCTCCATACATAGATGACAATCCTTCTCTTATATATGGGTCAAATTTATCTCTTATAAACCAATCAGGAGCAGAACCATCTTGCGTTCCATAAAGTACGTCTTGTGCTTGTTCAAGTGTAACCCCAGCATCTCTTGCAAAACCCATTAAATCTTTGGTTGATAAATCATCAAATAATGGAGACTCTGGTAATCTGTATGGTTCTCCTACAAACCCTGCGTCTTTCCATAATTCTGTAGCAGAACCTATGTCTTTACTCATTAAGGTGTTCCATTGGTCAGAGTCCATCATTAAAGAAACTTGTTTGTGGGCATTTTCCTGCACATCAAGTTTTGTCTGTTTTATTGTACTTACAATATCACTAACACTTTCAAGTCTACTTGCCACAGGGTCAATCATTGCATTACTAACAGTAGCAGTCATTTGAGCAACAGAACCACCAGGCAAATCTCCAGGAGTAACTCCATATCTTTCTTCCATTAAACCAAAACCCTCAGCAACCCCTGTTGTTTTTCCTTGTCTTGCTGCTAATTCACCAACCTTCTTTAATGAATTTTGTAAAAGCGAAAGTGGGTCTGCGTCTTTCATTGGAAGTTCTTTTGTTCCAGAAAGTGTTGATAATTGTGGTAATTCTTTTTCCATAGTTTAAATTTTTATGTACCTAATAATGAACCTACTCTTTTTGTTATATCTTCGGTTCTCATTTGCTTTTCTTTGGTAGCAGTAACACCCCCTACCATCCAATCAGATGGCATCCAATCTTGCATTCCTACCTTAATTCCCATCTGAGGTAATAGTTGTTCCATTTTATCCGTTCCAAACATTTCTTCCCCCCTCCTTGCTATCTCACCAGCACCCCTAGCAGTCTGTTTCCTTATGTCCTCTATACCTGTTTGATAATCTTCTGTCTTTCTTTTTGCTTCTATACTTAAATCTCTATGAGCTCTTTCATATTGTATTGTAGTGCTTTCAACCATATCATCTTTTGTTTCTGTAAGTTTTTGTTCTGCTCTTGTTTTAATACTAGAACGACCAAGACCTCTCTCAGCCATAACATTTCTTGTTTCTTCTAATGTATTTTTATATTGTTTTGATATTTTAGAAAGTTCTCTTTGCTGGTCTATTGTTAAATCACCCTTATGCATTTCTAAATCTTTTTCTAGATTTTCCATTCTTTTTGCTACCAATTTTTCTTGTGCTTCTAAATCTTCTCCTAGTTCTGTAAAACCCATAGCCAATTCATCTTCGAACATTCTTATGTGTTGTCCTATATAAATATCAGATTGGTCTGCTGCAGTTTCTAATGCTTGTATAAATCTTCTAATGTCTTGTCCTTGGTCAACGACTACATCCCACATATTTGCAGTCATTGCTTTTGTCATATCATCCATTGCCCTAAAAGATGGGTCATTCACAAGCTCTACTGGCAATTCAAAATCCACTCCACCTATGTTTATTTTTCTTGTTTCAAGAGTCGCAATTTCTTTTGCTGTTGGAAGTTCAGGTTCTGTTTCTTCAGGTTCTGTTTTAGATTCTTCAAGTCTATCCTTGACATCATCAAGTCTTTCTTCAACTTCCTCTTTCTGTTTTATGAGTTCAGCTAATTTCTCTTCTTTGGTTTCTTCTACTGTCTCAGTTTTTGTGTCTTTGGAAGCTACTTTTTCTTTTAATTCATCTAATCTTTTTCTTGCTTCTTCTGCTTGTGCTACTAAACTTTTTATCTGTTCCTCTCTTGTAATTGTTTTGGGTGTAGTTGTTTTGGGTGTGGTTGTTTTGGGTGTGGTTGTTTTGGGTGTTGCAGGTGTAGAAGAACTCGTAGATGAGTTGTGTGTTGAACCATCTGAATATCTTGTTGTTCCCCCAAATGAAAATCCTGTAATTGTTTTTGCCATGTTTTTATTATATCATTTTTAAATTTACTAACAAACTAAATAGTATTAAAATCCAAGTTAGTATAAGTATTATTTCTACTGCTCTACAATATTTATTCCAAAAGGGTTTATAATTCCAAAATCTTTTTAATAAATCTTTCATTTTTTTTCTAGTTTTTCAACTTTCTTATTTAATTCTTGAATTGATTTTATTAAAACTGGAATTACCTCTTCGGGAGTATATCCTTTTTTGCTTGTAATCTCTGGCAATACTAACTCAACTTCTTCTTTTATAAGCCCCAAATGTACATTTCTTTTGTCAGGATTTTTTCTTTCAATTTCATTTTTTCTATTATATTCTACTGGGCGAAGTTTTAAAATATCTTCAAGACCATAATGTAATTCTCTAATATTTTCTTTTGTGTTTATACAGGAACTAACATCAGGACTGCTTTGGAGGTATATTGTATTAAACCTATTATCAGAGCTTCCTATATTTCCTGACGTTACAGAATCTCCTGGTATAATATGTGTTTGAGCAGTAACACCCGAACTATTAAGTCCTATTATTACACTATTACCAGACCCAGATACAAGCTGTATATTATCTTCTGCACTTAATTGAATATCATTTTCTTCTCCAATTATTCTAAATGCAGTAGATGATGTACTTATTTTTCCCCACAAAGTATCAGTACCAGAAACATCTCTATAAAAGGAAAAACTCTGGTCTGTTTTGACACCCTCGCCTTCATCTATTCTTAAATATTCTGCATCGCTAATTGGGTTAAGTATCATTTCTGCCCTTAATTCGTCATCATTGTTTCCAAAAACTCTTATTTTTCCACCAGAAGCATTTAATGATGTCGTGTGTAAGTGTGGGTCATCGTGATAACCTATCGTGGCATAAAATCCAAAAGTATATCCAGTTCCAGAATCTTCATCATAGTCGTCAGCTTGGAGACTAACAAATCTTTGTTGTAATACTTCTTCATAAACAAATCTTGTTGCTGACAAAAATCCAAAATTCACATCTCCATCATAAAAGTTTAAATAATTAGATGTGTTAGATGACATTTCAAAAAATAATCCTTCTATCCCTGTCCTAAAAAGACCTCCTGTAATAGTTGAACCTGTAATATTCCCTGCAAAAGTAGTAGTTCCCTCTGACTTGTCATAAAACATTCCCTCTCCACCAGAATAATCTCCTATAACCACATCTCCTATATGTGTTCCACCTATTGTTGTTTTAAATACATCATTTCCACCATCATCTATAACTTGTAGTCCAGTATTTGCGTCTGGAAATATTCTTACTCTTGCACCACTCGCAGCACTATTATAACTTCCACCTAACTCATCTAATTTGTCAGAAGGGTCATAACCGCTTGAAAAAGTAGTTGAACCACTTATTTCTATATTGTCTGCATCTATTGTAATGCCTTCTTCTGATGCATTTATCGTTGCTATAACATTGTCTGAATCTACTGGGGTAAAATTAAGTTGTGTTGTGGTTATTGTATTGGCTGAAATCTCTCCACCATCTATTTTGGTTACATCTCCCGTTTTTCTCCAATTAGAAAGATAAACCGTTCCATCTATTAAAACTTGTGATGCTGCTATTGAAAGGTTAGACAGAGAAGTAATTGAGGTTGTATCTATTTCTGTTGCTGTAATTGTTCCTGCAGATATGTTTCCAGCCACAATAGTATTGGCAGCGATTTGGTCTGTTGTAATTGATGCAGTAACTATATCACCCCCATCCAAAAATACTCCACCTACTCCTCCGAACACTTGGAATATTGCCCCACCAGTATTATTTTCTGCTACTCCTATTAAAACTCTATTATCTCCTACTGAGTTAGTCGCAGTGGTAGTTGTTTGATATTCTGTTGTTGAAACTTCTATGTCTAAATATATATAAGTGCGTGCTGCCATTGCGCCAGTATTTCCTGCTAATATATTATAACTTGTTCCAGCAGATGTTGTAAAAGTACCAGATGTCCACTCTACTATAGTATTATTAGTAGAAGAAAACACGCAATCTTGTGTCCACCCTGTATTACTAATTTGATTATCTGCACTTGCTACATTTCTTGGTGTTGCTGATACTACTGTTGAAAATGCCTCACTTAAAAGTCCAGAAGTATTTACCGCCTTTATCCAATAAAAGTATTCTGTGCCACCTGTTTTTTCTCCATCTATGATGTAGTTTCCTTTTACATTAGCTATTAAAGAAGCATCTCCACTACTGTCTGATGTGTGTCTATAAATATTATAAGAAGCTATGTCTGACTCTGAATTACTTGTCCACTCTACAATTACATATTGAATACCACTTGTTGCTGATACTCCTGTAACTGTCGCTGGTGGAGTTGTAGAAGTCGCTGTTGTTTCTGATACAATGGCACTAAAATTAGATTGTATTCCATATTTATTAACTGAAGATATGCCAAAATTATAGGAAGTGTTGGGGGTTAATCCATCTATTGTAATTGTTGTTTCCTTTGTTCCTATATAGGTATAATAAGTAAACGAGTTCTTTTTATATCTTAAATAATAACTATCAAAGTTATCCTCTGTGTTGGCATCCCAAGTCAATATCACATAAGCTGATATTGTTCCATCGTCAGCAATGGTAATTCCTGTTTCTGATACAGATAATCCACCAGGAACACCACAAACAGTTTGATTTGTAACATCACCAATATCAACATTTATATCATCAATATTACTCTCAATTTCACCAACAGCACCCTCAATATATCTTCCATCAGACAATGAACCAAGATTACCCAAAGAAACACCACCTTCAAAAAAATTTTTTCTTTCTTGGTTTTCTATTGGGCTATATCTAGAAATATTCTTATTATAGCCAAGGTCATATATGTTATAATCTGTCATTTCTCTTGTGATAAATTAATATTTAATTCAGTTAATTCTATGCCCTGTAATTCTTCTTCAGATTTTCCAGTTCCAGATATTCTAAAATCTAAATATCTTCCAGATAAATCATTATTTATAATCTGAATATTTTCTTTAATATTTCCAAGTGTTTTAAAATCCTTATTTTCACTTCTACCATAAAGTGTTCCATTTCTTAAATACCTTGAAAAAACAACTATCTGTGCTACGTCTTTTATTCTACTTCTGTGTCCTATTTCTAAGTTTTGAAATTGTAAATGATATCCAATATCATCACCATCATCATCACTACCAGAGAAAAGAATCCAGGTTTGACCAGAGTCATCTCCAGCAACTAATTTTTCTGTACCATCTATATAAGTTCCAAGTGCTGTAAAATCATTACGATAACTATAAAGTTCCCACGTTTGTGTTTCTAAATTAAAAGATATTATACAGTTTTTAAGACTTAATCCATCTATCTCTATATCTCCTATTGTGAAATAAACTTTATCAGAATCACTCCAAGCAGAAACATCGTGAGAAGAACTTACTGCATCAATTATATCCTGTATTCTTCCTGACACTTTTCTAGGATAACCACCATTGGTTTCATAAACACCTCTTTCGTTCCAAAAGAATATAGTTTCTCTTGCTAATGTAAAAGATTCTTGGCTTTGTGTTCCTATATTTATTAAACTTTCAGGATATAATGACTTACCATCCCATCTGTGTAAAGAACGCTTTTTAAAAATCAACATATATCCTGGAACTTTTCCTAATCCAACAATACCACCAGCACCATCTTCTGGGTCAACATCTAGATATCCAGCAGTATCATCTGTCCAAGAAATTGAACCATCATCAGGAACTCCATATAAAGAAGAAAAAGATAATCTATCAAGGTTTCCAGATACTCCAGAAATATAAACTCTATCCATAAAGTTAATTGCGTATTTTCCAAGTGGCATATTTCCTACATCTAGATTTCCCCCAGTGGTTACCCATGCAGTTCCGTTGGCAGATGTCTTTTTGTTTGTTCCATCTAATGCCAAAACAGTATCGGCAAAAGTCATAAACCTTACACTTGAATTTGCTATTGTGGTTCTGCTTGTCCAAGTTGCTGTTTCTAGTGAATAAATATTTGTTCCAAATGCAGAAAGTAGTTTAGAAGTACCATCTGTTTTTAGAAAGTTAAATACTCCATTACAACTACCAGTAAGTGCATCTCCTATTTTTTCAGAGCCATCTCTAACCAATGCATATCCTATCTTTTTGTCAAATACTAAATTAACACCTAGATAAACCGAATTACGAGGAACTATGGTATTTGCAACACCCTGCAAAATTCCTTCACTCAAATCTACTAACTTAAAAGGGTCAAGTTTCATATTTTAATACTCTATTGTATTTAATTTTGGTTTATAAATATATTTCTGTCCATGGATTTCTCCCTTAATGGCATCTTTTAATATCATTTCAAATTGTACATAATCACCATCTTCAAAGGTTCTGTTTCCATCATTTTTTAGTTGTGATTTAATTGCCCAGGTAAGCCAATACTTAACCATATCATACCTAGAAACATCTATCTCATCATTGTCAGAATCTATCTCTGGTGCTTCTTTCCAAAAATCTACAAATATTCTCCTGTTTGCTGTTGAAGAAGATGTTAGTGGGTAAAAATACATATACTCATCATAAACTGTAAAGTAAAGTGGAGTTCCCTCATCATAGCTTCCCTGCCAAACATTATCTCCTGCTGTTATTGATTCTGTTATAGCACCTGTTCCTGTTGCTGGTATTCCCGTTAAGGTATTTCCACTTATTGCTGTATAAGTAATTAAGTTTCCATTTACCATTACTGTTCCGTCATCATCTAAATTAGTTGTATTATCTAATTCAAGTGTAATATCTCCAATAGAAGCAGCAGTTGCTGTTTTTAATAATATTCCTTCAAACAAATCATTAAACTCTTTCTTGTCTTTGTAAGTAAGAGCATCTTTACTTTCTACTCTAACATCTAATACTGATTTATAAGAGTTATTCCAAACATTATCTGGCATTGCTAAACTATAGTTCCCTCTTGTTAAAGTTCCTAATTGATAATCAAACTCTTGTAATTTTGTCCATTTTTTTAATTTACCTGTGATATATTTTAGACAAGAGTTTATTTCTTCTATACAAAAATCATAATCTATAAATGAGGTAAATGTATCTAGTTTGTTTCTTTTAAGTGCATAAGCAATTATATTTCCTACTGTATTTGCTCCATATCCTTCATAAGGAATTGGGTCTGAGTAGTCTGAATATATATTAGGGTCAAGTGCAGTATTTTTAAATCTTATAAAATAATAACCAGAAGAATAATCTTGGTCTTCATATCTTGTATAAACAGAATCTGTTGTAAGTGCTACTGTGTCTAATACAGTTTTAGAACCAGTAGTTGTGGTAGAATATGATATTTCTACTTGGTCATAGGGAACCACTCTAACCTTTACCCCTAATTGATATGATTGTGATAATGCAGATGCTAGTGTAATTGTAGTTCCTGTTGGTGTAGTTGTTGCGTGGGTTTTAATTATTTCTGAGTTTTCACTTCCAATTTCTCCAATAAGAAGAATCTGGTCTGTAGTAAATCCAGAGATGTTTTTAACAGTTAAAGTTTCATCGGCAGCAGAAGCAGTAGAAGTTAAATATGTTTCTAGAGCATCTGTTGTTAGTATTGAATTGTTGATAATTATAGGTTTCATCTTAGTGTTTTGCCTGTTGGCTTAATGTTTGTTGTTTTGCCTGTTGGTTTAATTTTTAAAAGATATGCTATTGGTTTCAAAAATCCACGCCTTATTATTTCAAATGTTATGCTTATTCCAGTAAGAATAAATGAACCTGCACTTGTTACTATTGTATATCCTCTGTAAAGTCCTACTGATATTCCTGTTAGAGTGAAACTTCCTACTTCTACAAGCAGAGTTAATACTCTATAAAAGTTCACTTCTATCCCTGTTAAAATGAATTCTCCTGCATTTACTGCCATTACTCTGATTGGTCTAAGTAAATTAACATTTATCCCTGTAAGAACGAACTCTGCATTACTTATAACAATATTTAATGACTTTGTAAAGTTTGTGGCAATTCCCGTTAAAATAAACTCTCCTGTTTCTACAAGCATTCCAAGTCCTTTGAATAATCCTATATTTATTCCTGTAAGAGTAAATTCTCCTACACTAACATACATATTTCTTATCGGTCTGAGTAAGTTTACATTTATTCCTGTAAGAATAAAAGAACCAGTATCTACTATTAAAGTCATTCCTTTCTCAAAATTCACAGCAATTCCTGTAAGAATAAAAGAACCAACACCTGTTATCAAGAAATAACCTCTAAGTAAATTAACATTTATTCCAGTCAATACAAATGAACCAGCACTAACTATCATATTCCAAGCACCTTGTTGTTTGCTATTCGCTATGGTTGTATTTCCAATTTGATTATTCCCTATCATAAATAAAAGGTATTAAAAGAAAAAGTATGTCTTTTCCGTTTATTTTATTTGGGGTCATTCCTTCTACATAATACAATCCGTCTTGTCCCATTCCTGTAAAGTTTTTTATTTTCATATAAATAGTTGAAAGAAATTAGATGTGTTAGTTGATGTTGGGCTTACTGGTGTCCCAGCACTTGCAAAAGTATCTGGTGCGTTTTGGTTGGCGTATTCTGTGGCTATCCAGTCTTCAGAAAGTGCTATATCAAGAATTCTAACTTCAGCCAAAAGTCCAGTTAAAAACCCGGCATCAGTAGCTCCTATTTGCCAAACATCTTCCAAACTCCCAACCGATGAATTATTAAGACTAATTTCACTTGAATTACTATCAACATATCCTTTGTATGTATTTGCAGTGCCATCATTAATAGCATATATTGAGTGCCAAGAACCATCAACAATATCTGTTGTTCCTTCACCACCGACCCAATTACTTGTATCATCCATTTTTATGTATAAAAATTCTCCAGATTCACTACGAGCATACACACCATCGTGTACTCCTGTACCAAAAAAATAATTATCACTTAAATTTGAGGTTTTTATCCATGCTTGAGCCGTGAAATCAACACTACCCGATACATTGAGCACATTTACTCCCTGAAAATAATCGTTGCCGTCAAAACTTATAGCTTCCCCAAATGGACCACTTTGCTCATAAGTAGGATTACCGCTCTCTGTGGCATCGTTTCCATTACTGGTACTATCTGTAATTCCCCCCGAAGCATCATTCATATGATAAACCACCTTATAATTACTGTTCCACACCGCCTCACTTCCATAAGTTGCATCACTGGCTGGTTCGGTAGCATCAGCGTTGTTATACCAAACATAAATGACTGTATCTGCATTATAACTAAGTGTTGGAACTTTTACCCAGATTTCTGCTGTGCCATTTGCTGGGTCATTATTGGTTACAAAACTTACTATTTCTCTTGCTAATTCTGTTGTGCCTGCCGCATCACTTGTAAATCTAATATCTGCCCCACCATTTTTGGCAGGGTATGTTCCGTCAGCATCAAACATTTCACTCGGCAAATTATCCTCTGTTATAAGAACAGGGAAATTAGAGTGATTTGCTGAACCACTAACTTTTGTATTGTCTATGGTAACCGCACATTTGCGATTCCAACCTGTTGGAAATGCCATAAAATTATGCTTCAACCACACTTGCTACACATCCCCATTTTGAGGTAACTGTGTCATAAATGAAGCCTACTGTTAAAACTTTTGATATTGTCGTTGTTGTTGGTAAAGCTACGCCTTTTGCTTCAAAATCTGAACCCCAAGCTATCGCTCCCACCACTTCCCACTACTATTGTTATATCACCACCAATTGTTTCTGCTTCTTCATAAAGTAAACCACCAGCACCACCTCCTCCTGTTGAGCCAAATCTAAACTCTCCTCTAGAACCTCCCCCACCTCCTCCTGCTACTACTAATACATCTACTTGCATATTACTTTAACTCTCCCTCCACATCTTCCAATGCTTTGGTCAAGAGTTGCTTAAAATCTTCTAACTGACCTTTTTTGTCTGTTCGTAAAGAAAAGTTTAACGAAACATCTCCTTTTGAATAACTAAACTGCTTACTCGTAGAGTGGTTTTCTTTTACTTTTGCGTGTTTCATTATGTTCATAATTTTATTC
>JAGYLR010000011.1 GCA_018400895.1 bacterium
AGAGCTGGGAATGACAAAGAAATCCAAGCGTCCAAGGTGCAACCTTGGTGAATCTTGGTGAATGAATTTTGCTTTTGAAAATTGATAATTGAAAATTGAAAATTAAGACTTTAGTCTTATCTTCTTTCTACTCTTATAAATCCTGAGCAAGAAAGTATCTCTACATCTTTTAAGTTATCAAGAAGTAAATTAACTCCTATTGAGTCAGAAGACATATGTCCAGCAATTACAACATTTATATTTGCTTTTTCTGCTTCCTCTCTATTTTTTTCTGATATGTGCATCCCTACAACTGTACCTGCTCCAGCCTGAGCTAACTTTTCATATATTTCTGCAGAACCTTCTGTTCCTCCAGTTATTTCTGTAAGTACAATCTTTCCTACTCTATTCTCGTTGCTACCAACAAAAATCTTTGGGCCCATTCCTAAAGAAGAAGCAATACGGTACTCTTCTACTTCTAAAAAAGAATTTATTACATCTTCTATAAACATAGGTTTATCTTTTTCTAATTTTCTTTCTATAAACCTAGTTACCATATTGTCAGCGGGGGTATGTATACACATAAGAGGAATATCCAAAAGTTTTGCCATATCAACAACCCTATTATGATTACCTGAAGAGAGACTTCTAGAAACTTCTTGAACTCTCTTTTTTAATAACTTCTCTGCTATATTAACAGGAACTCCATAATAATTAAGAGCATCAACTTGTAAGTCCATAACATCATTTAGTCCTGCTAAAGCATTACCACGAGGATGGTGTGATATAACAAGATCAATATCACCTCTTTGTTTTGCCATCAATAGCTCTTCTCCATCTATATCTATTCCTACCATTATTTTTTTTACTTCTTTGTCTGGGTTGCCATGAAGAATGCGAGTGTCAGAAAATGGATTTGAAAATTTTTCCTTATCAAATAATTCTTTATTATTTTCAGGAATCTTTTCATAGTAAAGTTTCGTACGCTCTAATAATTTATTTATATCTTCTTCTTTTCTAAAATCGTTTTCAATTCCCTTTTTTATCGCTAGGGAGTATATCTCTTTTATCTTCATATTTTTTATAAAGTTTACTTATAATCTCTTTTTGTTCTTGTAAAGATAAATCACTTTTTCTTATCTTTGATTTTTGTCTGCGAATATATTTTTTTGCACTTTTTGGTATTTTTTTCATATTACTTCTTTTACTATTTTACAATCGTCCCAGGGAATTTTTTTACCCCCGGAAACACACATCCACTTTTCACAACCCTTGCCTGTTATTATAACAACATCTCCTTTTTTTGCAGAAGCTACCGCTTTTTTTATTGCTTTTCTTCTATCAAGTATTTTTTCTGCTTTAGGTACACCTGAAGCAACGTCATCTATTATTTGTAAAGGATTCTCATTATAAGGATCTTCATTTGTGATAATTACTTTATCACAAAGTGCTCCGGCAACCTCACCCATTACCGGGCGTTTCCATTTATCTCTTCCCCCTCCACAAGATCCTAAAACACATATCATTTTTTGTGGAGAAAAATCTTTTTTCAGTGTCCCATAAACTTCTTTTAAGGTATCTGGAGTAACCGCATAATCAACAAAAACTTTATAAGGAGTAGAAATTACTTCTTCCATTCTCCCGGGAACAGGAATTGCTTCAGAAAACACTTTCTTTACTATATTAAAACTAATCTCTTCTGATGATGCTACTGACAAAGCACATAAAGCATTATAAACATTAAACCTTCCCTTAAATGGCAAGAAGAAACTCTCGTTTTCACAAACAAAGCTTACACCATTATTATTACTTTGAACATTACTCCCAACAATATCCGCATTTTTTTGTTCTACTGCGTAGGTTATTTTTTTCTTTGCTGAAAAGGAAAAAAAGTACTCACTGTTTTTGTCATCTAAATTTATTATGTGAATATTTTTTGTAGAGGAAAACAACTTTCCTTTTGCTTTTTTGTAGTTCTTAAATCCTCCATGTGCCTCTATATGTTCTTTTGAAAGATTGGTTATTACTGAAGTGTGAAAATTTATAAATCTGTGGCGATGTTGTTTTATTCCTTCTGAAGAAACTTCTAAAACTGCATGAGTACACCCATTATTAACTGCTTGGCGTAAAAATCTCTGAATCTTCATTCTTCCTGGCATAGTCATTTTTAAAAGGTTTTCTTCTTTATTCCCATTTATATCAAAACTAACAGATGAAGTAGAAGCAACAGAGTAACCTGCTTCGCGTAAAATTGCTGTTATTAAATAAACAGTAGTTGATTTCCCGTTAGTTCCAGTAACACCAATGACTTTAATTTTTTTAGAAGGAAAACGGTAAATAACACTTCCCAAAAATGAAAGAAGGAAGTGATATAAACTTACTGCCGGAGTTATTTTAAGGAGTATTTTTTTTATCATTGTTCTCCAAGCATCTTTAAAGCTTGTTTTAATTTTTCTTCTTTACTGAGATTACTATCTAAATTATTTAAAACTCTCTCTATGTCTTTATTTTCAAATCCTAAATTTTTCAGTGCCTTAACTGACTCATCTTCGTTTATCATCACTTGTTTTTTTTGTGACAACTCAAAAATAATTCTTTCTCCTTTTTTCTTCCCAAGCTTCATTATCTTTTTAATAACATATTCATCTCCTTGCTCTATTGCCTTTTTAAGTTCTTCCATAGGAGCAATTGAAGCAAGATGAAGAGCACTCTTTGGACCTACACCAGATAATTTTAATAAGGCTTCAAAAAAAGAAAGATTGTCTTCTTCTTTAAACCCATAAAGACGAACATCTTGTGAGGTAATGTGAGTGTAACAAAAAAGTGTTGTTTCTCCAGAAATCCTCTCTTGTGTTTCTTTTGAAACAAAAACTTTGTAACCAACTCCGTTTACATCAATAACAAGAAAATCTTTTTCTTTTTTAATTATTTTTCCTCTTAATGAATATATCATACTTTAATACTCGGTATACGTTATATATAATCTAAATTTTGAATTATCAATATTATATGCGTTATGCGTTATTCGGCGGCGCGGCGCGTATCGGTATGCGATGTGCGATGTGCGTAAATGAGATTGCTTCGCTTCGCTCGCAATGACGGGGGTTACTAGAATTTTCAATTTTCAATTATCAATTTTCATTGAATTTTCAAGTTTTTAATTATCAATGGGATTGCTTCGTCGTTTCACTCCTCGCAATGACGGTGATAATTGTTTTGTAATTTGATCATTTATTGATACTTGATAATTGAAAATTGAAAATTTTAGTAACTTTTGGTCATTCATTGAAAATTGATAATTGATAATTGATAATTTATTTACTATTATATCAAAGATTGACTTAAAAGCGAAAATATTATAAGATTGTACAAGAAAAAAATTATTTAATATGCCAATAACAAAAGCTGCAAAAAAATCACTAAGGCAAAGTGCTTCTAGAAAAGTTCTTAATTTGCGTTGCAAAAGAACAATGAAAGAAATGTGCAAACAAATAGAGACACTTTGTACAGAAAACAAAAAGAAAGAAGCCAAAAAAATTCTTCCTGATGCTATGCGTGCTATTGATAAGGCGGCAAAAAAAGGAGTTATAAAAGAAAACACTGCCGCAAGAAAAAAATCACGCCTATCAAGAATTACAAACTAAAACTCAAAGATAATAAGATGAATTGCCATAACGGGATCAAGTTGTCCCGTTTTTACTTTTGTATCAATTTCAAATAAACGATTATAAATTTGTTTAAGCCTTTCTCCTGAAAATTTACTTGCCTGAAATCCAGTTTTTCTAGCAACAAAGGGATGTATTCCGGATAGTTGTGAAAACTTTTCTGAAGGAACTCCCTCATCAATCATACTACGCACTATTAAAAGATTACGAAATTGATAAACTATCATTGATATAATATAAAGAGCATGATCTCCATTTACTATGTGTTCATAAATAAGGCCAGTTGCTTTCTTTTTATCTCTTTCTGCTAAAGCATCTATTGTCTTAAATATGTTTGTTTCTATTTCTGGCTTTACAAGTTTTTTTACATCATCTTCTGTAATTTTACTTGAGTAAGAAAATAATTTATCAATCTCATTTTTTAATCTCCATAAATCATTTCCTGTGTAATCAATAAGAGTTTGCATTGCTTCATCTGAGATTTCTCCTTGTTTATTTTTTACTTCTTTCTTAAGAAATGTTAATACTCCACTTCTGGGAAGTAAATTAAATTCTTGAACCAAACAATCACTTTTTATTACTTTTTTAAGTAAAGAGTCACTTTTTGTAATGCTCTCCTCAAATAAGACAATTATATCATCAGATTTTTTAAGAGAATCAATATTTTTTGAAATACTTTCTTTTAATAAAGATTTATTAAATGAATCATTTATTACTACCAACTTTTTTTCTCCAAACATAGATATTTGTTTATCAGTTACATCAGAAAAACTTTTGTTATCACTAACAAATTTTATATTTAAACCACTGGGAAATTTCTTTTTGTACTGCTCTATAATTTTATCCAGCTTTTCTTTTTTGCGGTATGTGTCTTTTCCGTAAAGTAGTATTATCATAGATTTTTGGGTTGACAAGAAGGACAAAAATAAGTACCTCTTCCTCCTACCTTTATTTTTTTAATAATATCAGAACAATTAACACACTTTTCTCCATCTCTATTATACACTAGGTGATGTTTTTGGTAACCACCCCACCCTCCATCTATAAGCCGAAAATCACTAGTGCTATCTCCTTGTAATAATAATGATTTTTTTAAAACCTTGTGTAAAGAAGAGTGTATCTTCTTTATCTGTTTATCTGTAAGAAGTTTTGAGTTTTTTCTAGGGTGAACACCAGCTAAAAACAAAGAATCAGATGCGTATATGTTTCCCACCCCAGAAATAAAATACTGATCCATCAACAAGGGTTTTATTTCTCTGCTCTTACCTTTAATCATTGAAACAAATTCATCTTCTTTTACTAAAAGTATTTCTGGACCAAGAGATGCAAGATATTTATTAATATCTTTTAGTGGAGCAACATATATATCAGCAAATTTTCTTTGATCAGATAAGGCAAGTTGCTTCCCATTATCTAAAAAAAACATCACTCGGATATAACCGTTTTTTTTATCTTGCAGTATCTTTTTATTACTACGCCAAACCTCTGAAACCATATTCCATTTTCCTATCAAAAAATGTCCTGTCATTCTTAGATGAACAAACATTCCTAAATTATTATCAAAAACAAAAACTATATTCTTTCCCTTGCGTATAATATCTTTTACTGTTCTGTTATTAGCTTTCTTTAAAATAGAGTTGTTTTCTTCCCATACACGAACAAAGGTCCTTCCCAGGACCTCTTTTTTAAGCGATTTTACTGTTGTTTCCACTTCTGGTAATTCAGGCATAATAAAAACTCACATCACAATGATGATCTAATAAAAAGTATTTAGAGAACTTAAAACTTTATATTATCTCCTTGATCTTCTTTACAATCTCAGCAGGAGTAAAGTGTGCTTTGATTAGAAAATCTATAGCTCCTAGTTTTAGTCCTCTCTCTACCTCTGATTTTTGTCCAAGATTAGAAAGTATGATTACTGGAATATCAGCAACTGAAGGATCTTTTTTGATTCTTTCTAAAACTTCAAAACCATCTATGCCAGGAAGAATCAGATCAAGAAGCACCATATTAGGATGCTCCGATTTTGCTTTTTCTTCTCCCTTTTCTCCGTCTACTGCCTCTATAACTTCATAACCCTCTTTATCCAGCTTTCTGGAAATCATCTCACGGAGAAACTTATCATCTTCTACGACTAATATTTTTGACATATTTTTATTTTTGGCACTTATTTACTCTTCTGCTTCACCAATCTGAGTCAACACTTTTTCTATCACTTCTTGAGGATCAAACTCGGTCTTTACAAGCCAATCTATTGCTCCTAATTTTTGAGCACGATCAATCTCTACTGGTTGACCAGAATTGGAAACAACTATTATAGGAACTGAAGATAACTTTTCATCTTTGTTTAGCTCTTCCATTACTTCAAATCCTCCCATCTTAGGCATTATTATATCAAGAAGAATAAGATCAGGAACAACTTCTCTTGCTTTTGTACTCCTTCTTCTCCATTTTTGCAGCGTGAGTTTCATACCCTTCTGCGGTGAGCTTTTTTTGTAAAAGATTTAAAAGTATCTCCTCGTCTTCTATTATTAAAATCTTTTTCATTTTTAGCAACAAACTTTTACGACCTTTTTAAGATATTGACCTTTTAAGATTTTAACGGTTGATGAATATAATGTCAAATTAAAGTGACTCTACAAAACTTTCCATCTCGCTTCTCTATTGGAAGAGTGCAGAAAAAGTACTTCCTTCTCCTTCTTTAGAAGTAAACCCAACATTACCTCCATGAGCCTCAATAATATTTTTAGATATAAATAATCCCAAACCACTTCCTTCTGTTTCCATACGCATAACATTTGCTGCTCGGAAAAATTTATTAAACATTCTTTCTTGCTGATCTTCTGGAATTCCAACTCCTGTATCAGAAACAGATAGTTTTACTTTATCTTCTTTGTCAAGTAATTCTATGGCAAATGTTATTTTACCTTCTTTGGTGTACTTAAGAGCATTATCTAAAAAATTATGAGCTATCATTCCTATTTTTTCTGTATCTATTTTTAGTTTTGGAAGTTGTTCTTTAGGTTCTTTTTTTTCAAACTTTAACCCCTTTTCTTTTATCTTCTCTTCGTAAGAATCAATTATTGGCTTTATTGTTTCCATCAGATCAGCTTTCTTTGGCTTATACATATATCTTCCTTCTTCTATACGAGATACATTTAAGAGGTCATTAACTAAATTTACCATTCTCTCATTGGCTTCATACGCCTTTTCAACAAAGTTAAATTGTTCTTCTGATATACCCTCTTTCTCATCCAATATTGTTCTTAAAGTCCACTTTATACCTGATAGTGGTGTCCTTAACTGATGAGCGGCAACTGACACAAATTCACTCTTTATTTTTTCAATCCTTCTCTCTCTGGTAACATCATGAACAATTATAAGAGTACTTATACTTTTGCCTCCCTTTTTTATAGGTATGTTTGTCACTTCAAAAAAAGTATCCTCTCCAAATTGCACCTCTTTTCTAAACACTTCTTTCAGGTCTGTACCAACAAGTTTTATCATTGGTTTTAAGGTAGGGAAAGTGATTAATTCTTTGGAGGTTCTTTTGACAATATCTCTTGCTTTAACATCAAACATCTCCTCTGCTTTAGGATTTATCAGAGAAAGACGATTTAAACTATCAAAAAGAAGTAATCCATCAACAAAATTATTAATTATTGCTGAAGTCTTTTTTCTTTCTTTATCCATTTCTTTAAATGAATGATCTACATCTTCAAGAATATTTAAAAGTGCTGTTTTGGAATCTTCCATATCCTTTGCTCTCGTTTCTAATTCTTCTGCTTTTTCTTCCAACTCTTGTGTCCTCCCTTTTACTTGACCTTCTAATTTTTGATTTAATTCTGCCAACTCCTGAGTACGTGCTTTTACTTTTATCTCTAATACTGCCTCAGATTCTTCTAATTTTTCTTTCGCTCTCTGTAATTCTTGTGTTCTTTCTTTTACTTGTTTTTCCAACTCTTGTGTAAATCTTTTTGACTCTGATATGTCATTTACTGTAAGAAAATACCCAGAAAAATTACCATCTTCATCTTTTCTAGAAAGAGCAGATATCTTTACAGGAATTTTATCTCCCTTTTTTGTTATTAGTGTTGTTTCTATTTCAATTACTGAATCATTCTCTGATGTTTCTTTTTTTAAATCATCTATCTTTTCTTTGTTATCAAAAAGATTATCAATACTTATACCAATAAGCTCCATTTTCCCATATTCTGTTATATCCTGAAAAGAATGATTCGCATCAAGTATAAAATTAAGAGGATTAACCATACAAAAAGCCAGTGGCAAAAATTCTGTCAGTTCTTCTATATAACGACGAAGATCTTCAATTTCTTCGCTTGTTTCTTCAGTTATCTCCTCCTTGTTCTCATCCATTATTTTTATTTTTATTTTTAAGTTGAGCTATTTCTTCTTTAAGTTGAACCATTTTCATCTCCCTTCCTACTACAAGTTTTCTAAATTGTTCTGTTTCTTCTAATTTTTCTTTAAGTTTTTTTTCTTTCTTTTTCATTTCTGTAAGATCAAAAAATGATATAAACATTCCGCTGGAATCTTTACCTGATATATTTCTACTTTTTGCAAATATGCTAACTGGTATCTTTTTCTTATCTTTTGAAATTATAATAATTTCTTTATTTGATATTGATCCATTTTTTATGGTCTCATTCATTATTTTTTTTGCAACTTCCTCTGACTTAAACATACTACTTATCGGCTGGCCCACTATGTCATAAGCATCATGCCCAACAACATCAGTAAAAGCAGGATTAACATCTAAAACAGTCCCTGTAGGATTAATAAACACTAACGGAAGCGGGGTAAAAGCAAATAAATCTTGAACATAATTTTCAAGAAGAGTTACGTCTTCAAGAAGTATTTTTATTTTTTTTTCGTTTTTTTCTTCCATTTTAAAATAAAGTATTTATTCCCAAGTTACTTTATACTCATGGTAATCATCACCCTTATGTATACATTTTGTCTCTTCTATATTCATATTACTGCCTCTTACAGCATTGCGCATTGATTGAAGTATATATCCCGAATTGTATATACAAACCAAAGGATGCATATCAAAATTAAAAAGGTGTATCAAAATCCACTTTTTATTTTCATTAAAATCTACTGCTTTTAGATTGCCTATATCATAATAATTTCTCCACATTTGAGGAGCTTTACTTAAAGCTTTTTCAGTAGATACCATGTAACGAACAAGTACTCTATTCATAAAAGAAAGTTTTGCCGAATAAGTCCCCATCTCAAATATATCTTCATTACTCCAATCAAGAATGTCTTTAAGTATCATCAATATCATTGGATGCAAAAAAGCAGGATACCATTTAAAAGTTCCCGCATCCTCTAAAACCAGGGGATGTCCCAATGCTTTGAGTTCTTTTTCAACCTTTCTTAACCCTTCTTTCCCATTTTTAAAAATAATAAAAGATGCGTGTGTGCGAAACTTTTCACCACGGACTAATCCCTCCTTTTTTTCTAAACTTTTTATATCACTCATCTTGTTTAAATTTACGACTTTTTATAATTTTAATCAACTACCAAAGTTTTGCTGTTGATCTTTTTTCTTGTTGCGGGAGACGATTAATTAAACTTTCAAATCCTAAATTATGTAAGAGATTGATTACTTTTCCCTCATCATAATAAAACTTTTTTATCTTTGTATTTATAGGAACATTTTTTTCTATAAGGGAAAGGTATTTACTCATAAACGCTTTTTCTTTATCTCTGATTAATTTTTCTTTTAATTTAACAGATATCTCTGGACAATTTTTATCTTCTTCAATAAAGGTATAAAGATTTTCTATATTCCCAAATTTTTTTATTAAGCTTATTGCTGTTTTTTCTCCAACTCCCTCTACTCCAGGTATATTATCTGACGCATCTCCTTTTAAGGCCTTCATATCTACTACCTGAGAAAAAACCAATCCGTTATATTTTTCTTTTACTTCTTTTTCTCCATATAAAACAGTATCTTTAACTCCTTTGCGTAAAATATACACTTTTATATTACCACCCGCTAATTGCAATCCATCAAGATCTCCGCTAACTATTATTACTTGCTTATCTTTGAATTTATGAGAAAGAGTGCCAATAACATCATCAGCCTCATATCCTTCTTTATAAAATACTGGTATATTAAAAGCAGAAAAAACTTGTTTCATCATTTCTATTTGTTTGCAAAGATCTTCAGGAGTTTTGGGACGTTGTGCTTTATATTTAGTATACTTTTTGTGACGAAAAGTTTTTCCTGGTAAATCAAAAGCCACAGCAACATAATTAGGAGTAAACTCAGAGAGCACTCTAAAAAGAAGTAGCAGTGAACCATAAATAGCATTAACCATCTCTCCATCTTTTGAACTAAGAGGAGGAATAGCATGATAAGCACGATGAATAACTGAATTAGCATCAATTAGTAGTAGTTTTTCTGACATAGTGAAACTATAACATAACAAATAACTTTTATTAAATGCTCTGGATTAATTAATAAAAAATGCTATTATACTAATAACGGAGAGTAGTGTAACGGCAGCACGAGTCCTTTGGGAGGATTTAGTTCGGGTTCAAATCCCGGCTCTCCGACAATAAGGGGTGTAGGAGCATGTAGTCTCGGTTCAAATCCGGGTACCCCGACATTGATTTTTTGTTCTATTGCTATATATATATTTATTCGCGGACGTCGTATAATGGCTATTACCCAGCCCTTCCAAGGCTGTGATGGCGGTTCGAATCCGCTCGTCCGCTCATAATAAAAGTCCTCGTTTTTACGAGGACTTTGTTTTACTTAAACCAGTTCCATCTTATTGTTTTTCCAAAGAACTTTATTTTTGCTCCATACCAGTTTTCTCCACAATATCTACAATAATATTTACTCCTTAAAGAAAATCCAGAGTGCAATTTCATTATAGATGATGAATTTTTGCAATTAGGACACTTTCTCTTCATAACTTCCCTCCTATTACTGTATTTTATACCAAAAAAATCGATATAAGTCAACAACATAATCGGAGATTAAACCTCCGATTATGTGCAACTCAGTCTGTACACCCCTGCTGTGCACCCCTGGGTGTACAGGGGGGATGGGGTAAAAAAATGTCACAGGTGAGACCTGTGACATTATCAACAGCATACTTAAGAGTGATTATTTTGCGTATTCTGTTACTCTGCTTTCTCTTATTAAAGTTACTTTTATCTCTCCTGGATACTTTAATTCTTGTTGTATCTTGTTAGCAATTGCTCTTGCTGTTTTCTTTGATTCTAAATCATCCATATCTTCTGGATTTACAAAAACTCTAATTTCTCTTCCTGCCTGAACAGCATAAGACCTTTCAACACCTTTAAAAGAATTAACAACATCTTCTAACTCTCTTAATCTCTTTAAATAGTTTTCAAGAGTATCTTTTCTTGCTCCTGGTCTGCCACCAGATATTGAATCAGCTGTCTGAACTATTATTGCCTCTATTGTTTCATAAGGATACTCCTCATGATGTGATTTCATTGCTTTTATTACATCTTCTTCCACTCCAAATTTTTCTAACACTCTTATTCCTATATCAACGTGCGACCCCTCAACTTGGTGATCAAGTGCCTTTCCAATATCATGCAAAAGTCCTGCTTTTTTACACACAGAAACGTTTGCTCCTATTTCTGAAGCAAGTGCTTCTGCAAGATAACTTACTTCCATTGAATGCATAAGAACACTTTGTCCATAACTTGTTCTAAAATAAAGTCTTCCTAGAAGTTTTACTATCTTTGGGTCAAGATCAATTATGCCTGTCTCATAAACTGCTTGTTCTCCTGCTTTTTTTATCTGTTCAACAACTTCCTCTTCTGCCTTTTTAACCATTTCTTCTATTCTTACTGGCTGTATTCTTCCATCAAATATCAATTTTTCTAAAGCAATTTTAGCTATCTGTCTTCTTATTGGATCAAAGCTGGATATAAGCACTGTCTCAGGGGTATCGTCAACAACAACCTCTACTCCTGTAAGCTTTTCTAATGTTTTTATATTTCTTCCTTCTTTACCTATTATCCTTCCTTTTATTTCATCATCAGGAAGACTAACATTTGTTGTTGTTAAATTTTGTGCTTGTGATGAAGAATACTTTTGTATTACTGAAGCAAGTATCTCTTTTGATCTTTCAAGAAAACGATCTTCTCCTTCTTTCTCCATCTTGTTTATTCTTTCTAAGATGTCCATCTCATACTCTTTTTCCAAAGCACCCAATAATTCCTCTTTTGCTTTTTCTTTAGATAGCCCAGATATTTTAATTAATTTCTCTTCTGCTTCTTTTTGCATCCGATCTAAGTCTGCTTTTATTTCTTTTAGTCTACGTACCTTAGAGCTAAATAATTTTTCTTTCTTCTCGTGTTCTGATAATTTCTGATCAAAAGTGTTTTCTCTTTTTAACAAAAACTTCTCTCTTTTAAAGAGTTCTTCTGTTTTTTCTTCTGTTTCCTTTTTGGCCGACTCGAGCATCTGGTTGGCCTTTGACTTTGCTTCTTCTAATAAAGAAGCACTTTTTTCTTTAGCGTAGTTTATTCTACGTTCTACTTTAGTTTCTAATGCTTCGTAGTCTTTTCTCGCTATTGACTGCCTGGCAAAGTATCCCAGGCCAGAACCTACGATTAGTGCGCCTGTGCCCACTAAAAGAAGTGATACTAAATATTCCATAATTTTTGAGGGAATCAATGTCAGTCTTTCCAATCAAAAGTACAGTAAGTGCCTTCCATTCTATCCCTTTTATAATGTTTATAATTACTAACATCTATTTTCAGATTACAATTTTAAGATATCAAAAAAATAAATTTTGTCAAAATAGATTTTCTGAATTATTTATTTGATTTCTGCTCTATTACCTTATCAATCACTCCATATTTTTTTGCTTCTTGAGAAGTCATATAAAAATCTCTATCAGTGTCTTTCTTAATTTTAGCTATTGGGTTTTTTGTGTGTTTGGCTATTATCTCGTTTAATCTCTCTCTTATTTTCAATATCTGTTTTGCTGTAATTTCTATTTCTGTTGCTTGTCCACGTGCTCCCCCCATTACTTGATGCATAAGAACCTCTGAGTTAGGAAGAGCAAATCTCTTTCCATTAGCACCAGAAGCAAGTAGCACTGCTCCCATTGACCCTGCCATACCAACACAAACTGTTGATACATCACAACTAACATACTGCATTGTGTCATAAATAGCCATACCAGCAGTAACCGATCCTCCAGGAGTGTTTATATAAAGCTGTATATCTTTTTGTGCATTTTGGCTGGCCAAAAAAAGCATCTGGGCAATTATTGAATTAGCAACATTATCATCTATTGGCCCTCCTAAAAATATAATACGCTCTTTTAAGAGACGAGAATATATATCATAAGCCCTCTCTCCATGTTGTGTTTTTTCTACAACTGTTGGAATTAAATTCATAGTTCTTGTTCATTATTTTTTAAAGGAATAACATCTATCTTCCATCCAGTTAGTTTCGCTGCTAAACGAACATTCTGCCCTTCTTTACCTATAGCAAGTGATAACTGATCTTCGGGAACTGTTACAATAGCGGTGTCATTGTTCTTAATTTCAATATCATAAATTTTTGCTGGTGATAAGGCATTCCTAATAAAATCTTCAGGATCTTCAGAATACTCTACTATATCTATCTTCTCTCCTCCAAGCTCTGATATTATCGCGCCAACTCTAGTTCCACGCTGACCTACTGCAGTACCAACTGGGTCAATTCCTTCTTCTTCAGAATAAACAGCTATTTTAGTTCTTGATCCTGCTTCTCTTGCAATAACTTTTATCTCTACTGATCCAGCAGCTATCTCAGGAATTTCAAGTTCAAACATTTTTGAAACTAGTTTTGGAAATGCACGAGACAGAAGTATTACTGGACCTTTGGAAGTGTCTTCTACACTTATAAGATAGACTTTATATCTTTGTCCAGGACGATAATTTTCGCCAGGAATCTGTTCTTCTTTTGGTAAAACTCCAAGCACCTTACCTATGTCCATAAGAATATTTTTACCTTCCATTCTTTGGACAACCCCTGAAACAACTTCTCCTTCTTTATCTTTATAATCAGTAAATATCATGTCTCTCTCTGTCTCTTTTACTTTCTGTAAAATAACCTGCTTTGCTGTTTGAGCAGCAATTCTTCCAAAATCTTGTTCTTTTTCCAAAAGTGTTTCTAACTCTTCTCCTGTGTTTATGTCTGGATTAATTTTCTTTGCTTCTTCTAATGTAATATGACGTTTAGGATTATATCTTACCTTTCCGTCTTCTCTTTCTTCTTCATCATCATCTTCTCTTTCTTCTTCAAATACAACATTGCTTTCGTCAACTACCATTTTAACTAACCAAAAATCAACATCCCCTGATTTAGGATTTATCTTTGCCTTTATTACTTCTCCTTTTTCTCTATACTCTTTTTTATAAGCAGTAGCTACAGCTTGCTCAATTATATCAACAACCTTATGTTCCGGTATATCTTTCTCTCCAGCAATTTGAGAAACTGCCGATGTAAAAGCTTTTATATCCATTTTAAAAATAATGTCCGATTTCTAACGGACAAATTAACAAATAATATTCAATCTACAGTACAATGATATAGCAATCATTATTGTTTGTCAAATCTTTTTTTGACAGAATAAGCTTTTTTAAACTAATATAAAGTTATGGAAATAAAGTTTTTAGGAAACGCAACTATTGTTTTTAGTTGCCAAAATGATTCAATTTTATTTGATCCGTTTTTCCCTTTAAATAAGCTTCTTCCTTCTTCTTCGCCAAAAGAATTATCAGAAGAAGGAGATATTTTTATAACCCACGGACATTTTGATCATCTAATGCACGTTGCTGACGTTCTTTTGTACGGAGAAAAAAAAGTTTACTGTTCTAAGGGTGCAGCAAAGACACTTTTAAGGGAAGGTGTAAATGAAGAAAAGATAGAGGTAATAAAGTCAGGAGATGTAATAAAAAAAGGATCGCTAAAAGTAACTGTTTTAAAATCTGAACACATTCTTTTTGACATACCAACAATACTAAAATCACTTTTTAGCAATTACACAATAAAACATTTTAACAATCTTATAAAAATAATAAAACTTTCTTTTCATTATAGAAAAGGTGAAGTTTTTGCCTTTTTAATAGAGGCTGAAAACAAAAAAGTTCTTCATTTTGGTAGTTTAAATTTAAGTGAAGAACAAAAATATCCTAAAAATGTTGATCTTCTTACACTTCCTTATCAAGGACGTAGTGACTTATCAACTTATGCTGTATCTTTTATTGATTTTCTTTCTCCAAAAAAAGTCTACATGCATCATTTTGATGACTCTTTCCCTCCTGTATCTGCACCAATGAACATACTTCCTTTTATTAAAAATCTATCAAAAAGAGAAACAAAAATACCAGTAATAATACCAAAATACGGAGAATCAGTTACTTTTTAATTTTCCTGAACCACTTCTTAGTACAACTATTTCACCTTTTTTAATAGCGACCAGTGTAGATGGGTCGTTTTCTTTTATATCCCCAGAAAGATAAAAATCAATACTGCCTCCAAAATATTCTTTTGCCTCTTCTATAGAAGTAGCAGGAGGTAAATCTTCAGGATTTGCGCTAGGAGCTACTAACGGCCCACAAAGAGTAAGTAATCTATGTAACTTTTTGTCATCAGGACAACGAAAAGCCAAACTTCCGGTACCTCTGTGAAGATAATGTAATTTTTTATTAGTGCAAGAGAAAACTATACTAAACTTTCCCGGCCACAATTGACTAACCATACTCTTCTCTGATAGAGACATTTTTACTCCAAAAAACTCTAAATCATCAATACTACTTATTAATATTATAGATGGTTTTTCTGTATCTCTTTTTTTAACAATATATAATCTCTCTATCGCCCTTTCATCAAAAGCAGAAGCAATCAATCCATAAATAGTATCTGTAGGAATTACTCCTATCTTTCCTTCTTTTATCTTCTCAGCAATATCTTTCATTCTAAACAACTATTCTTTTTATTAAAGGGTTAATACAGGTAACAATTTCGTAGTTTATTGTGTCACTAAGTAGTGCTATCTGATCTGCAGAAATTTCTTTTTCTGCTGATTTCCCTATTATAACAACCTCATCTCCCACCTTTGTTCCAGGAATATCAGTAACATCAACACTTGTCATATCCATAGATATTCTTCCCAAAACTTTCGCTTCTTTACCATTAATTAAAACTCTTCCTATACTAGATAATAATCTTGGAAATCCGTGCCAGTAACCTATAGGTAAGACAGCAACAGTGGAGTCACGGTCTATTTTTTCTGTTAAGTCATATCCAATTTTACTTCCACAAGAAAGTTTTTTTATTTGCCCTACAACAGTTTTCCAAGTTAATACTGGTGTAAGATTTATCTTATCTTTAAAGGCCTCTTTTGTCTCTTTTGATGGCCACATTCCACAAAGACCAATTCCCACTCTTACCATATCAAAATGACTTTCTGGAAATATCACTGCTCCTGATGTTGCACCAGCATGCCTTATGATATTTTTAAATCCAAATTGTTCAAGTATACTAAGTGCTTTTTTAAACTCTTCTATCTGCTTTAAAGTGGTTTTAGGAAATGCTGGATTTTTTGCTGAAGGAAAATGGGTATAAACTCCCTCAACTATTATATTAGGAGTTTCTTTTATTTTTTCTGCTACTTTAGGTATTTCAGAAATAAAAAATCCTTGTCTGTGCATACCTGTATCAACCTTAATGTGAATTTTGATTTTTGCATTTATATTTTTTAGGTTTTCTAGCGCAGAAAAATCAGCAACTGTAAGTGATATATTTTTGCTAGATGCACTATCTAATTTACTTTCTAGAGTGTGTCCTAATACAAGAATTGGTTTATTTATACCATCTTTTCTTATCTTCTCTGCCTCAACTATTGAATCAACTGCTATCCAATCAACACCCATTTCATTTACTAAACTAGGAAAGCAACCTATGCCGTGTCCGTAAGCATTTGATTTAACAACAGACATTAATAAGCAATCTTTGTCAATTAGCTTTCTAAAAGTATCATAGTTATTTTTAACCGCAGATTTATTTATCTCTACCCATGTTCTTATGTTTGTTTTATTGTTTTCCATTTTTTAAATTAATTACCACTTCTAACGGGGTGGACCGAGCGGGAGTTGAACCCACGACCTCCGCAATGCGAATGCGGCGCTCTGGCCATCTGAGCTATCGGCCCATGATTTCGGGATACCCGGATTTGAACCGAGACTACAACCACCCGAGGGTTGCGTGCTACCATTACACCATACCC
>JAGYLR010000012.1 GCA_018400895.1 bacterium
AGAACAGATCCCCCTTTTTAGTTTTCTTTTTTTGTGACAGATTTTACACCTCATTAGTATTGTTTCTTTATTTCTCCTTGTTTTTAGTTTAATCTATTATCGTTTTAATGTCAAACCTGTAACATTTTAGTATTTTTTACGTCTACTTATATAAGAACTAAACTTTGTTTTGTACTGAGCCGTGTCCAATAATGGTGGCTCAGTTTTTATTAAAGTAATCCTTCTTGGGTGTATTTGCTCTTTTGTCCTTGTAATACTTTATTATGTCCTTGTTGTTGTTCTTCTTCTTCCAAAGTTTGATTATTTGTTCCATTGTTTTTAGGTTCTCTTTGAAAGTGCTGACTACGCACCTTGTTTATAGTTTGCATTATTTCTTTGTTTGTTTTTCTTGCACTAGATAGTGCTTCTTCTGCCATTTTTAGCAAGATATCACATTCTCCTCCCTCGTCATATAATATCTTTAAACAATTTTTACTACGATCTATACACGCTTTCCTATATTCTTCAGGATATATTTTTTCACCTTTTTTAATTTTGTTCAGTATTGTGTACATAATCTATTTCAAAATATCTATTATTTTTAAACATTAAGTAGAAGCTACCAAGTTTTCCCCCTTTTCTATTTTTTTGAACACTTATTTTAGTTTTATCGGTTATATTTATTCCACCATCATTGTCTTCTTCTACTACTCGCCAGATGACTATTACGCTATCACTTTCTTGTCCTATAAAAGATGCATCCCGTATATCTGATATTTTAGGCATATTCTGAATGTCTATATGTTTTATATGTGCTACTAAAAATATACATACATCCCACTTTTGAGCTATCTCTCTTATTCTTCTGATAGTATTACCAACCAGTAAATCATATCTATGGTTTGAAATCATTGGCACAATGTGGTGTAAGTGATCTATAAATACAACTTTTGTTCCATATTTCCCTATTGCTTCTACTATTCTTTGTTCTATCCAATCTACTTGCTTGTTTGTTATATATTTCGGAGTTAATGCGTAGGGCGGTTTTTCACCTATACTAACAAACTTATCTACAAGTTCTGGGGCAGAGTCCTCAAATGAAAACCAGAGTGGATTGTAATCTTTGAGGCGGATTGTCAATTCTAGACAGAAAGAAGTTTTACCTTGACCTGTTGCTGCGGTAATTGTAACTACTTGCCCCTCACGAAATCCTGTGAGCATATCATCTAACTTTTTATATCCGCTATATATTTTTGTTCCCGTGTCTTCTTCTTTTAAGTGTGCAATGTCTTCAAATGTTACCACCTCGTCGTCCCCGGAATATCTTTTCATCTTCTCCTTCATTTCCTCAATTCTTTTAATGCGAGATAGTGCTGGGTTTATTCTTTTTTCCTCTTCTTCAATATCTTTTATTATTCTATTTATTTTGTCTTCTTGTTTAGAAAATATCATTTAATTAGATGTTATATCAAAGTTTTTTTTCTTGGTTTTTATCTCATCTTCCCACCTTCTTTGGTTAAGGAAGGTTGAAGGGTTTGGTATGTAAGCACCATTGTCCTTTTTCCATTGATCTGTTTGTTTGTATTTTTTGACTCCTTCAATTATTTCTTTTAAGAGAGATTTATCTGGTTTTATCTTTTTAAACGTGCTTATAGCAACTACCTTACCCACCTTCTTTGGATAGATTGACCAGAATTGGTCAAAGAGATCGTTCTTTGTAGGTGATACTTGTCTATCCTTATCTAATCTAACCTTATCTAACCTAACCTGTGGCAACCGTTGGTTGTCATTTGGTATACCAACAACATTATTAGATAACAATTTAAGTTCTTTCTCATACTCTTTGAGATATTTACTAGGACTATATCTATCATTTCTTATATAATTATTTTCTTTCCAATCTGATACTATCAACACCCTATCATCAAAAACATGGACAAGTCCTTTTGCTTGTAGAATTTTCAAGTCATCAGGTTTGCTTTCTGTCATTCTCATTACAACAAAGTGTTCACAAAAACCATCATCATCTGCATTCATCCCTATATGAAAATAAAGATTTTGAGTAGATTGTGGCATCATCAAAAACTTACTTGAGTTTGTTATCGTTTTGGAAAACATCCGTTTTTGAGCCATAGTTCTATTTAATTAAATAATAACTTTTGATCTATTATTCGTCTTTTCATAACACTAACAACCAAAAGAGAGTAGAGGACTGACAAGGCTCGCAAGAGACCAAATCCTCTACTCTCTGTTGGCAATTAAGTATTAAATTATATCTTGCGATTTTTGTCATAGTTTAATTATACCCCTTTATTTTTCTTAGTCAAGCGATCTTGTTCCTCTTGATATTCTATAAGTGCGTCTAAACTTGGGAATGGTATGTGGAGGTGATACTTCTCTCCTAATTGTCGGTTAATAACTTCAAATGTCTTGTTTATTTGCTCGGTTGTTAGTTCTGTTGTGGATCTAGTCCCAAACATTGCTTCTTGTAATTCACGCCATATAAGCTCTTTAATAAGTGTCTCCGTCCACCAAAGTTCAAAGTCTTGTCGGAGTGTTTTTTGTACTGTCCACCCATTTCTATTTAACTCTTCTGCCATTAGTCGGAATAAGAGATGTAATGCGCGGTTTTGTTGTGGGCTTCTTTTCTTTTTCATATTTCCATATCCACCCCCAGTTCCCCACAAAATTCTACTTGCTCTGGTGTGAGATAGTGATTATATCTTGTTTCCTCCCACTCTTTCCACATAATACAATCATTTCTTGACTCTTTTTTTATTGCGCTGGCAAATGCTATTGCGATGATATATATAAACACCACCATTAACACAATTATTGTTATTGCTCTTTTAATACTCATACTTTTGTTAATAATTTATACCACTTTTGAATGACCTTTACTTGCTCGTGAATTATGTTGTTTTTTATTTCTATCTGCTCAATTAAATCTTCCCTGTTTAGCTTCTCGTAATCTGGTGATTCTCTTCTGCCCTCTGGACCTGCAAGATATACTTTTAACATAGTTACCAAAATATCTGTTCTCTGCTCGTGTCCTATGTCTTTTAAGAACTTGTATATTATTTCTCTCATTGTTTTATTTTGATATGTTTTTAATCTCTTCTACAAGCCACACAATTTTTTCATTGTCGTTCATACCCTCTGGGGCTTTGTCTAAGCTCCCACCTTTTTCTGTCAGATGTTCTACTAACTGTTCTATTATTTCTTCATTTATTTTGTTGCTCATAAGAATTTAACATAATTACTAATAACTCTACCCTTTCTTCTGGGATTTTATAAACATCATACTCCCACGCTACACGGTGGTATTCTAACCATTTTTTTATTATGTCTTCCATATTTTTATTTTTGATTTGTATTTGACACTTTAAAGATAGCATACTCTTAAATAAAAGTCAAGTTCTATCTAAACTGTGCAACCCCTTGCACAATTAAAATGTAGTAAAAAGTGCTATTAGATATACTGAATACAACAACGTTAGAATAACTGCAATAATAAATATATGATATTTTTTAAAAGCCATAATAATTTAACAATTCTATTGTTTTTTTATTTATTTCTTTGACCTTTTTATATTCTCTTCTTTTCCTTGCTCTCTCTTCTCTTAATTTCATTTTCTCATCAAACCTATTAGAAAAATAGTGTTTTGTTTCAATAGTCATATTTTAAACTATCCTATAACTCTAAAACAAGTATTTCTGTCTTTTAATTTTAACTTTAAATACTTGTTGAAAAAATCTCTTTGTGTCAAGTTCATAAAGACAAAACCGTTTTCAATTTTTCCAAAACTATTTTTTAGATATAATCTTTTTTCATAATCATCTTTATTCCACCTCGGTAGAAACACCTCCGCTTGTAGAATGTCTTTTAGCTTGTCTAGTGTTTCCCTTGTTATGTTTATTGTTTGTCTATAACAAGTTCCGTCTTTATCCCATTGTCTTTGATAATTAATAACAAACTCTTTTTTCATAATTTTTATTATTACTTTATAATCCAACCTTTTACTCTTCTACCCCTGCCCACTCCAACAACTCAATATCTCCTTTGTCTATAAAATCCCTTAAACTCTGCAATTCTGCTATCTCGTCATAACTTATACTTTCTTCTCTTATATACTCCCTTAATTCTTCTAGTCTTTTTTTTGTGTCCATAACTTAATTACTTTAATTATTACTCCGACCTTTAAACCCCTCCTTATCCTTGCCCACTTCTTTAATGAGCAAGGTAAAGAGATGTTAGCTTAACATATCTCTCAATCCCTCTACTCCTCCGTCTACTTCCTCTAACCACTTAATTTTTTCATATTTTTTTATTTTAACTAATAATCGACCTTTTTAAATTGTATCCCTATCCTTGCCTCCATAAAGAGGCAAGAGAGAGAGGCAATCAGTATCCCAATATAGGCAAGTTTTGATTGTATTCCAAGTTATTTACTTCTTCTTGCATATACTCATCTCCTCCTCCGTTGTTCATCTCGTAGAAAAACTCTACAACTGCTTCCGAAAATTGCTCACATATCTCTTTATCTTTTTCTGTTAGCAAGTCTACGTCAAACATTCTTCCAGTAGTTATTCTTCCAGCTATTCCTCCTCCGAGATAATTTTGATTTGCACCAGCTATCAATTCTTCTCCTGCTTCTTCTACTGCCTCCATACTTTTGTCAGAAAATAGTCCACTAACATTTATTTTTAAAGTTCCTCCTCTATAACTAACATCACCCTCGATGATATTATCTCTTATATACTCTTTTATTTTTTCTTTTTTCATATTTTTAATTATTAATTTATTAACCGACCTTTATAACCCTCATTGCTACACCTAACCCCTTTAGGTGTAGTGTATCAAGGTTATTTTATATTTCTCTTAACTCTCTTGCTTTATTATTTATCGCCTCTCTCTTTCCATTTTCTCCAAATTGATTGCTATCCTCCTCGTATTTATCACTGTTGCAGTAGTTTTCCAGTGCCTCCCTTTCTTTTTCTGTAATGTGTCTCTCATTTTTTAACCCATTAATGTATTTTATCCAACTAAACATATTTTTGTTTTTAACTAATAACCGACCTTTTGCCCTATTCTTGCCTACCTTGTATAAGATAGGCAATTTATAGAGTTTAGAAGTCTCGTATAATTATTCTGTCTGTATCTTCAATTTCAATGACTTGTGTTCTGTCTTCTAAATCTTCAAGTGTTTCAATGTCGTTACAGTTTTCTTGTATTTCTTTCAAGTTTTTGTATTCTGTAAAATCGCAACATAAAGCGATAAAATCAAGCTCTGTTTCTTCTCCTGTGTCCTCTTCTATCATCACAATATAATCAAATAATGCCTTTAACCCCTCACGGCTGAATTGCCCTCTTCTGTTTTCATATTTGCTAACCTCATATAAGAAGTCGTCACAAGATAGTGTTTTTTTCATATTTTTAACTATTACTTATTAACCGACCTTTACCATATTAACGGTTTATATAATTTAACATATAACAACCGTTAGCATAACTACCCTCTAAAAAGTGCTTATTGCTATCCCTCCCATAAAGAGATAGTATATAAATACTCTTAGAAACCGCAAGCGTTCATAAATTTAGCTTTATCAAAATTTGTGTTGTCTTCTTGCATTATAACAGCTATACCTCCTGCTATTCTTTCTGCTGTTTCCCTGCTTTTGTTCGCGTGTATATATCTAGCATTGTATATAATACTCGCGATTGCTTTATAATCTTTTCTGCTCATATTTTTTTATATAGCTTTATTTATTTGGCTATATATGATTACTTTTTAATGAACTTGTCTACATAATAGCATATTATAGTTATAAGTCAATAATTTGTATTGTTTTAGTATAATTACGACATAATGATATTAAGATGTAAAGGCTAACAGCGTGATTTTGAACACCCTTTCTAATGTTTCTTTGTGTATTAGTAGGCAAAAGGGCGATACCCGACTATATAAATTGGGTTTATATATACACACCCCCCACAAAAATTCTCAGTTTTTAGAGTTTTGTAAAGGTGTTGACATGTATTGTGTATGTTATATAGTTATATTGTTTATTAATGTTAATTGTTTATATATGCATAAATTAAGACAAGCCGCACAGACCACAGTACAAGCATATAAAGATGCACCTGCTAGCATTGCTTGGGGTGTTGGTAATTTAAAAAAAACTAGTAAAGCTATTGGAGCTAGTATTGCTGCTGTTCCTAGAAATAGAGCAACTACAAGAAAAATTCATAACCGAATAGCATTAGAAAATCATTTTAAAAAATACCCAAAAGCATACGAAGCTGTAAAACAATGGGAAAAATCTAAGTAATGGCTAAAACATTAGACAGAAGAGCAAAAGCATTTGCCTTGTGGCAATCTATTCCTGCTATTCTAAAGGACAATAAGCACATTCAGAAGATTAAAAATACTTATCTTGGTCCCGAGGAAGAGGAATTATTACCTCAATTATTAGAAGCAAAAACCTTGAAAGATGTTTCTAAAGTTTTAGATGTGTCTATGGATACTATTATTTATTGGAGGAAACATCCTATGGTTAAGAAGATGACCGAGAAGTTTGATTTGAATTGTAATGCTTTGCGTTTTAAAAATGAGGTGAATTATTCATTTACACAAGCTACTATTAGAAATGCTGATGCTGCTAGGGTTAAGTTGTGGAAACAATTATTTGAGGGCTGGGAAGAGAAGACTAATATTGGTCATGAGATTAATGAAGAACAAGTTAGAGATATTCAATCTAAATTAAGAGAAATCGGTAGTCGTCCCGATTTAGAAAAATTTGATGTAGGAGCACTAAATGCTGCAATACAATCTAAAACTGGAGGAACAAATGTCCTTATTGGGGCAGAGCAAAGAAGACTTGGAGAGGGTAAAACAGATAGTTAGAACCCTTTATAAGAACCCAAAAGGAGAACCGTTTGAAATGACAGACAGTCAGGCTGTTCTTTTTGATACTATTTATAGAAGACTTCACCCTAGGGTTGGATTTCTTTGCTACACACAGCTTGGAAAATCGGAAATAGTTGCTATGGCAATTTTGACAAGGATAACCACCTTTGCTGAGAGGTGGCTTTTAATTGGAGGCTCACAGGACAAGGCAAAGATTATTATGAATAAGTTGATTGACCATATTTTTGATAATGAATATACAAAGTCTAAGTTGACAATGAGAGATGTTTCTAGTATTGAAAGATTGCGTCATGAGAGAAGTAGAAATAGAGTTACGTTTCACGCAGAGAAGGGAAGAGTTGGAGAGGTTTCTATTTTATCAGCTGATTCTTCTAAAAGGGGTGAGTCTGCTGGAGATATTCTTGTTGGTCATGGTGCTGCTAATGTTGTTGTAGATGATGCACATTTACTTTCTGATATTGTTAATGCCAAGGTTGTTCGTATGCTTGGTGGTCATGATGATAACTTTTTTTTAAAGGTTGGAAATGCTTTTGGAAACAACCATTTTAAAAAGAGTCTTAAATCACAAAGATTTAAAACGATTATTATTGATTATAAGAGAGGTATTGCAGAAGGAAGGCAGACTAGTGATTATTTTGAAGAAATGAGGGAGGAGATGAATAATCCAATTTTATTTGATGCTTTTTATAATTGCTTTTTCCCACCAGAGGATTCTGCTATGGGTGGAGTATGGATGCCTATATTTTTAACTGAAGATATAAATCGTGCCATGGAAGGTGGTGAACACTTTGGAGAGGTTAAATATGGTGTTGATGTTGCTGATACTGGAATTGACCATGACACAATTATTAAAAGAACATATGGTAAGGCAGAGATTTTATATGACACAGAAAAGTCAGACCAAATGAAATTAACAGGAACACTTATTAATATACACAGAAAAGAAGAGGGTAAAACTTTTGTAGATAGAATGGGTGTTGGTGCTGGGGTTACTTCTAGATTAAGAGAATTAAGGTTTCCACATACAGGGGTTAGTTTTGGAGAAAGGGCAAGTAATTCAATGTATGCTAACAAAAAAGCTGAGTTAGTTTGGAAAGCAAAGACTTGGATGGATAGGGGTGGTAAATTAAGCAAAGACCAACGCTGGTATCAGTTATGTGATATAATGTATCAAGTAGTTGATTCCACTGGGAAAATTCAGATTATGCCAAAAAGAATTGCACTTAATATGGGAATTAAAAGTCCAGATATTGCTGATGCTTTGTTTGTAACTTTTAATGATAGGGATGTTTACAAAACAAAAGAGAAGGAAGAACTTGACTTTTTTAATAAAAAAATGCTACAAAAGAAGAAGAAGGCTTCTTCTGATTATAATTTTAAGATGATATAATGGAAAATATATATAACCCAACAGACGTAGAGTCTAAAATTGTTTCTAGGATTTACAAAGAAGTGAAGGAAATGGTTGATGTTAAAAATAAAACATATCCTCAGTTTAACAACAGGACTCTTAAACAGTATATTGATGATAATGAAAAAAGAGTAAACTCTTATGTAGAGAGCAAGGAATCACAGGGCAAGGATGATTGGCAATCCAATGTTGCACTTCCGATAATACGAGATAAGATGAAGAGAATTATTGCTGGTTTTTCTTTAACTGTTCCAGAACTTAAAATTAACGCAAGAAGAGAAACTGGAGAGATTGACCCAGCATCAATAGATAGGGCAGATATTGCTCATAAACTTATTAAATCATCTTATGAAGAAACACAAAACCCTGTTATAGAACATTTCTGGGAGTCTTGGCTTTGCGGATTACATGGAACTATAGTTGAATATGAAGGATATTTAAAAACAAACATTAAACAAAAATTTATTAAGAGTTTTGATTTGGAGAGTGGTAAGGTTGATTTTGATGAAAGACAGGTTAATGTTGATGATAAGTGTATTTCTTATAGAGTTCCTTTAACTGAATTGCTTTTTCCAACATATTATATTAACGATATTCAAGAGATGCCTTATATGTCTTGGGTAAGATATTATGATGAAGACTTGTTTAGGTATGAGTTTGGTAAATATAAGAACGCTACAGAGGTTAAAAAATCTTCAGGGATTAAGCCAGATGTTTCTACTTTCTTTCATAAAGATGATTGGAGTGTTGAGGAAAGAGCTGGTAAAGAAAAGATTGAAGTCATTAGATATTATAATAGGGTAAATGACGAATATATTATAATTGCTAATGGAGTTCTCTTATTAAACGCACCACTACTTTGGTCGTTTAATGACAAAAAAGTATTACCATTTGCAAAGACTATTCTTGAACCTTTTGCAGGAGAAAACTTCTTCTTTGGAAAGGGTATGGCAGATATTCTTATTGGTCAGTATGATTTGATAAATACTTATTTTAACACTGTTATTGATAAGGGACTTAAGAGTCTTAATCCACCAACTTTAATTGGAAGGGTAAACCAAGACTCGTTTGATTTAGAAGATGAAATAATGCAAGACGGAACAAAGTTTTATGTAGATGATGTTTCTCAGGTTTTACCAATGCCAGTTTCACAGATTTCACAGGCAGATGTTACAATGATTGAATTACTTGCTAAGGGAATTGAAGATTCTACCCCATCAATGCCACACTTGATGCAGAATAAAAGTGCTACTGCTAGAGAAGTTGTAATTGCAGAAGAAAAGATTAGAGAAATGAAAGCAGTTTACCATGAAATGTTAGTTGAACTCTGGAGACAGAAACTTCAACTTAGGTTGGCTAATATAATTACAAACTATTCTATTCCAAGAAAAATTTATAAAAATGGAAAAGTAGAAGAGGTTAATAGAACATTTATTGTAAATGATACATATTTAGATAAAGACATAAAGGAAAGAGGCACGTTGGCTATTCAGTTTAGAGATTGGAAGAATGCAAAACAAAAACAAAAACTAGAAGAAGAAGCAGCAGTTGAAGAAGAAGTTATGGCTATGAAGGGAGTTAAGTATCGTAAAATATTTGTTAAGTCAAACTTCTTGAGCAATTTCCTTTATAGAATTTCTGTTATTCCAGATAGTCTTTATAAAACTTCTATGGCTAAGATGCAGGTTTCAATTCAAGAAGAGTTAATGAATGTTGCACAATTTTTTCCAAAAGTGTTTATGGCTAACCAAGAAGAATACTTTGAAGATTTAGCAGCAGCTTATGGTAGGGACCCACAAAAAGCATTAGACGCATTAAAAAATATAAAACAGCAGGCGGTTGGACAAGAAGGACCACCACAGGGAGGAGGAGTTGGTGGTCAAACTGAAGAAGGTTCGCCAATAGCTGGAGGAATAAGATGATTAGAACATTTTTAACAAAGTTAATATTTAGGTTGTTGGAAGATAAAGCATTTTACAAAAATCTTGACAGTGCTAAAATAGAGATGTGGTTAAGTGAACAGCATGGCAGTCCTGGTTTTCAAGAATATTTTAGAAGAAGAAATTTACAAATATTAAAAACGATTGGTCTTGGGATGGAGGGTAAAGATTATTGGATAATGGTTGGGCAGAGATATGAGTTGATTAGAATGGCAGACCAAATGAAGAAGTCCTTTGAAAAATTAGAAAAGGAAAAAGGTCGAAAAAAATAAGAATGAGCCTTTCAGGGTTTATGCATGTTTTGCAAGGTGTTGCAAAATGTACATTAGCCCTGAAAAGGGCTTGTTCATAGACATGAGGTGGGCGAATCATGTAAAAATTTAAGCCTTAAAAAACTATGGATGAAAAAACCCTCGACTTAAATAAAGAAGAACAAACTTCTACTGAAAGTGGTCAATCAGAAAACAAAGTTGAGCCAGAAACAAAACCTGAGAGTATTGTTGAAGGCAATAAACCCGAAGTTAATTCTGAGGGTAAGATAGTTCTTTCAAAAGAAGAGCACGCAAAACTCCTTGAAGAGAGAGATAACTATAAAAAGGGACTCTTATCTTACAAGGAAAAAGCCAAGGATGTTCCAAAAGATGACGTTCTTACTAAGACGGATTTTCAAAAGATTAACGAGAAAAAAGCTATCGAAGCTTTCGTTAAAGAGAATCCTGATGTAGAAGAAAAATGGACAGACTTTGTTTCTTATTATCGTGACGGAAGAGGTCGTAATGATGTTGATAGCATTATTAAAGACCTTGACGATGCTAAGACACTCTTTCTAAAATATAATCCTGTGAAGGAGAAAGATGATAGCAAAGAATCTATCTCAGAGTTGTCCTCAGATAATTCCTTAAGTAGTACACCATCCGACAAGGGTGGCAAACCAGAGAAGAGTGGTAATAAATTCCTTGAAGCCAAGGGAAAACCTATTCAAGACTGGTACAAAAAGGTCGAATAATTAACCAAAGTATCCTTATATGATTTTTACACCACTACAATATGATTCAGGTAGAATCAAAAAGATAAAAGTAGGTGGCTCAAAAACTATTTCAAAAGGAGACCCATTAGAAATTCACACAGATGGTTATGCTCAAAGAGCTGATGAAAACACTGCACCAGTAAGATGGGTTGCACTTGAAGCAGTATCTGACACAACTGAAGGCGATGAAATTCTTGCACTTCCTGTAATGGGAGTTGAATTTGAAGCTGAATGTGCAACTGATACTGCTCAAGAACAGATTGATTTAGTTTTCGCACTTGACTCTAACAGAAAAGTAGAAAATACAAAATCTGGAAGTTACACCGAAGGTGATGTTTTTGTAGTTACTTCTCTTGTTGGAGCAACAACCGATGAAAAAGTCAGAGGATACTTCCTGGATAGAATAAGCGTTGCAAACGCCTAATAAACCATGATTACACAATCAGACTTTAGTTCATTAACTAGTTATATTGATTCTATTTTTAATGAGGTTGCTCAGAAAAAAGTAGCTGAAAATGTAGGATTTAGTATATTTGATGTTGCTGATACTAACAAACGTAGTCACGAACACTTACTTCTTCATGGTATGTCAGGAATTAAGAAGGTAACTCCTGGTGAGGACCTTCCTAATATTCTTGGAATACAGGGTGATACAATTACCTGGACACAATCATACTATGGAGCAACTGCATCTATTACTAAGGAAATGAGACTCTTTGATTTATATAATCAAATTGATTCAGTTATCAAAAGTATTTCTCAAGATTCATTTGACAAAGTAGACCAATCGTTGGCTGATAGATTGACTGGTGGTTTTTCTTCAACATACACAGACCCTTATGGAGAAACACAAAGTTCACTTGCCCCTGATGGTAATGAACTTTTTAATGCTTCTCATGATAGTCCTGTTGGTTCTGAAACATATAGCAATATAGTTGTTTCTGGAGGAGTAACAAACCCAACCCTTTCTCGTGATGCTATAGTAGCTGCAAGACTTGCGGCTGCAACTCATAGAGACCCAAATGGAATGATTAGACCTATCAATCTTGATACTCTTGTTATTCCTCGTGCTCTTGAAGATTTAGCACTTAGAGTAGTAGGTTCACAATTTCTACCAGGAAGTGCCAATAATGATTTAAACCCTCTTTATAATAGGGTTAAGATTGTTGTTTGGGATAGACTTGCACAAAATAGTGCTGGAACTGATACCTCTGCGTATTGGTTCATGATTGACAGTAACTCCGTCAAAGAGTCCCTTAAGTGTTTATTCGCTGAGAGACCATCTCTTGATGCACCTGAACAGGTTTATAAGAATAAGAATTGGGATTATTCCCTTGACTTCTTCTATACTGTAGGTACTGGATACCCAGCATATATTTTTGGTTCAAACGGAACTGAAAGCTAAACCTCGTAGAAGCCCACTTCACACTGTCTAGTTGTGGGGTGGTAAGTTAATAACTTGCTTCGCTGGAGTAGTAAAGTCTTTCTCAATCTACTTCAGCGGAGAAAGACAGTAAGTTATGAATAAATGTAAAGTATGCCAAAAAGAGTTTGAAGTATCGTACAATAACAAAAGATACAAGAATTACTGTTCTGATACTTGTTTCCAATGCTTACAACGCATTGCTGATTAAAAGGAATAGAGTGGGAAGGAAAACTGGGCTCCTTCTCGCTCCATAACATCATTAATAATTAAAATAAAAAACATGTCACAATCAATTAACTGGGTTCAGCTGGTAAAACAGAACAGAGCAAAGGCGTTAGGTGTTCCATGGACAAAGGAAGAAGCAAAACTTGTAAATGAATGGAAAAAGGATTCATCAAAGGGAGTTCACCCTGATGATATTAGGAGTGGAAAATATCTAGAAAAACAAGACAAAGAACCTCAAAAAGAAAAACCAATTCACTATATGACTACGGTTGAATTAATTGAAAAAGCTAGAGAGTTAAAACTAAATATAGATGAAACAGCAGTTCAACGTTCAGATTTAATAGTAGAAATTAATAACAAATTAAAAAATGAAAGATAAAATAAACAAAGACAAATTACAAGAAATAAGAAGAAGAGAGATAATGATTAAAGAACAAATTCTTATTGTAGAATCGCTTGAATTAAACAAAAGATTATATGTTAAGAAAGTATTAGAAAATATGGGATTTGATAAAGACAAGAATTACAACATTAATTTAGATAGTGGAAAGGTTGTGGAACAAGAAAAACCAAAAGAAAAAACCGAATAGGAATAATAAAGGTCGGAGGGTCATTACCTACAATGCTCATCAAGATAATATCTTTTCTTACCAAGGTGTTAATCAAAGAGAAATGTGAGACACGAACTTTCAAAACTTGAACGAAAAAATTCTACAAAAGCTGAGAGAAAAGTTGCTGAAATCTTAAAAAGAAATCACATCAAGTTTAAAGCTAAGTGGAAAATAAATGGCAGAGAAGTAGACTTCCTTATAGGAAAGGTGATTGTTGAAGTCGATGGCAATGTTCATGGAAGTATAGACAGAGAAAGAGAGCAAATGTTTTTAGATTCTGGCTATCTACCACTACACATTTCTGTTAATCAAGTTTATAAAAGTAGTGAATTAGAAAAAGATATTATTCATTTAATAACACAAAAATATGAGAGAACTTAAAACAGGGTTTGGGTGGTTAGAAGTAGAAAACTATACCGCTGACCCTACCGACACAGACTCAACAAGAGGAGGATTTGCTATTGTTAATGACACTCCTAAATATTGGGACGGAAGTTCATGGAGTGAATTTGCGGGAGCTAGTGGAGATATTACTTCTGGAACATACGGAGTTCCTATTACTTTAGTAGGAGTTCTTGCAGGAGCTGGAAATGTAAATATTTTCAATGCAAATGCTCCATTTAAGTTTAGAGTATTAGATGCTTGGGCTGTTGAAACTAAAAGTGCTAACTCTGGAACATGGAAATTGACTGACGGAACTGATGAT
>JAGYLR010000013.1 GCA_018400895.1 bacterium
TGCTCTTTTGTAAGCTTGTTGTTTATATCTTCTGCGGTTTTATGTAATTTTAAATCAACGCCAAGAGAATCAGCAAGCTGAATAAGCGCTCTAATATCTTTTATTAAGCACTTTCCACCATACCCTCTAAATTCATTATGCCAAACATTCAAATGATCTTCTGTGCCAATAAATTTGCTTTTTGCGGAAATTTCCATAACATTTTCATAATTTATCCCCATTTTCTGGCAAATATCATACATCTGATTAGCAAAAATAACCTTTACTGCATTAAAAGTATTATTAAAGTATTTTACCATTTCTGCCTCTGTTGCGGGCATTATCTTTTTGTGAGAAGCATCTGGCAAAATATCTAAAATATCTTGTGCTATATCTTTGCTTTTTTCTGTATATCCAATAATTTGCCTATCCGGGTTTTTCATATCTTCAATTGCTGTTGCCTCTGACAAAAACTCTGGATTAAATAAAAATTTGTGGTGTGGAAACTTCTCTTGAAGTTTTTCTGTTGTTCCCGGAAGAACAGTAGATTTTATAATTAAAATTTTTCCCTCGCCATTTAAATATGAACATGCTTCTTCTACATAACTTAGGTCAAATCCCTTGTTTTCTAAATACGGAGTAGGGACACAAATAAAAACAACATCTGCTTTGTTTACTTCTTCTCTTGATCCTAAGTTTTTGTGTGGGTCATAAAGCAAGGTTTCTACTCCAGTAGAATTAAAATATTCTCTTACAGCTCCTCCCACCATACCCACTCCACATATTCCTATTTTATACTTCATAACATCTTGAATTATTTTACAGCGTAATTTTTGGCAGCAAACTTATACTGCTCAATAAATATTTTTTTGAAAGGAATAATTGAATTTATTTCATAAAAAGTAAGAACCGCCTCTTTATACTCTTTTTCATCAACACTGCGGTAAGAAATAGGAGCATAACCCTCTGCCATAAGCAAAGCATCTGCCATAATTCTTCCCATACGCTTATTGCCATCTTCAAATGGTTGGATATAGCTAATTCCAAGAAGCATTATCATTGCTTTTGCATAAGGGTTTTTAAGACGATTTAATGCTTCAATAAGGTTGTCAAGCGCTTCTTTTATCTGATAGATATTGTCAAGCGGACGGTAAAGAGAGCCAGAAATCCCCACAGGGCTTTTTCTTATTCCAAGCTCCACATTTAAGTCTTTTACCAACAGTTTATGAACTTCTTCTAATCTTTCTCTTGTTACTCTCTTAAAAATCTTCTTATTTTCGTAAACCATTTGGAAGGCCTCTTTATGGTTCAATATCATTTGTGTTTCTTCTTTTGTTTTACCCTCTGCTTTTTGGCCATCCAGAATAAGCTTTTCCGTATCAAGAAGAGTATAAGTATTGCCCTCTATCTTTGATGATTTCCAAGAAAGTTCAATTATAAGACGCTCAAGCTCCTTTTTTTTAATCGCCTCAGACAAGTTTTTTGTTTTTTCTTTGTATTGTAAGGTAAGACCATTTAATCCTTCCAGCTCCTCTTTGGTAAAAACTTCCTGAGGAAAAGAAGAAAAAAGATCAAAATTGTAACCCTCTAATCCATATCTTTTATCCGGCTCAATAGAAATATATTGAGAAGCATCAATATCAAAGAAAATTCTTCCTAAAACACTCAACTTGTACTTTGTAGATCTTCCGGAACCAACAACCACAAAAAGCTCATTATTTGTCATACTTGAAAGAACTCTCTTTGTTGTTACAAGCGAAAGATCTTCTTCTTTCTTCAGTTCTTTATAAATATCAGAAGAGCGCGCAGGCTCATTTTTGAGCAGTATAGAAATAATGCTTTGTTCTCTTTTGCTTAATTTAATCATTTTGTAGCAAAAATAATCGTATCATTTTAGGTGTTTAATCGTATCATTTTGAAACGATTATTGCAATTCCTACTCCACATATTCCTATTTTATACTTCATAGTGTTTTGAACCATTTCTTAGTTTTTTCTATTCCTTTTTCAAATTCTGTTTTTGATGACCAATCAAGCAATCTTTTTGCTTTTTTTGTGTCTGCCATAGTGTGCAAAACATCTCCCTTTCTTACAGGAAGGTATTTTATATCATTACTGATAAGGCTAGCTAAATAGTTTACTGAGTGTGATTGCTTGCCACCAATATTTATTACTTCTCCTCCTTTAATTTTTTTAGACTTCATTGCCTTTATGTTTGCCTCTACTACATCATCAACATAACAAAAAGCTCTGGTTTGTTTTCCGTCTCCATAAATTGTTAGAGGTTTGTTTTCTTTTGAAAAGCGCAAGAACTTTCCCAACACTAAACTGTAATCAGAATTAAAATCTATTCTTGGCCCATAAACATTAAAGTATCTCAAACAAACTACCGGAAGCTCATAAAGATTGGAAAATAATCTAGCAAGTTCTTCTCCTTGTAATTTTTGCATACCATACGGACTAACAGGAAGAGATGGCATTGTTTCTACTAAAGGAAGTTTCTTCTGATCTCCGTAAACAGAAGATGATGATGCAAAAACTATTCTTTTTACTCCGTTATCATAAGCAGTTTTAAATACATTAGCAGTTCCCAATACATTTACCTTTGTTGTTTTAACCGGTTCTTTTACAGAGTAAGGAACTCTTGGAATAGCTGCTAAATGAAAAACATAATCAAACTTTTCTTTTTTGAATATATCTGAAATTTTACTGCTACATATATCTACTTTATAAAACTTAGCATTTTTGTTTATATGTTCTTTTTTGCCACCGGATAAATTATCAATAACAACAACTTTGTGTTTGTCTTTTATTAATTTATCTACAAGATGACTACCTATAAACCCTGCACCACCACTAACCAATATTTTTGACATATTATTTTTAAATTATATTTACTGTGCCATTTGTTTAAAATCACCGTTCTGTTCTAACAGTTGGTCATACTTTCCTTCTCCTATAATCTCTCCTTTTTTTATAACATAAAGTTTATCACAGTTTTTTACAGTAGTTAATCGGTGAGCAATAATAATAAGGGTTCTGTCTTTTTTAAGCCGTTCTATTGCCTGTATAACAAACCTTTCTGTAATGTTATCAAGTGATGATGTTGCCTCATCCATTACTAAAATTTCCGGATTATTGTATATTGCTCTTGCTATTCCAATTCTCTGTCTCTGCCCTCCAGACAATCTTACTCCCCTTTCTCCAATAAAAGTATTTAGTTTTTCAGGTAAGCGAGAAACAAACTCATCTAACTGAGCTACTTTTGCTGCATTTTTTATTTTTTCTTCTTCAATATTCTCTTCAGGAATGCCAAAAGCAATATTGTTTCTTATTGTATCATCAGAAAGGTATATGTGTTGAGGAATATACCCTATCTTGTTCTGCCACCCTCTTAGATTATTGTGAATACTCTTTCCATCAACCAACACTTCTCCTTTGTCTGGAGTAAAAAGACCTAAAATAATATCAATAATAGTTGTTTTTCCTGAACCGGTTGCCCCTACAACCCCTACAGCACTTCCTTTGTTAATGGTCATAGAAACATTATTAACTACTTGTTCTAATGTTTGCGGGTAGCAATAACTTACGTTTTTAACTCTAATCTTGTCTTTAAATTCAAAATCTTCTACTACACCACTATCTTTCTGTTTAAAATTAATAATGTCTTCGTATATCGGATCTATTGAGTAAGCGTGATACTTTAAAGAATTAATTTGACTAATAATAATATTCATAGACGGCAGTAAGCGCTGAATAGCTAAAGCAAATAAAGCAAGTAACCCCACAAGCGCAGATATTGATCTTCCCTCCCAAAGCAAAACTATGGCAATAACCAGCATTCCGGAAATTGCAATTGTTTCCATTATTGGGCGAACACTCTCTTTTATTGCAGTTCTAAATATATTTGCCCTTGTTAAAGTATCTGCCTTTTCATAAAAACGGTTGGTAAACCAATTTTGTCTTCCGGTTAAAATAACATCTTTTAATCCTCCCATTCCTTCGTTAACTGTTTTTATTAAATCTGACCTTGCATTAAGCGCTGCTTTTCCGTGATGAGTAATTTTTTTTCTGGAAAACTTTAGAAATATAAAACTAATTCCACCAAGCAAAACTAAGGTTACTAAAGTTACTACCGGTTCAACAATTAAAAGAAGGGTAACAATTCCAATAACCATTACTCCTTCTGTAACAACCTGTAATATTGGTAACATTACAGCATTAGTGAGATGTTGAACTTCTGTTGATACATTTCTTATAAGATCTGCACTATTACGCCTTAAGTGAAAAGCGTAAGGAGTGTTCATATATATATTAAAAAGACGTGTTGATATTGACCTATAACGGTGAAATACAAATCTTGCTTTTGCATACTTGTAACAAACTATGTAAATGTTCTTTAAAATAAAAACTATTATCAAAAACGCTGAGCCATAAAGAAGAATATCTCTTGGCGTTTTAATACTAAAAAACTCCAATAAAGGAGAAAGCCACTCAATATCAAGTAAAATATCGGCATTAGCAACAACAGAAACAAATCCAGCAACAAGGCCAATACTAATCGCTTCAAGAAGGCCACCTATAATCATCAATACAAAAAGCACACCAAGCTTAAACTTATCTTTTGGTGGCAGTATCTCTTTTATTTTTTTTAAAAGCTCAATCATCTTCCTGTTCCTTTATAAGTAAAACCTAAATTTTTTGCTATTTCTGAATCAATATGGTTTCTTCCATCAATTATATTGTGCTTTCTCATCTTTTGTTTAACTTGTTTTAAATCTATTTCAGAAAACTCTGGCCAATCGGTAAGAAGTGCTAAAACATCAGCTTCTTCTACTGCTTCTAATGCACTATTACAAAAACAAACACTACCGGGTAGTTCTTTTTTGGCATTATTAAGCGCAATAGGGTCATATGCTTTAACTTTTATTCCCTCTCTACATAATTCATTTACAATAAATATTGCCGGAGATTTACGTACATCATCTGTATTTGCCTTGAAAGACAACCCCCAAACACTTACTATGTCTCCTTTCACTTTAAGTAAAACACTTTTTATCTTTTCTACAAATCTCTCTTGTTGTCTTCTGTTTACATCTGACACTGCTCTTAATAGAGAAAAGTTGTGATTATAACTATTAGAGATTGATAATAACCCTTCTACATCTTTTGGAAAACACGAACCCCCATAACCTATTCCTGCTGATAAAAACTTGGGACCAATACGCTTATCCATTCCCACCCCCTCTGCAACTTTTATCACATCTCCATCAACCTTTTCACAGATATTAGCTATCTCGTTTATGAACGATATCTTTGTTGCTAAAAAGGCATTTGCGGTGTACTTTATTAATTCAGCGCTCTTTATATCGGTAACAAGCTTTTTACTTTTAACTGAAGAGTATATATCAAGCATTATTTCTTCCGCTTTTTTATCACTTACTCCTATAACCACTCTGTCTGGCTCTAAAAAGTCACTTATTGCTGACCCTTCACGTAAAAACTCAGGATTAGAAGCCACAGAAAATTTTCCTTTGTAATGCTTTTTTATTTCTTCTTTAGTCCACTCTCCTGTTCCTACTGGAACGGTACTCTTATTTACAATAACTTTGTATGAGTTTATATTCTCGGCAATCTGTTTTACCGCCTTTCTAAAAAAAGTCATATCTATACTTTCGTCTTTTCCAGAAGGCGTTCCTACGGCAATAAAAAGAACTTCGCTTTGCTTAACAGCTTTTTCTATATCAGTGGTGTAGCTAATTTTATCTTTATGTTTTTCTAAAATATCATCCACTCCCGGCTCGTATATAGGAACCTCACCTTTTAAGAGCATATTTATCTTGTCTTCATCTTTATCAACAAAAACAACCTTGTGCCCAAGATAAGAAAGGCAAGCACCAGTGGTAAGTCCTACATATCCTGTTCCTATTATTGCTATTTTTCTTTGCATATTATTTCTTATAAAGATAGTAACTCTGCTCCCCTGCTTCTCTTATTAACTTTACTGGAGATAGCTCATCAACCTCACTCCCACAAACAAGTAGCTCTGCACCTTGTTTCATTTTTGGCAATATTTCTTTTTTTGCTCTTTCTTGAAAAAGTGGAGTAAGAAACACATAAACAACATCTGCTTTTGATAAATCTGTTTTTCTAAAGTTTCCGTATCTTATATCCACTCCTTCTATATACAATGACTTTATCTTAGAAAAAAAATAGAGAAGTGGAGATATTTCTACTCCCACTCCTCTTACTCCGTAATTTTTATTTAAATAAAAAAGAAGACTACCTGTACCACTACCAAGATCATAAACTACTTTTTCTTTTTTTGCTTCAATAATATCAGCAATCTTTTTAAAATCTTTTTTGGATGTAGGTAAAAAAGGTGCATCAAAAAGCCCTCCTAAAAGTAGTAAAAAAAGTAAAAACAATACTATTTGTAAAACAGTCATATTATCAGGGATTATAACACAAAATCACTTTTGCAAGAAGCAGAAAAACTGTCTCTATATCTTTTTTCCTCTTTTTCTGATAAACGATAAAGACGTTCAACAGCTGTATCAGAGTGTTTTCTAAAAAACTGATCTGCTTTAATAACTCTTTCATCTACCCTAAGAGCTGTATTGTTAAAAGAGGTAAGAAAAAGCCCTTTTAAGGAACGAACTCGTGAAAGAGCAACATATCCTTGCCCTGTAACAAAAGACTTGCCTAAATCCATTTCTGCCTCATCTAATGTCATCCCTTGACTCTTGTGTACAGTTATACCCCACGCTAAGCGTAAAGGAACTTGAACAACCTCAGCTAAAACGTTTCCATCATCTTCTCTTTTAAAGCTTTGCCGGTTAGCATCAACAACTCTTCCAGAACGCAACTTTACTTGAGGCACTCCTGTTCTAAAACCAGCAACTGTTCCTCTTGTTCCATTAACGTACCTGTGTTTTATATCATTTTTAACAAACATTACTTCCGCGCCTTCTTTTAAAACTAGCTCTTCTGGAACAAGACAAGATTTTACAAGAGATTCTAAATACCCCTTACCACCTCTTTTTGTCATAAAAAAAGATCTCCCCTTCCCTGGAAGTTGATTTAGTTTTTCTTCATTTAAAGCATCAACATCAATATTGTGTGTAAAAAGACGAGTTATCTCAGAAGATGCTGATTTACCTATCTTTGAGTTAAGTATGTCTTTCTCTTTATTACCAACCTTACCCTGTCTTATACTCATTAATAACTGTGATAACTTGGCATCTCTCTGGCGGTATTGAGAAGTAAGATAACAAGAAACGGGATTAAGCTTCTTCCAAGAAGAAGATTGAAAAGCGTAATGAATATCTTCCACTGGTGGAAGTTGAAAAAAATCACCAGAAAATATAATTTGTAACCCACCAAAAGGAATATTTCTACGTTTCATTGTTCTGCACACTAAATCAAGCATATCTAAAAACTCGGCAGAAAGCATTGATATCTCATCAACAACCAAAATATTTGTTTTGTAAAATCTTTTCCACAGGTTCCTGTCTTGTTCCATTTTGTCTAGTGTTTTCTCTCCTACCTGTTTTTTTATTCCTATTCCAGAAAAAGAGTGAACTGTTGTTCCTCCAAGATGAGTTGCTGCAATACCAGTAGAAGCAGTTACAGCACAACCAAGACCCTTTTTACGGGCCCATTTTGTAAAACTATTTAGAAGATGAGTTTTCCCTGCCCCCGGCTCTCCGGCAACATAGGCACTGTGACCCATCTTTAGCACACGCAAAGCGTCTTCTTGTTTCATTAGTCCAAACCTTACTCTTCGGGATTGTTTACTTGCCCAATAAATATAAGCGTTCCCGTTTCTTTCTCTTCTATAGTAAATATAAACGGGTGATCAACACGCATAACTGTCGGATCCAGTATTGCCGATTCCATCTTCATCTCCACCGCGGTTGCCGCTGCGGCTTCTGTTCCCTCTTCATTTACCTCAACAAATATCTTATGAAAGACCTCACTCATATAAACATTGCCGTAAGCCAGTGAAAGATCAACCATTCCTCCAAAATCAGCACGCTGAAGATGAAATGCTTCCGCAATGCCTAGTTTTTTTAAAACATCAGACAACTTTACATCGTAGTCCAGAGTAAATCTAGGTAGATAAAGAGTCACTTCCGATATCCGCGCATTATCATCCATCTCACTAAACCCTTCTACAGAAAGGCTTCCGTATACTGAAGATAGATCTTCACGAGGAAGAATAACACGCATCACAAAACTATCATCTTTGTAAGGAATAGTAATCATCTGCAACTCATCATCCTCAAAATAGGAGAAATCTTCTTTTATCTCCATCATCTGCGTGGTAAGGGTATTTTCATTTCCATGGTAGAAAGGAGCTTCTGATGTCTTGTCTTTATCAAACTTCATATTCCAATCCCCTTTAAAATAGAGAGCGTTAACCAGATAAGCAATCACATCCATATCTATCGGGCCAGGATCAATAATATCCTCTATCTTTCCTTTGGTCTTCTCTCTTACCCACTCATTCACCGACTTTCCTGTAAGTGGAAGAGGAGCAATCTCTGCTTGAAAACCTTCTTCTGTTCTTGTTTTATACTCTTCAATAAAAGGAATACTATCTTTAAGGAAAAGAGCGTTGGCAATATTCATTTCCACTCCCTTACGTTGATGTTCAAGATATTTTATTAGCAAAAGCGATTGATCATTTATATTCTCAAGAGATATTTCAGGCAAATAAAGCACCTCACCCATCTCTTCTTTGGTTGTTTCTTGTGCTCCATTATAAGCAAGAAGCAAGGCGGTATGAACACTGTACGGAGATACAATCACGTTTTCTTCTTTTTCTTCTTCGGTAAGAGTAAGAAATAAATCAAATCCAAAATTATTCAAAGCACCGGATATCTCTCCTTGATAAGCTTCAGGAGGATCGGTAACAACAACCTCATCTTTTTCCCCTAAAAAATAAAATAAGGCCAAAACGGTTGCGATAAGTATTAAAAAAATTGCTTTTTTCATATTTTTATTACCAAGTTACAAGATGCTCGCAGTATTCATCGCCTCTGTGAACACATTTTACTTGTTCTACTTTAATGTTTTTACTTCTTACACAAAGCTCTATTACTCCTTTAAAATATCCTGAATGGAAAATACATATCAATGGATGCATGTTAAATCCTTTTACTCTAAGAGTTACTCTTCTTTTATCTTCTTCTAATATTGTTTCTATTTCTCCAAAATCAAAATTTTTATTCCAAAGCTTTTCTGCTTGAGTGGCTAACATTCTTATAGACATAAAATAACGAGCCACTAACTTTAAAGTAAAAGAAACTTTTGTTCTAAACCTTCCCCATTCAAATATATCTTCTTCTGTCCAGTTAAACACTTCTTTTGCAACAATAACCAGCAATGAACTTATTCCTTCACTCTGCCAACTCATCTGGTCCACTTCTTCTATCTTTATTGGTACACCTAGTTCCGCCATTTTGTCTTCTACCTTTTTTATACCCTCATCTCCTTCTTTGTATTTTATATACTCAGCATGATTAAGAAATATATCTCCCTTAACTTTTCCAGGAAAGTTTTTTAATTTATCTGCTATTTTTTGAAGTTCTTCTTCTGTCATTGTATTACCATGTTATTATATGTTCACAATATTCGTCACCTTTATGAACACACTTTACCTCTTCTACTTCAACACCTTTTTCACTGTTTACACAAAGCTCTATCATTCCCTTTAAAATATCCAGAGCTGATTATGGCAAGCTAATGGATGAGTTTTAAAACCTTTAATTTTTAATTGTCATTTTGTTTTTATCTTCATTGAGCTCTATTTCCATTGTTGAAGAATCAAAGATTTTTTCCCTATAACTTTTCTGCTTGAGTAATTATCACATTTATTGAGACAATATAACGAGTTATCATTCTTACCATAAAAAGAGACCTTTGTTCTAAACCTTCCCCATTCAAAAAGGCATCTTCTTCTCCCCAGTCAAATATATGGCAAGCCAAATAATAACAAGTGTGCTTAACCCTGCACTATGCCAACTATTTGATCAATTTCCTTAATTTTACCGGTACACCTAGTTCCGCCATTTTGTCTTCTACTTTTTTATTCCATCTTCTCCTTTTCTGTACTTAATATATTTGGCATGATTGCGAAAAGATTCCCCTTTAGTGTTTACAGAATAGTTTTTTTAATCATTTGCTAATTTTTGAAGTTCTTCTTCTGTCATTGTATTACCATGTTATAAGATACCTCATGATACTTATCACCTCTATGCATACATTTTAATTCTTCTATTTTTATATTTTTACTTTTAACGCAAAGTTCAGCCACTCCCATAAAATATCCTGCATGAAACTTACATATTAGTGGATGAGTTTTAAATCCATGAACCCTAATAACCAATCTTCTTTTTTATCACTGGTTTCAACTGCTTCAATTGAACCAAAATTAAAGTTTCTTTTCCAGTGTTTGGGGATTTCTTTCCGAGCCATAGTTTCTTATTGACAAAAACATACGAGTCATTGTTTTCATAATAAAAGAAACCTTTGTTCTAAACCTTCCCCATTCAAATATATCTTCTTCTGTCCAGTTAAACACTTCTTTTGCAACAATAATAACAAGAGAGCTTAATCCTTCGCTATACCATGTCATTGAATTCATCTCCATTAACTTTACTGGCGCACCAAGCGATGCCATTTTATCTTCTACTTTTTTTAATCCCTCATCTCCTTCTTTGTATTTTATGTACTCGGCATGATTACGAAACACCTCTCCTTTTACTTTTCCAGAAAAATTAACAAGCTCATCTGCCACTTCTTGAAGTGTTTTGTTCTTCATATATTTATTTATTTATAAAATACACAAGTATTATATATCTTTTATTTTTTTAAATCCAAACAAATTACTTCCACCTAATAACATGTTCACAATAATCATCTCCATCGTGAATACATTTTGTTTCTTCTGAACTAACATTTTTACCCATAACAAGCTCCGCTATTCCCCTAAAATATCCTGAATGAAATACACAAGATATTTTATCACTCTTAAAATCTTTTATATGTAAAACTAAATACCCTTCTTTCTTATTAAACTCAACCGGGTGAAGCGATCCAAAATCAAAATGTTTATCCCAATTCTTTGATGCTTGATCAAAAGCATAATCTAGTGAAACAAAATGTTGCATAAGCACCTTCATTAAAAAAGAAAACTTAGGAGCAGCCCTTCCCATCTCATATATATCCTCATCTGTCCAGTTAAACACCTCTTTTGTAACTAATAAAAATAGAGCACTCTCCCCTTCTTTATACCAATCAGAAGCTAATATCTCTTCAAATTTCATAGAAGAACCTAAGGAACTCATCTTCTCTTCTATCTCCTTTAATCCTTTCTCTCCTTTTACATGTTTAATATACCTAAAGTGAGTCAAAAATATCTCTCCTTTAATTTTGCCAGAGTATTTTAAAAGTTTTTCTGCTACTTGTTTTAAATTATTTTCATCCATAAATTAACTATAACAAAAATTGAAAAAAGAGCAAAACAAATGTATAATACATGCCATTAATTTAAAGTTATATAAAATATGCAAAAACTTCCCATAATTTACAAACTAGGAATAGCAATTATTTTATTATTACCAGCAGTAAGTCATACAGCATTTTTTTCTCCCCCTCCATTTGGACAAACCATTGTCTTTAAAATTATATTTAGTATCTTATTGTTCTTATTTTGTTATCAATCATTCTTTTCTAGAAGAAAAGATATCTATAAAAGAATATTAGGTAGATTAAAAGCGAAAAAGAATCTTCTTTTTTACCTTCCAGCTATTTTACTTGGTGTTCTTACGGTAGCTACAATTTTTTCTAAAGATCCTCTTTTTAGTGTATTTGGAGATCCAGAGCGTGGCGGAGGATTTTTAAATTTTGGAATGATGATACTATTTTCATACCTTTTAATACTTCTTTTGAATAAAAAAGAGTGGAAATATGTATGGAATACATCGTTTATTGTAGGTGCAGGAGTTGCTGTTTTTGGAATAATTCAGTGGGCAGGAATATTTGAGAGAGTTACTTCATCTTCAAGACCATTTTCTACTCTTGGCAACCCTACTGTTTTAGCTTTATATCTCCTGCTATTACTGTTTCCTTTAATTGCTTTTTTTGTTAGAGAAAAAAACAAAACTATAAAGTGGTTATACCTTTCAGGAATACTGTTGTTTTCTTTTGTAATAATTTTAACTTACACCCGTGCATCGCTTCTTGGAATGTTTGTGGGGCTTATATATCTGTTTTTGTTTTACCCTCAAAAAGGAAAAGTTTTATTTTCTTTACGAATTGCAACTTTAATTTTAATTGTTATAGCTTCTTCTTTTGTTTATTTTTCAAACACTGATTCAAAACCAACAGTAATAGAAGAAAATAAAGTTTTGAGCGGATTATCAAATAGGTTAACAATTGATAGAGCTGTGAGAGATCCTCGTGTAGGAGGGTTTTTAATTGGATGGGAAGCAATAAAAGAAAGACCACTTCTTGGGTATGGCCCAGAAAACTTTGCTATTGCCTTTAATCAGCACTACCATCCAGGTATGCCTTACATTAGTAGAGATATTCCTTGGTGGGATAAAGCGCACAACCTTTTAATAGAAATGTGGATATGGGGAGGTATTCTTGCAGTAACAACAGTTCTATTGCTTTTTGGATTACTATTTAAATTTCTTCATAAAGAAAGAAATCCAGAAAATCATATTCTCCAGGCAGGATTAATTGCATTTTTTGTAGCAAATATGTTTACAATAGATCTTTTTACTGTATATCTTCTTTTCTTTGTTCTTTGTGGATATATAATTAGCAAATCCATTAAAGAAGAAGAATTTTCTTCAAAACAAGAAAAAAAAGAGGTAAATAAAAGAGAGAGAATATCAAAATACAAAACCCCATTTGTTGTAATTTCTGTTCCTCTGTTAATTATTTTTGTTTACAGCTTTAATATATTGCCATTATTAGCAAACAAAAATATTCAGCAAGCAAAAGCATATCAGACTGGAGATAATTGTCCCCTAGCACTAGAAGCTGTAAATAGGGCAACACAATACAGTACAGTAATAGATTCGTACATTCACCGCTTTGAGGCACTAATAAAAGAAAGATGTTTAGAAATGGACAGAGAATCAGCAGAAGAAATACATAGTGTATTAAATAAAATTAGGGAAAAAAGACCTATGCATGTTCAGTCATTAAATAATCTGGCTTCTTTTATAATAAACAATCTCAAATATTTTGAAGAAGATGAAAAACAAGAAATGATATTAGAAGCAAAAGAGGTATTAGAAGAAATTAAAGAAATAAGCCCTAACCGTTATGAAATACACTTACAAGAAGCAAGGATACACGTTAATTCCGGGGATTACCAAAGCGCTTACCAAAGCGCTGATACTTGTGTTTTAATTAGAAGGGATGAGAATTGTTTGTTTTTCCGCGCCGTTGCTGGTGCAGCTTTAAATAAAGATACCGTAGAAGATGATTTAATTGCAGCAGAAGAAAGAGAATTTGATGTTAAAGAGACAAGTTCAATTAACACACTTATAAACGCTTATGCAGAAGCAGAGAATTATGAACAGATAATTCCTTTATATAAAGAATTAATAGAAATGCACCCAGATAATTTACAGTATTATTCTTCTATTGCTACTACTTACAGAGAACTAGGAGATTACAAAAATGCAAAAGAATATGCTCTTAAAATATTAGAGATAGAGCCAGATGCTGCAATGTTGGTCCATGATTTTCTAGAAACCCTCCCCCAATAAGCATACCAAAAGCATAGCGGGGTCCGACCCCGCTATGGCTTTTAAATGCAAAAA
>JAGYLR010000014.1 GCA_018400895.1 bacterium
TCATTTTCTTTGTTCTTTTTATCTGCCTCTATCCCCTCTTTTATCTTTTCTTTTAATTTTTCTAAATTTTCAACATTTGGTATTGAAGAAACCAACTCATCATCTACTTGTGGAAGTTCGCGTTCCATAACTGCTATCATTTCTACATCAAAGTCTATCACTTCTTTTTTGTCTTTTGACATAGAGATTTCTAGCGGAAATTGTTTCTTCTCTGTTTCTTTCATACCTAGTATATTTTCTTCAAAACCACTAAACATATCTAACTCTCCACTGCCAAGAACTACTTTAAAGTCATTTTCTTCTATTTTTCTTTCATTATCGTTTTTAAAAGATCCTTTAAAGTTTATTGTAACACTATCTCCTTTTTTTGCTTCTCTTGTAACCTTTGATAATTTTGCCTTGGATTCTCTTATGTTGTTTATAACTGCCTCTATTTCTTTATCTTCAACAGTAATTTCTTTCTTTTCTTTATCAAGTGTATCTTTTGCTATTTTTTTATAGTCTGGAAGTTTTACTTCAGGCATAATATAAAGTTCTGCTTTGTATTTAACATCTTCTTCTGGTTTAGAAGAAGATATTTCTACTTTTGGTTGAGAAACGGCAAATAGATTATTTTCTTCAATAATTTTAGGATAAGTTTCTTTTATTGCTTTAGTTGCTGCTTCTTCCCATAATTTATCTTTCCCTGCTACATTTTCTACCACACCTATAGGGGCTAAACCAGGACGAAAACCTTTTATATCCATATTTTCTGAAAAATCTTTTGCAGCTTGTTCAAGATAAGTGGTCATCTCTTCTACTTTTATTACTACCTCTATTTCTCTTTTTGTGTCAGATATCTTATTTATTTTTACATCCATATAATCTTTTTTTTAATTTATTAATGAAAAAAGGAGAACTTCTCCTTACTTTTTAAGTATAACATATTCCTTTAAATTCCCATAACATTTACGCTAATCATTCTTGGACGAGGGCGATCAAGTTCTATAAACATAACTCTTTGCCATCTACCAAACTGAATTTTCCCATCTATAAGATTCAAGGTTATACTTGAAGGAAAGTGAAGAGCTTTACAGTGAGAATGTCCATTATCACACTCGTTATCACACATGTTAACCGTACGTATTTCAAAATTATCATGACGATAATTATTTGTTATTGGAGCAATTTTTTCTATATGGTCTTTCATATCTTCTAGTAATAATGGTTCATTCTCATTTAAAAACATTACTGCTGTTGTATGTTTTGTTTGCACATTTACTAATCCGTTTTTAATTTTACTTTCTTCTGTTATTTTTTTTACATCTTCTGTGATGTCAAAAAACTGAAGATATTCTTTAGTATCTATTTGTATTTCACTATTGTGTGTTTTCATTTTATTTATCTCTTTTAGTTATATAGTTAGTAAATTCCAATAATATATTTTTATAACTGCTCTCCGGAAAGTAATTAAGATCTTTTACTGCTTTATTTATATAATTCTCTGCCAATTGTTCTGCTTTTTCTTGTGCTTTACTTTTTTTAATTAAGCTAACAGCTTTTCTAATATCTGATTCTGTTATTTTTTTCTTAATTAATATGTTTTTTAATTTTCTACTATCACCTTTTTCTAATAATGAAAGTGCATAAAGGACAACTATATTACCCCCTTTTCTCTCTTCTATATCTTTTCCTATTTTCTTTCCAAATTTATTCTCTTCTCCAAAAATATCAAGAATATCATCTTTTATTTGAAAAGATATTCCCAAATTTAATCCGTAATCATTCAATTTGTTTATTTCTTTTTCGTTTGCGTTGGCACAGATTGCTCCTATCTCACAACTTGATTGAAACATTTTTGCTGTTTTTTTAGCAACCATTTCAATATAATTTACTAAAGATATTTCTGTATATCTATTCTCTTTTATAAACATCTGTTCTTCTCTCCCAGATCGTTCTTGGAGAATATCAAGTACCTCACCCTCTAAAACAATTTTAATTGTCTCTGCCATTATTTTACACACTCTTAAAGGATTATTACAATGTAATGCTCCTTCAAAAATAGAAGCACTATAATGCACTCCTATACACTCTGCTATAGATGTTCCAAATTTATTCCAAACAGTAAGATTACCTCTTCTAAATTTGCTGTTATCTATTATGTCATCAATAATCAAAGTATAATTATGTGTTATTTCTATTGCTGCTGCTGGATAAAGAGCTTCTTTTATATCTCCACCCAAAAGTTTACATGATAATAGCAAAAAAACTGGTCTTAGTCTTTTACCACCAGTTTTTATTTGGTGCGCTGTAACTTCCCAAAATCTTTTTCCTAGATAACTATAAAGGAGTTGATTTATAAGAGGGTCAACTTCTTTAGTACAGTAATTTGTGAACTGAAGTGCTTCTTTGGTTAGTTTTATTTCACTCATACTTAATAAGCTTATACATTAATTTTAAATTAAAATCAAAGATAAAAAACCGCCGATTACTCGGCGGTTTTATTTTTTAAATTACTCTCTTTTTTCTTCTTCTTCTACCCAATCTTCTTCACTATCATTTGTTTCTTCTTCACTATCATTTGGTTCTTCTTCTTTAGGCTCTTCGTGTATTGGTTCTTCTTCTTTAGGCTCTTCGTGTACTGGTTCTTCTTCTTTAGGCTCTTCTGTTACACCTTCTTCCACTTCTATATTTTCTTCTTTTCTTTGACTTTTGGTCATATACCACACTGCAACACCTACTATTAAGATGAGCAGTACGACAATCCAAGTACTCATAATTTTATTTTTTGATTTATTTCGACCTTGAAAATTATTCAAAGAACATCACTCAGCAATTAAATTCTCTAGCCTGTATATACTTCCTGCTCCCATTATAACCACTACTTCGTTTCCTTGCAAGTCTAGAAGTAGTTTTTTTGCAGTTTTAGGAATATCCCCAGAGTATATTGCATCAGTAATAGCAGAAGCAATCTTAAGTGAACTAACTTTATTTTTTATATCCTCTGATTCTCTTCCTTCTACGGTAAAAATATCTGATATCATTAGTTTATCAACATTAATAGCAGAAAGAACATTTATAAACTTATCAAATAATCTATAACATCTTTCGTACTGGTGAGGTTGGAGTATAACAATAATTTTTCTATCTTTGTATTTATCTTTTACTGCATCTATAGTTACTCTTATCTCTGTTGGGTGGTGGGCATAATCATTTATAATTGTAACCTTTTTTCCATTTTTTAAAGTTACTTCTTTTTCTTCAAATCTTCTCCAAGATCCTTTAAAACTTTTTAGTGCTGTCAATGCTTTATCTTTTTTTCCTTTAATATTCTCTATAACAGAGAATGCTGCAGTGGCATTATATAAATTGTATTCTCCAGGAACAGATAAGTATTTTATTAATTTTTCTTCTTTTGTATACCAAATAATTGACTTTTCTTTTATATCAGAAACAACATCATATGTATTTTTATCATCTTTGTTTGCAATAATAGTATCTCCTCTCATCCTTTCTAGGTATTGTTTAAATGTATTTTTTATATCTTTTATATCTTTGTAATAATCCAAATGATCTTCCTCAATATTTGTTATAACACATAAATCAGGATGATAATTAAGAAAAGAAGATTTAAATTCATCTGCTTCTATTAACATATACTTTGATTTACCTTTTCTGTAGTTTGAATCATTTAACTGTTTAAGTTTAGTTCCTATAAATACAGTTGGGTCAAAACCAAGACTTATCATCATTACTGCTATCATTGCTGTAGTTGTGCTTTTCCCATGAGTCCCCGATACTGCTATAGTGTAATACTGCTTTGCAATATTTCCTAATGCTTCTGGATAACTCTTTATCTTTATTCCTTTTTCATTAGCAGAGATAATTTCTGGATTATCTTTTTTAACTGCTGGACTATATATAACAAGATCAGTGTCTTTTTCTATATTTTCTTTTTTATGAGTGTTAAAAATTTTTACACCTTCCAAAGAAGCCCCAGATATATCTGAACCAGTAACCTCTTCTCCTTGTAATATGAAGTGTCTTGATAAGGCAGAAATACCTATACCACCAATTCCTATAAAATGAATTTTCATAGAGGAAATGATTTTAAAATTTTGTAACTTGGGTACCCTTTATTAATGACACTTTCTATAACATCAACTGATGTAATAGAAAGACTTATATTTATTGTTTCTTCTATATCAGGAATTGCTTTTATATTTTTAATTCCCCATTTTTTTACTCTTCCTAGTGTAATATGTGGTATTAATTCTCTCTCTTCTGATATAACTCTCACTCCCTTAGATAAAATGTTGTTATAAATATTATTTTTTAATTGATAAAGAGATGTGTTCTCATCTCCCCTTGCCCAAATAATTAGAGGATTTTTAGATTCAGGATAATAATTAATTTGATTTAAACTTATCTTAAAAGGTTTACTATTTTCAAGTGATTTTAATACCGCCTCAAATATACTATTTATCCTATCTTCTCTAACAACTCCTAAAAATATTAGTGTAATATGTAAATTCTCTTTATTTACCCATTTTACAGAACATGGAGGAAAGAGATCTTTTCTATCAAGCAATAATTGGTAAATATTATCTCGTTCTATTTTGGTTGGATTTACTGCTATAAAAACTTTTTTATTCATGTATAGAATTATAACACTTCTTCAAAAACTTTACAGAGAAATTATTCATAATATAATATGACAATGAAAGAAAAAAAAGAAAAAAAAGAAGAAACAGAAATTCAAGAAATAATAAACCATTATTTCTTTACAAAAGGGCTTTCTTTAGATGAGGTTAAAGAAAATGCTAAAAAGAAAAAGATTATTTATTCTAGACATACTCGTCCAGCAAAACAACTATTAGATTTGTCTGGAACAGTAAATAAGGCAAAAAAAGCAATTGATAAAGTTTCTGCTTGGGCCAACTCAAGGAACCTTGATTATGCAATAGAAACTGTTTTAAAAAAATGGCCAGAGTTAAATAAACTAAAACCAAAAGAAAAAATTAGAAAGCCTTACTTTAGAGGAAGTTTAATGGTAAAATCAAAATCAAGTAACAAATGGTATGTTATTGACCGGTCTGGAGATTGGCTTGAATTTGCTGGAAAAGAAGAAGAAATAGAGTGGAGAATAGAAGATTAATTCAGGGGCGTAGGATGCGAACAAAGGACAGATAAATTTTATTCATCTTCTTCGTTGTTTCGTCGCTCACAATGCGTTTGCATTGCTCACTCCTTACGCCTTGAATATAAACAAAATTAATTCTGCTAAATTGATTGGGGCTCGCATTCTACGTCCCAAGGGAAGTAAAATACGAACCAAAGTCAATTTAGAAGCTGATAGATGAGTTGATTTCAAGACGCTCTGACGAAGTAGTAGCTAGAGGCTACTTTCAAGGAAGAGCAACGAAGAAAGCAACCATTTATCAGCTTTCCAAAGACAGATAAATTTTATTCATCTTCTTTGTTGTTTCGTCGCTCACAATGCGTTTGCATTGCTCACTCCTTACGCCTTGAATATAAACAAAATTAATTCTGCTAAATTGATTGGGGCTCGCATTCTACTTCCCAATAAAAAATATGAAAATGATTTTTATAGGCACACCAAGATTTGGAGAGATAGTTTTATCAAGATTAATAGATAATCAATTAATCCCTCTTTAGTTTTAACCCTCCTTGACAAAAATCAGGAAGAGGGACAAAAAGAACTTCCTTGTAACGTAAAAAAAAAATTAGCCCTAGAAAAAGACTTAAGGGTGAAAGATATAGAAAATAAAAATATACTGTATAAAATTGTTAAAGAAGAAAATCCAGGATGTGGTTGTAATTTTGTTGCTTTTGGGATGATAATTCTGAAGAAGTTTTATCTCTATCCTTATTTATAAATATACACCCCTCTTTTGCTTCCAAAATACTGAGGAGCATCTCCAATTCAAAGTGCCATAATTGATGGAGCTAAAGAAAGTGGCGTCACTATAATGAAAAGCTTTTGACAATAAAATGGATCACGGACCAGTTCTTCTTCTAAAAGTTCTTTTTAAAAAATATCGATTATACTACTGCAGAAAAATTCTAGCCGAAGAAGGAGGAAAATTGTTGAGTAAGACACTTCCTCTTTTTGTTTCTGGGGAAATAACAGAAGACATACAAAATGAAGATTTAGCAACTTATACACCAAAATAACCAAGGAGTCTGGTAGAATAAAATTGGAATGAACCAGCAGAAGTAATAGAAAAAGAAAGATAAGAGCTTTCAATCCTTGGCCAGGAACATATACTTCTTCCTCTGCTAACATGAAAATACTAAAAGCAGGCATACAAGAACAAACAAAAAACGGGCCTTTTGGGAAGCCCGGAAAAACTTATCTTGGTACAAATCACACAATAGCGGTTCAAACAGGAAAAGATTTTTTAATGATAGAAGAACTACAATTGGAGGGCAAAAAACCAACAACAACAAAAGACTTTTTACAAGGAAATATCATGTTTATTGGTAATGTTCTTGGTTAGGGTGTAGGATACGAGCCCCAATCAATTTAGCGGAATCAATTTTTTTTATATATCAGCTTCCCTTAATAAAGTGTTGTTCCAATAAATTCTTTCTTCTCTAAAATATTTTTTAGATTATCAATTTTTTCTCCATTAGTAAGATACCCTATCTTCTTTTCTTTGAGGGCAAGTTTTGAAGCAACAGGATCAATAGGGAGCTTTAATCCGGGAGTCCACTCTTCCGGAATTATTTTTAGGTAATCTTCCCAAGTTACTTTGTAAAGTGGTTGTGCATTTTCATCTTTTTCAGGATCACCTGAATACACATACTTTGGCTTACTTAAAATAACTACTTCATCTATTTCTAAATCAACTGCTATTTGGAAAGCAACAAAATCAGTAGACCACCCTGGAGACCATCCACAACCAATAATTACTGGTGCGTCATTAAAACTAGTAATTTTACCCCTAGAATCAAATATATTTTCAGAAGCAACTCCTTTAAATGCTGTTTTTAGTAGTTGAGCATTAAGTTTTGTTGCTGTTAGACCTATATTATCAAGTTGCTCATTAGATATATTATTTAGATATGTTGCTGCTTTCTGGTATTTTCTTGAAGTTCCCCCTCCCCCAACAATAACTATAAATTTATCTCCTTGTTTTGTCTTTTCTGTAACAAGTTCAGCAAACTGTTTTGCATAATCGGTATTAATTTCATCAGGGCAGAGGATTGATCCACCAAGGGCAATTACATATTTCATATTACTTTTAAATTATATTTTTTAAGTATTCTTTGAATTCCTTTTTTATATCATCTCTACGCATAGCGAACTCAACAGAAGTTTTTAGATAACGTAGAGGATCTCCAGTTGTATGCCACTCCCCTTCTATTGGCTGTGCAATAACTTTTTCTCCTTTTGCTGCCATACTATTTAAAATATCAGTAACCCACAACTCACCATCTTTTCCTGTTGTTGCTTTTATTGTTTCTTCTATTATTTTATGAGAAAAAATAAACCTTCCAAATTGTGCCTTGTTTGAAGGGGCTTTTTCTACTGGTAACTTCTCATGCATACTTTCTACCTCATAATTTCCCTCTTTTTTATACTTTACTGTTCCGTATCTATGTACTTCTTCATCCGGAACTTCTTGTACACCAAGTACAGCAACAGGATTTTCTTTATTAAAAACATCTATCAGTTGTTTTGTTACAGGAATATCTGAAATTGTAAGATCATCACCAAACATATAGACAAAAGATTCTTCTTTATTTATAAGAGGAGCTATACAGCGCAAAGGTGTTGCATTTCCATAAGGGTGATCTCTATTTTGACGAACATAAACAAAGTTAGCCATTTTAGGAATTTCTTTTATCTTTTTTAATCTATCTTTTTTACCTGATTTTTCCAGCTCATCTTCAAGGTGAGGATGAGAATCAAAGTAATCTTCTAAAGATGATTGTCCTGAGCGAGTTATTATTATAATATCTTTAATTCCTGAGTTCACTGCTTCCTCTACAAGATAGTGTATTATCGGTTTATCTATTATTGGAAGCATCTCTTTTGGCTGGTTTTTTGTTGCTGGAAGAAATCTTGTTCCGTACCCTGCTGCAGCAATTACTGCCTTTGTTATTTTACTCATTTTATATTTATTGATTTTAAATCGACTTGTTTAAAATTACAGCAAGCATTGTTTTTAACTGTTTATCTCTTCTGTAAGAAAAGTAACGATTGGTATCACAATAAGTACAAATACCACTATCTTTGACCAAAACTCCATTATTTTCAAGCTTGCTTTTTACACATTTTTTTAAATTAACAAAAATTTTATTGTCTCTTTTTTCTACAAATAAAGGGAATTTTTTAGCAACATCTTTTTTTACCTCAAAATGACAAACACCTATACCAGGACCAATAAACGCATTTATATTTTTACAAGACATCTCTTTCATTTTTAGAGCAACTTTTGTTGTAATGTTTTGCTCTACCCCTTTCCAACCAGCATGAGCTACTCAATTATTGAAGAACACTATCCCAAAAAATACAGGCAAACAATCAGCCACTGTTATACACAAAGCAAGGTCAAGATCTTTAGTAATCAATGCATCTACTCCCTTAATTTGTTCTCCTGTATTACTTTTATCTACTATTCTTATCTTATCTTTATGAACAAGGCCAGCATACACCTTTGTTAATATCTTTTAAAAAGTTTCTCTATTAGCCATATCAACCATTGATCCGTGATTCTTTTCCGAAATATTAACTTTTATCATACTATATAGGGAATCAAATAAACTTCAATAGCTGAGGCAATAAGTAGTGCTGGAAGTATAAATTTAAGAAAAAACTTTAATGAAATTTTTATTATTGAGATAATTTCTTGTTTGCTTTTTTTACGAATAACACTAAGACCTAAAAATAAACCAAATCCAGATGCTATTGCTGCCGCTGATATCTCTATTATTCCATGAGGAAGCACACCCAAAAGAACGCTTTTTATTCCTAAATCAGTACCAAGTAGTGACACGACCCCTCCAAGAAGGTATCCGTTTAATCCCATAAATATCAATGGCATTACTCCAAAAGCTAAACCAAGTAACATCATTATTAAGCTCTTAACTGTGTTATTTACAAATATAAAAATAAATAATTGTACTGATCCAAAGTTAAATAAAAAATCCATTTCTTCTATAGCAGTCATTAAAAGATTATTTGCTGCATCGGGATATTTAAAGGCATGGACATATCCTAAAACAGAAAATATCAAAAACACCATCAGTGCTATTAAACTTAAACGAATTACTTCTTTTTTCATTTTTTAATTTGGATAGTTTGTGTCGGAAAAGCCATAGATATACCTTCTTTTTCAAACTCTCTTTTTATTTTAAATAAAATATTTTGTTGAGTATTCATATAGTCAGTAAAATCAGCAGAGTCTATATAGTAGACTACAGTAAAATCAAGAGAAAAATCTCCAAACTTACTAAAATGAGCTCTGTCAAAATCAGCTAATTTCTCTTTTTTAATTATTTTTTCAATCATTTTTGGTATTTTCTCCAGTTTTTCACTACTTGTTTCATATTCTACTCCAAAATCAAAACTAGCTCTCCTCTTCTGCATCTTTTTAAAGTTATGTATCTGTACTGATGTAAGTTCTCTATTTGACATAACTATTTCTTCTCCTTGCAAAGCCCTAAGCCGAGTTGTTTTTATTCCTATTTTTTCTACTACACCCATTTTATCACCAACTATGATAAAATCTTCTTCAACAAAAGGCTTATCAAAATATATAGCAAAAGAACTAAATAAGTCTGTAAGAATATTTTGAAGTGCAAATGCTACTGCTACACCACCTATACCCATACCAGCAACTGCAGCAGTTATATTGACTCCTAAAGTAGAGAGAACTATTAAAACAGCAAAAATCCACAATAGTCCTTTTGCTACTTTAACTATTATTTTAAATGCTGATTTTTCTCTTTCTTCTCTAGCTTCAAAATATTTTTTAGCAAAAAAATCAATAAATATCTGTGCAATAATTACCGCAACATAACCAGACCAAACTGTAACAAGAATTAACATTATTTTGTCAATAATATTTGGTACAGTAATAATATTTAGAGCAATATATAAAGAGATAAAAGCATAAAATTTTAAGCTTATCTTGTATATAGATCTTACTATGGTGTCTGTTATCTCGTTTTGCTTTGCAATATTTTTTAGTTTTTTAAGTAAAACTGTTTTAAAAATATAAAAAACAAGAGACAAGATTAAAAACAAGGCAACAAAATATATGTACTGTGCTAATGTGTTTCCTAATATTTCGATTTCTTCAAGTATTTTAAACATATTAATATTTATTATTTTAGAAAATTATAACACTTTTTTTAAAGCCTGACCAAGAGGTAGTAGATTACCATTTTCAATATTTATACAATCTTTTTCTGTATACATTCCCACCCTTTCTCTTTTTAAATAAGATAAATAAGCTCCGCAAGATAACTCTTTACCAATATCTTTTGCAATGGATCTTATATATACTCCTCTTCCTGTTATTACTCTTATATCCAAATGAGGGTAATTAAAATATATAATCTCTATTTTTTTAATATCTACTTTTCTTTTTTCAAGTATAACTGATTCCCCTCTTCTCATTTTCTTGTACGCTTCCTCTCCATTAACTTTTATTGCTGAAAATAAAGGAGGTACCTGATATTCTTTTTTTTCTACTATTTCTACTGCTTTTTGAATGTCTTTAAGTGATGGTATGTTTTTTACATTTATTTTTGTCTTTTCCCCTTCTATATCATCAGTTGTACTCTCTTCTCCTAAAAATAGTTTAGCAAAATACTGTTTTTCACTTAAATCTTTTTTAAATAGATGTTTTGTACCAGAGCTGTGTGCAACAATTAAAATACCCTCTGCCATTGGATCGAGGGTTCCTCCATGTCCCCATTTTTTTATTCCACTTATTTTTTGTACCTGATTTAAAAATTTTCTCGAAGTTGGACCTTGAGGTTTGTATACGGCAAAGATATCTTTCATCTGCTAATCTCTTGTTTTAGTGATTTAAATCCTTCTAGTAAAAAGTTTTTTTGGGTTGGATTATGTATTGCTGCTGCGGGATGAAGTAGTGGAACAATCCTTACACTGCCATAATTTGTTTTTGTTTGTAATACGCTACCATGTAATTGAGTTATTGGACGTACTTTATCTGCTAATCCCATTTTTACTAACATATATTCAGCAGAAAACCTACCTAAAGTAGCTATTATTTCTGGTTGAATGATATCTATTTGCCTATCTAAAAATGGAGAGTATATATCTATTTCCTCAGGATAAGGATCTCTGTTTTTAGGAGGACGATCTTTAACAATATTAGTAATATATGTTTCTTTGCGATCAACACCAATTTCTGACAAACACCAATCCAATAATTTTCCTGCTGTTCCACAAAATGGTCTTCCTGATTTTGCTTCCTTCTCTCCGGGAGCTTCACCTATAAACATAACTTTTGCATTATGATCTCCTTCCCCTATAACAGGAAAAACATGATTAGCTACTCTCTCTTTGTAAAGAGGAGAGTTCTCTAAACCAAGAATTTCTTCTTTTATTTTCTTTAATGCTGAATCTTTATCCATTTGATTTTAGTTCTCTTATTATAACTTTTAACTCGGGTAAAGATAAATTGTCTTTTAGTTTTTGCTTTACTCCCTCCCCTATTTTTTCTAACTTTTCTAAAGAAAGATTTAATTCTTTCCCAACTATTTCTAAAGAGTTATTCATTCTTAATTCAAGCACTTTCTTTTCTCTATCATCAAGAAAATTGTTTTCTTCTATCTTTTCCATTATATCTGTTTTTTTAAATATACAAAAGTTATCTTTTTTTCTTTTTTTATCTGTTCCCACCATTTTTGCTTCTCCTTCAAATATACGACTATAATCTCCACAAGCAAAGCAACGTCCAGGATAATTACAGGGAAAATTATTATTATCAATAGCTTGTTTAATAGAAAGAGATATTTCTTTTATTTTCTCCATATAAGAAGAGAGCTCACCTACTTTATGCTCTACTGGACTATTATCATGTTGTAGATACCAGTAGCTAGTTTTTTCAACATTCTCATTTATATTTTCTTCACCAAGTATTAGATATATTGGTAGTTGTAAAGATCCATTACTCTCTCTGCTATTTCCTGTCTTAAAATCAATAATATGTGCGCCTCCTTTGGGAAGCTTTTCTATCCAATCTAGACTTCCTACTAGTTTTATATTTTTAAAAAGATCTACTGTAGGAAAATTTGTTTTTGTTTTTATTGATGGTGATTTTAACATCTCTGACCCTTCAACTTTAGATACCATCTCTAATCCTCTTTTTTTAAAATTTTCTTCTTTTGTTTTAGTTACAAACCCTCCTCTTAATCCTGAATAAGAAGTAAAAACTTCCTCAAATCTTTCTTTCAAGTTCATTTTTAATCTTTTTTTAATTGGTACATCTGCAAGTTCTTCTATAGTTTCATGAACTGCTGATCCTAAAGAAAGATAAGGATTTACTATTTGTATTCTGTTTCCAGTTTTAGGATTACGATAAATATACTCCATATAATAAAGATGCGGACATTTTGTAAATGCCGATATAGCAGAGTGGGAAATCCATAAAATATCTTTATAATTCATAATATTTTAATTGTATCACTTTAAGAGGGTTTATTTCAATAAAAAAACCGGGCCTCAAAGATGTATAATATAATAAACGCCAATTACACCTCTTCCCCCGGTTTATTTTTTTATTCACAAAAGTAAGCGTATTCTTCCGTACAAGAAATTTCAATTTCGTTTTTACGTTGTTCTAATAATTCCATTATAGCATTATTCGCATTTTCTTGTGCTAAATAAATCATTATATCTTCTTTTGCTTCTTCAAATTCAGGAAGTTCTTCACCTTCTTCAGAAAAACTTTGGTACATAGCATACATTTCAAGAGCATCTTCTTCTGTAATCTCTTCTCTTTCTGTGTAAACATCAAAAAGGTGTGTTATTGCAGCTCTTTTAGTTAATGATTCTTTAAAATCTTCTTCTGTAATTCCCTCATTTTCCATTTCTGTTAATAACTCCTCCTCTGAACCAAAATGCCCTACATACTCCTGATATAACTCTTCAACTTCTTTACTATCTTTAGAAAAAGATATTCCTTCTTTGTTAGCTTCTTGAATAAGTATTGTCTCATTAACAATCTCTTCAAATGTTACCTTTCTTGCTTCTTCTATGTCTTCTGTTTCTTCCATATATATATTCAAACTGCTATCAACATAAGATTTGGGTATATTTTCACCATCTACTGTAAATGCATAATCTTCTGCAATACCAATATCATTATTAAATAGTATAAAGGCAGAAATTAATGCTCCCAAAAAAAGTATTATGAACCAAGGCTGTTTTATAAATGATTTTTCCATAACAAAATAATTTAACTTATAATCGTGATGCTTATAATAACACTTATTAAATCTTATTAAAAGGGGTATTTAAAATATCTTTCCCCTCTTTTAGAAAAAATATAAATTAATTTTTCTAAAGTTCTACCAGGAAATTTTTCAGAAACTAATGTTG
>JAGYLR010000015.1 GCA_018400895.1 bacterium
CAGTACGATGTAAAACACCTGCAAAAAAAAGCACTTTCCATGCATCAATGCTAGTTAAAAGTAATATTGGAATAGTTATTTTTCTAGATAACTTACCAAACCAATTATAGAACTTAATCATTTTACTGGAGGGCCTAACATTTTTATTAGCCTCTTCCGATATTAATTCCATTGATGAAAAAATGTCTGAAATATCGTTTTCCCTTAATACTTCTTCAATCATATCTACCACCTCCTCTTGCAAATTTATATTTTTTAAAAGAACAACCTCCTCTTATTTCCTATATTCTACCCAATTATTTCTAATTTGTCAACAAAAACATACAAAAAACATAATCGGAGGTTCAACCTCCGATTAATTTTCCTGGACTTAAATGTTTAGGATTCTATTCTTGGAATTGGGGTCAGGCACCTTTTTTTGGTCTTCCTCTTGGCCGCAAGGTTGACTCAATACCAAATTGCCGCGCTACTTTTTCCATCCATACATCCTGTCCGTAAGGACAACTACGTCCGACAGAGCGTCTTATACGTTCTATTTCTCCTTTGCTTTCTTTGCTTTGTAGTTCGTTAAGGAGTAAAAGATAGTCATTCGGCTCCGGAATAGGCCAAGAAGAGAGCATTTTCTTTTGTTCTTCCGATCCTTGTACTCTCCGCCACACAGAAGACCATCTCCATTCCTCAGCTCTTTCTACTAAATTTGCCCGTTTTGCGTTTCCTTCAACATAACGCAAAAGAGTAAATAGGTGCTCGTCTTGCTGACAAAGAAAGGATTTATATCGCCCCTGATAAAGAGAGCCGTATCCTACTGAATTTTTAACAGAGTGCCAGCGCCTTGTATGTGCATTGGTAAGCCAGCCCATGAATTCAGAAAGATTCCCGTCTTCGTAGGGATACAAAACCAGGTGCCAGTGATTTGGCATTACGCAATAGGCAAGAAGGCGCATATTAAACTGTTCTACTCCTTTATCAAGCAACTCCTCAAACTGTTCATAATTTTCTTCCAACTCAAAAATACGCGCCCGCGCATTAGCTCGGTTAATTATGTGATAGGCATATCCGCCTACATCTATTCTGGGTGCTCTTGGCATACAATGCTAGTATAGCAAAAAAGAGTAAAGAAAAAAGGTGCCTGACCCCAAAAATCAAAAATCTGACCCCAAAAATCAAAAAATCAAAAAATCAAAAATACAAGAGAAGATATTCTTTAGTAAATTAAATATTTATCTTTAAAATTTTTTCTTTGGATTTAAAACCAGAAATAATTTTTATTTTAGAAGAAGAAATATTAAAATGATTTGCTAAAATCTTAATTACTGCTTTATTGGCTTTTCCTCTAACTGGTTCTTCTTTAACTGAAACTTTAAAATAACTACCATTTTTGCTAATTTTCTCTTTTTTTGCATTTACATTTACTTTTACAAAAATTTTCATAATTTTTAAAACTTAAAGGAATTTGGAATTTGGGGAATTTGGGAATTTGGGGTCATGGAATTTGGGGTCAGGCACCTTTTTTTGTCCATTTTATAAATTTGCCTAATCCTATTTTGTTTTCTTCAAATTTAAGCATAGATTTTAGATATTCTGAGTTCTTTGAATAAATAACAGCATCATGTTCTTCTGAAAGCTTAATGTTTTTCTTTTGTTCTAAAGAAAGTATTATTCCAAAACAATATTCTTTCTTTTCTACATCTTCTTTGTCTATAAACTTAAATGAATAAAGAATTTTAGTAATTTGTTCTTCTAAAACATTAATTCCCAGCTCTTCCTTTACTTCTCTGGTAACTGTATTTATTAAGTTATTTCCATCGAAGTCTTCCCCTATTCTAGGTGCTCTTGGCATACAGTGTTAGTATAGCAAAAAAGAGTAGAGAAAAAAGGTGCCTGACCCCAAAAATTCAAAAAAAGAGTAGAGAAAAAAGGTGCCTGACCCCAAAAATCCAAAAAGAGTAGAGAAACCCCAAAAATCACCAAAAATCCAAAAATAAAAATTGACCCCAAAAACCTCCGATTAATAAAAACCGCTATTTAAAAAATAGCGGATATAATTTTTTTGAAAACTGTTTCTTTGTTTTCATTAAGAAACTCTATCGTTCCCAATTCATAAACTCCAAAAAAAATCTTACTGTAATAAATATGAGCATGGCTAAGTATTCTAGAATTCCCAGAAATTTCTGAATTATAAACAAGAGCTTTCCCCGAAACTTCAGCATTATCTGTTATTACAGAATCACCATAAATCATAGACATCCCAGAGATAATAGTTGAGTCTTTTACAATAGAAATTCCTGATATTCTAGAAAATCCTAATACAGAAGCATTATCTAGAACCACACACCTTAAACCAACATATGCTGTTTCTGCTACATTTGCTGTTTCTGCTACAAGTCCTCCACCATTTTGGTGATGATGAAAAAGAATACCATCTATATCCAAACAATTTTCTTTATAAAGAACATCAACATATCTTTTCATTATCAACACCTCCTTTGTTAGACTATACGACTAATTTAATTAAATATCAATTATTTTGCTGTCCACCCTCCATCAACATACAACACTTCTCCCGTAACATATTTTGCTTCATCTGAAGCAAGATAAATCGCAGCATTAGCAATGTCATCAACTTCTCCAACATGACCCAAAAGAGTAGAAGATGTTACAAGATTATTAAATCCTTCATCTTTTAAGACATCTTCTGTCATTTTAGTTCTTATAAACCCAGGAGCGATTGCATTAACCCTTATTTTGTCTTGTGCTAGATCAACTGCCCCTGCTCTGGTTAATTGGACAACTCCACCCTTAGAAGCACAGTAAGCCAGTGCTCCATTAAATCCAACCTTACCCAAAATAGAACTTATATTAATAATTGACCCGTTAATTCCTTGTTTTTTCATCTCTTTTGCTGTCTCTCTCATTCCATACATTGTTCCAGATAAATTTACTCCTATGACTTTATCCCAACCTTCGTTAGTTACATCAAGTATACCTCCTAGTGCACCTACTCCAGCATTATTAACTATTACATCTATCTTACCAAATTTTTCTACTGTTTTTTGTATTAGCTGAGAAACTTGTTCTGAATCAGAAACATCACATTTTATATAAATTGAATTTTCTTCTGAAGTTTCTTGATTATCACTTATATCAGAAAAAACTACTTTTGCTCCTTCTTCAAGAAAGCTTTCTGCTATTTTTTTACCTATTCCGGAACCCGCTCCGGTTACTACTGCTACTTTATCTTTTAATCTCATATTATTAATAAATTAAATTTTTACTATCCTTATAGTAACATAAAAAACCAAAACAAAATACCGCAAAAAAAGCGGTACTTTGTTTCTTTATAAAATCAACTAATTTAACATCTCTGCACACTCTGGCACCGACATAAGATATTCCAATGTAGTAGCACACTGCTCAGCTTGTGTCATACACTCTGTTACAGCTTCCTCAACATAAGCTTCAACCTTTTCAGCACACTCTGCTTCTGCTTTTTCAGGAAATTGAACAAAAAGCATATATGCAAAAACAATACCTACAATGGCCAAAACTACGATAATTATATTTTTTGTCATAATAATATACTTACAATTATCAGTTTCGACCTTTAATAATAACTTAATATCATTATATTGCTTTAATCTATTAATTACAAATCACTGTTAGTGTATAAAGATATCTCTTTTTAAAAAAACATCTTTGTTCTGTAAAAAACAAAACCAAGGACAATGATAATTATTACTATAATTGCAAACTTATTTATCTTTTCTCTGTTAACTCCTCTTTTCATTTTTCTCTTGGTTAAAATATAAGAAATCCTATCCATAAAACTAGGGCCAAATACCAAACTGTCCAAACCTTAGTCATTGGAAGATATTTTGCAACATGATACATATTTTTTTCATACCAATCTCTAAAAAACCATGCCACTACATTTGCTAGCAGTGCATCTATTAATAAAACATAAAATAGTATTACTTTAAAAGTTTCCATATTTAAAAAATATTGTTAGTAGTTGATAATTCCCTCTATATATAAATTTGTGTTAATAAAAATTTATACCAAAAGTATAACAAACCGTTAAACAAAATCAATAAATTGACATTAAAATTTTTACTACTATCCATTAAAAACGGCGTATAATTACGCCGTTATTTTATTATTCAACAAATGTTAAAGCACTTCCCATTTTTTCCGCCCTTCCAGTTCTTCCTATTCTATGAACATAATCTTCATAAGTTGCTGGAATATCAAAATTAATAACATGGCTAATATCATCAATATCTAGTCCCCTAGCAGCAACATCAGTTGCTACTAAAACCTGAACACTGTTTTCTTGAAACAATTTTAATGCTTGTTGACGTTTTGCTTGTGTCTTATCTCCATGGATAGAAGTTGTTGGAAATCCTTGTTGATATAGTGTTTTAGAAAGTTTTTCAACTCCAATCTTTGTTCTTCCAAAAATAAGTACTTTTTGGAATTTATTTTTGTTTTGTAATAGACTACATAATTTTTTTATCTTCTCCTTATCCCCTTTTGCATATAATACATTTTGTTCTACATTTGCTGCTGTTTCTCTTTGAGTTACCAATATTTTAGTTGGATTTTTAAAAAATCTGTTAATTAAAGTTTCAATAGTTTTTGGTATTGTCGCTGAAAATAGTAATGTTTGTCGTCTTTCTGGAAGTTCATTAATTAAAAACTTAACATCATCAATAAAACCCATATCAAGCATTCTATCTGCTTCATCTATAACAATACTTTCAAATGACTTAAGAGAAAGTTTTTTTCTTTTTATTAAATCCTTTAATCTCCCTGGTGTTCCAATAATAAATTGAGGATTTCTTCTTATATTTTGAATCTGTCTATTAATATTAGAACCTCCTATACAGACCACAGAACGTATCCCTGTATTTTTAGTAAGCGATATTAATTCTTCATTTATTTGAAAAGCAAGCTCTCTTGTGGGAGTTACAATAAAAACTCTTTCTCCTTTTCTATTTATTACTTTATTTATAAGTGGAAATAAAAATGCGACTGTTTTTCCTGTTCCCGTATTCGCAATAGCAATAATATCTTTCCCTTCTAAGATAAGAGGAATTGTTTTGTCTTGTATTTCAGTTAAACTTTTATATTCTTTTTTAGATATATTAATCTTTAAAGAATTATTTACATTAAAGCTTGAAAAAGTATTAACTGGTATATATTTTGTTTTAACATTATTATCTAGAGCTTTGTTAACAAATTTTGATACATTAATTGTCTTTGAAAAAGAACGATTTTTCTTACCACTGCTAAAATTTCTTCTTTTTTTATTTATAAAATTATTTTTGTTTTGATTTCTTCTTTGAGAATATTTTTTTTCTTTAAAAGATTTTTTATTTCTATCTTCCATTTTTATTTTAAATTAAGCTATAAGAACAAAAAACTCACGGGAATTATCTCCCGTGAGTGGTGTGACAATGTATAAAGATTATATCTTTTATACCTTAAAAAGTCAAGTTGTAAAATTTATTCACTATATTCTGAAATTGATACACTGTTTATTACAACGTCTTCAATTGGTTTATCACTTTCATTTCTTTCCACTAAAGATATTGCATCAGCTATATCCTGCCCTGAAACAACTCTTCCAAATATTGTGTACTCAGGAGGAAGTTGATGATCAGATACCATGATAAAAAACTGACTACCTTGTGTATTTGGACCGGCATTAGCCATTGCTACGGTTCCCTTTATATATCCATCTTCATATAATTTTGAATTTGGGTTTATTTCATCATCAAAAGTATATCCAGGACCTCCTCTACCTGTTCCTGTTGGATCCCCTCCTTGTATCATAAATCCACTTATTACTCTGTGAAAAATAATTCCGTCATAAAAACCATCTCTAGCAAGGGTGACAAAATTATTTACTGTGTTTGGTGCCTCTTCTACATAAGTCCTAAATTGTATATCCCCTTTTGTTGTCTCTATTGTAATTAAATAATCCATATTTACATCATTATCTTCATTATTATTTACAGAAATAAAATAAATTCCTGCTACAGCAACCACTAATAAAACTATTAAAATAAATTTATTCATATTTTTAAAATTATTTTCTTTAACAATAACATAAAAATAAAAAAAGTAACACTCTATTCCCACGAGAAGTTTCTACCAAAATGTCCCCAAGTACAAGTTTCAGCAAATTTTACTTTATCTAACTCTAAAAACTTATATATTCCTTTAGGAGATAGATCATATCTAGTTATCTCCTTTTCTTTGCCATCTATATTAGCTACTGCCATAACCGGCTCATTTTTTCCTATGGCATATGCAAGCTTAACATAAACTTTTTCTGCTTTGTTCTTTTGTAAAAGATCTACGGCTATTCTACGGGCAATATACGCTCCGGATCTATCCACTTTAGTATAATCTTTCCCTGAAAAAGACCCTCCTCCAATAGCAATCTCTGGGCCATAATTATCTACAACTATCTTTCTACCAGATAATCCTGTGTCAGCTTCAAATCCTCCTTTATTCCATTCTCCTGCTGGGTTAATCAAGTATTCATCTGCTTTAATTAAATTTTTAACTAAATTTAATAAATCACTACTTTTTGTATTTTGGAAACTAGCTACCACTGTTATTACCCTTTTACCATCTAATGTTATCTGTATTTTTCCATCATAAGGATAGTATTTAAATACTTCTTTACATAAGCTTCTTGCTAACGAGTACTCTAGTGGAAGATACTCGTCTGTTTCTCTTGTTGCATATCCCCTCATAATTCCTTGATCACCTGCCCCACCTGTGTCTACCCCTTTAGCTATCTGTTTACTCTGTAAAACTATATTTGATATAACTTTAAAATTACTACCAACAATACTTTTTACTGTTTTATTTATGTCTACTTTATTACTAGAAGTTACTTCTCCATTTACTGTTACTAGATTATGACCTCCCATAACTTCTATAGCAACACGACTATTCTTATCTTTTTTTAGATACTCATCCAAGATGCTATCTGCAATAAAATCACAAATTTTATCCGGATGCTTGGGAGTAACAAACTCTGCAGTTTTTTTCATATTTTTATAAATAAAAATTCCTCATAAAGAGGAAAGATAAAGATGACTAGTCTTATCTTTCCAAAACAAATAAATGCTTGGCTGGATTTAGCACCTTCTTATGTTAAATAAGGGTTGCTTTATGGATCACAGAGCCAGTACTCTCACCACAATCTTGATAATAATATTAAATTTTATTTTTTTTGATCTTCTATAAACTTTTCTATAGAACGATCATACGATTTTTCTGTTTCAGAATTAAAATAACAACCAGGAAGTTCTCCATTCTCTCTGTGATGCTTAACACACTCACAACAAATACCCTTTCTTGGACATCCAGGATAAGTACAAGGACAATTTTCTAAGTTTTTTTCTTTTTGACACTCCATGTTTTTATAATTTTACATTAATATCTCTTGACTCTCCTGGTTTAAGGTTACCTATTTTAATATTTCCTATACGAACCCTCTTTAATGAAACTACATTATAAGAAAGTTCATCTAACATAACTCTTATTTGGTGTCTCTTCCCTTCTTTTAATATCACCCGAAGAGTTGTTTTATCAACAATCTTTGCCTTAACAGGAAGTAATTTCCCAAAAGTTTTTGTATTCATTCCTGACTCAAATATTCTTACTAATCCTGGTCTTAAAGTTTCTCTTGTAGTAACTACGTACTCTTTTTCATAATTTTCTAATACCTCTCTAGCAAAACGCCCATCATTAGTTAAAAGTAACAACCCCTCTGAGTATTTATCCAACCTTCCTATAGGATACACTTTTTTGTATTTCCATTGTGTAATAACACTTTTCTTCCCTGGCAAATCTTGAGTTGATAACCCTCTCTCTTTGTAATAAGCAATGTATTTGTAGTTTTTATTGATTTTTTTTACCTCCACATCATCTCCTTGCTTTACCATAACTCCTTTTTCTGCTTTCTTGCCATTTATAAAAACAATTCCATCCTCAATAAATTTATCTGCCTCTCTTCTTGAAGCAAATCCACCATCTCTAAGATACTTATTAATTCGTAAAGGGTAATTCATTATTATTTTTGCCAAAGACCATGAACATTACAGTACTCTCTTGCTCCAATAACTTCTTTTTCTGTTTCAAATTCCACTTCTGGAGTATCACCAGGGTTCAACATCTTACGACAAGAAAAATTATCACCAACTATTTCAATCCATTCAATATAGTGATTGTCTTCCATGGGATGAGAGGTTGATCCTACTTTAACTAACACTCCTTTTTCTGTTTTTTCTATTACAGGAACATGTTTTTCCATTCCCTCATCTTCTGTTTTTGCCCCTTTTAGTTCCATTGACTGTCCACAACAAACTAACTCTCCCACTCCGGTGTGTAATACTTCAACTATATTTCCACAAATATTACATTTATAAACTTGTTTTAATTGAGTCATAATTTTAATAATTTACCTTATTAACATATCTCTTGGAGAAGAAATATATGTGTGTTCAATATTTGTTTGCTCTGATATTTTATGACCAATCATTCCAATAAGAAACATAAAAGGGATTATAAGCATCGCTAAGACAAATATCGTTATCAACCAAAACAATCCTTTCTTATCTAGAGCTTCTTCTCCACTTTCTACTATCTTCTCACCATTTTCTTCTGGCATAATCAAAGCAACTATAATATAAGCAATCATAAACGGTATAAATCCACTCATAAACAACAAAACAACAAACAATATTCTAAATAATACCGGATCTCTTTCAAAATATTCTGCTAATCCACCACAAACACCAAATATAACTTTATCTTTTTTACTTTTAGTTAATTTTTTCATAATATTTTCTATTTTTATTTTTAATTTTAACACAAAATAAGTAAATAAAAAAGCTCAAGATTTTATCTTGAGCCTTGTAAAACTGCTTCAGAGAGGAAAGTTAAATCCTTTTTCTTTGAGAAAAAGCTTATTTAAGTAATCAGGACTCATATTCCACAACATATTTGCTGCTTTCTCTTTCATACTTTCATTAATAATTTTGTCATTATGAAGAACTGATTTTAAATCTAATTCGTCTGGATTTTTCCGCATAATTTTGTCAGCCGCCTCTCTTATAATATCAACTTTATTAGAAGAAACATAATTAAGAACCATTTGCAATTGCCAATTTTCAGGATTACTTGATAAAAGTATATTCCACGCTCTATCTATATAAGGGCTACCAAAATCAGCAAAACATATAATTGTAACTAAATCTCCATTGCTAGACCTACGACGAAAAAGCTCTTCTGTTGCCTCTTTCTTAAAATCATATCTTTCTCTGAGGATTTCACATATGTAACGATTGTCAGAACATGATTTTAATAACTTTTCCCAGGCTTTGTCTCGTAATTGATTATAAGTATTAACAATATAAGTTAAGTTTTTACAACTAACCCCTATTCGCAACAATTCTTCCCATATTTCTTCCTCAATACCTACCATAGAAGGACCAGACAAAATTTGCATAATTTCTTCTTCTGTGAGACCCATTTTTGTCAGTTGCTTCCATGCTTCTTTTTTTAGTGGTGTTACCTCTTTAAAAACAAAAAACACATCTTCACGAGTAACTCCTTTATCTAAAAGCTTTTCCCATGCTTTTTTTCTAAGATCACCTCCATATCTAACAACCTCAAATATGTCACGCTTACTAGAATTACTCTTTAAAATTTTCTCGTAACGTTCATCTATGCTTTTACTCATAACTCTTTCCTCCTTACTAAATTTTAAATGTACAAACTCTAATTAACCTCCTTTTTATGTTTTATAATAACATAATTACCTTTAAAAATCAACTTATCATAAAAAGCCTGCTGACCTAAAAAAGTCAGCAGACTAGTGTGTTATTTTATTTAACTACTTCTTTTATTACTCCTCCTGCATAAAAGAAATAATATATCTCTTCTCCATTTTTCATAATTCTTTCACTTCCTGTTAAATTTTCTATTGATCCATTAAGATGAGGTTTACAAATATATCTATATTCTCCTTTTTCCCAATCAACATCTTCCCATATTCTTGTTGTTTCCCAATTTTCAATTAGTGCTTCTTTTAAAATATTGTCTATCTCCTCCTCTATCATATTTTTAAAATTGCCATAATAAGACATTGCCCAGATCAATTCATTTTTAAATGATACTGTTTCGTTTCCGATAAATATTCCATTTCCTACATAATAAATATCTCTATAAAACCAATCGTCTTCACTGTATTCTAATTGCTTAGAATTTTTAATTAGTGGTTTTACTTCCCCAGCACTTCCTGCATATGTTTTTGTTCTAGACTTCAATAAAAAACGTAAGAGTTCTTCTTTGTTAAACATTTTTTTACGCAAGAATTTTAATCTTACGGATTAACTTTTAACTTTTCTAAATTATACCACATAATAAGTGGCAAAAGACAAATTCGTTGCACAATAGTTTACTTATGTTATTATTATTTAGAAATTAATACTGTTTATTATGGCAAAAGAAAGTCAAAATATTTTTGATAAAGTTGTTTCACTATGTAAGCGTAGAGGTTTTGTTTTTCCCTCTTCAGAAATTTACGGAGGATATACAGCAATATATGATTACGGACCTTACGGAGTACTTCTTCAAAATAATGTTAAAAATGCATGGTGGAATAACTATGTCAAAATGAGAGATGATATTGTTGGATTAGACTCAAGTATATTTATGAATCCCAAAGTATGGCATGCTAGTGGTCATATTAAAGGTTTTTCTGATCCACTTGTAGAATGTAAAAAATGCCACTCTAGGAACAGAGCAGATAAAATGCTCGAAGAGATAGGAGTTGTTGCTGACGAAAAGATGGATATTGAACAAATAAATGAAATATTTTTTAACAACTTAGATAAAATAAAGTGCCCTAATTGTGGTAAAAAAGATTTTACTAAAATAAAGAAATTTAACTTACTAGTTAAATCAAATTTAGGAAATTATACTGATGAAATAGGAGAAGAGCCATCTTACCTAAGAGGAGAAACCTGTCAAGGAATATATGTTAACTATAAATCAGTATTAGATTCTACAAGAGTAAAAATTCCTTTTGGTATCGCTCAAATAGGAAAAGCTTTTCGTAACGAAATAACTGCAAGAAAATTTGTTTTCAGGACAAGAGAGTTTGAACAGATGGAAATGCAATACTTTACCAGACCAGAAGATGAAATGAAAGAATACGAAAAATTAAAAGAAGAAAGATGGAACTTTTTTGCTAGTCTTGGATTTAAAAAAAATAACTTGAGGTGGAAAAAACACGATAATCTGGTGTTTTATGCTAAAGAGGCATACGACATAGAGTTTAAATTCCCTTGGGGTTTTGATGAATTAGAAGGAGTACACGCAAGAGGAAATTATGACCTTTCTCAACATTCAAAATACTCTGGAGTTGATCTTTCTTATAATGATATAGAACTTAATAAGAAATATATTCCACACGTTATTGAATCTTCTGTAGGAGTTGGAAGAATAATATTTGCCCTACTTGTTGATGCATACAATGAAGAGGGAGAAGGAAAAGAAAAAAGAATTGTATTAAAAATTGATAAAAAACTTGCACCAATAAAAATAGCCGTATTCCCCTTGCTTAGCAACAAACCAGAGCTTTTAGAAAAATCAAAAGAAGTATACACATCTTTGAAACCTAATTTTTTCTGTGAATATGACGGAAGTGGAAATATTGGAAAAAGATACAGAAGACAAGATGAAATTGGAACTCCGTACTGTATAACTGTTGATTTTGACACTCTTAAAGACAACACTGTAACAGTAAGAGAAAGAGACACAATGAACCAAGAAAGAATTGATATTAATAAACTAGAAGAATATCTCTCTTCAAACCTAAAAAAGTAAAACTACTGACTTTTTTAAGATCAACAACAGATTGACAAAATACGATTTTTATTTATAATACAGATACAATCTCATACGAGGAGGGATATTATGGGAGACAAAAAAAACGATGTTAGTTGGCTTCACAGAAGTGATAACTGGGGCGGAAAACCTCATGTAGATATCGGAGATTCCCACGGGCATTCTCCGACTATCAATCCACCACCCCGAGATGAAAATGGGGCAATAAAGATTGGTAAACTAAAAGATCTACCGCCACCATTTGGAAAAGTTGACTAACTGTTTAAGGGGCGCAAATTATTGCGCCTCGTTTTTTTTATTAGAGATTACTTTTTATATAATCTTTAACATTAAATTTGCTTTTACTTCCGTTATAACTCATATATCTTACTTTTCCAAAAACTTCTCTTTCCGCCCAAGCACGATCATGCACTCCTCCTACAGACCAAGCAATTCCTGTATATCCACGAGAGTCTCTTCCATCAAGATGATACTTATCGTTTAAATATATTGCTATTTTTAGAGCTTCTTTAGGAGATTTTGTCCACTCCAATATCTTTTTTGCCCAGTACATTCTCATATATCCGTGCATTTTCCCCTTTTTTATCATTTCTCTTTGTGCCGCATTCCAAAGATTATCACTAGTCTCCCCTCTCTCAAAATCTTTTAATTTATACAGATAATCTCTCTTATCTTTTTTATGTTTATCTAATGTTTGCTTAGCCCAATTTGGAAATCCTTCAACAGAATCATACTTTTTATTATAAAAACAAAAATTATCAGAAAGTTCTTTTCTTATAATAAGCTCTTCTAAAAACTCTTCTTTGCACTTTTTTTCAGCTTTGCTGTTTTTTACACTAAGTGCAATTCTCTGAGTTGATATTTGCCCAAAATGAATATATGGAGAAAGGTTTGATTGACCATCAATATTAGGGTTATTTCTATCTCTACTATAATTATTTAATTTATTATTAATAAACTTGCTAATCATTCTTTTTCCTGCTCTTTCTCCTGGCACTAGCCAAGATATTTGCTTTACCGAGTTATCAATATTCAGGGAGTTATAAACTTTACTCCAGTTTACTTTTTCAGTACTTACCTGTTCTTGTTTTTTAATTTTAGGAAAGTCTGTTAAAAACTGATCAAGTAGTTTATTTATCTTTGGTCTTATTGTATAAGCCGCAAATTCTTGTTTCTGAGATACAAAACGGCAAGGAACTATATTGTGAGCATCAACCTCATAAAAAGGGAAATCAATATTCTTGATAAAAAATCTATTCCAGTTTTTTTTAATTTTTAATGGATTAAAGTCAGTAACTAAAGCTCCTGGTCTTATCTTTTTTAAAAACTGTTCACCTTTTTCTTGTGGTGTCCCAATAAAAATATGAAATGGAATATTCTTTTTCAAAAGGCTATCTTCCACTTCTTTTAAACCCTTTATCATAAAATCATACTGTCTAATAGTTGCTCCTAAAA
>JAGYLR010000016.1 GCA_018400895.1 bacterium
TCAATATTGAGTACTGCTAAATCATAAACAGGATCACGGTCCAAAACCTCAGCAATAAAACTGTTCCCATCATTGGTAAATACTGTATACTCTGCTTCTTCATCAGAAACTACATGACGATTAGTAATAATTAGCCCATCTTCTGATATTAAAAACCCTGTTCCACCACCAACATCTCTACGTTGTGTATCTTCTTCGTGATAAAAAGGAGAGCTGGTAACAACAGGAACATCTTTAGAAGCAATAATACTAACAACTGATGGAGAGACCTCTTCTACTACCTTAACTATTGAACTCTCCCACTCTATTGGAGAAAGTTGTATAACTTCTGTAGGTGCTTCTAATAATGAATAGTTGTACTGGTAAACAAAACCAAAAGACATACCCAATAAAACTAAAAACACCACTGTAACTAAAATTAAGGCTCCTTTAAGTAGTCTAGACATATAAACTAGTATAATTAACTAAGATTATTGTGTCAAAAAAGATACGGAAAGAGTATCATTATTCCAATAACTGCAGAAGCGATACTCATTAAAAGCACTGCCCCAGCAGATATATCTTTTATATGCCTTACTTTTTCTTTATAGTTTGGCTCTATTAAATCAAGTACTCTTTCTACTTGAGAATTTATAAGCTCAAAAGCAAGTACACAAGCAACAAGTATAAGTAAAATACCACGTTCTGCCGGAGTAACTGGTAAAATCACAGCAAAAATAAGAACAACAACAGATATAAGTGTCAATATGCGAAATGTTTGTTCTAAGAAAGCAGTTTTAAGCCCAAAAAAAGCGTGTTTAAATCTATTTTTAAGTCTTTTATTCATATCTTAAAGCATCAACTGGTTCCATTTTTGCTGCACTACGCGACGGGAAAAATCCAGAGATACACCCAACTAAAAACGAAAATCCTAAAGCAAAAAACATAAGTGAGAAAGATACGTGTGCTTCTATAAAGAAAACTGGATGTATCTGGAAAAACATCTCTATTGATTTAGCGAGAAGTATTCCTAAAACAACCCCCCCTACTCCTCCAATAAATCCAATAACTCCTGATTCAACTAAAAATATTGATGTTATGTGCTTTTTCTTTGCTCCAACAGCTTTTAATATACCTATCTCTTTTGTCCTTTCACGAACAGATGTGTACATAGTGTTAGTTATTCCTATTCCCCCAACAACAATGGCTATACTAGCAAAAGCAATAACAACTGCTTGCAAAATACCCATAATATTACCAACCATATCAGCAACTGCATCACTTGATACTACTGAAAAAGAAGGTGCATCTTCTCCTCTTTCTCTAACTCTTGTCTCTTCTAGCGCATAACGAATACCTTCTTCAACAAAGCCAACCTCATACCCATCTACAATCCTAACAACAGCCATTGGCGTTCCTTCCCTTTGCCCAGTTATATCTCTAAAATCATTTATATCAAGTGCTATTGTAGAGTCATCTTGCCTATTTCCTAGTGAACGAAGAACTCCAGAAACAACAAACTTTTTACCTTTTACTGATATCTCATCTCCAACTTCTATCCCAGGGAATATATCTTTAGGAACAAGATTTCCAACCATTACTTCTCTTCTTCCAGAATACGGGAATCTTCCATCAACTGTTTCCCATCCCATATCTTCTTTTAATAATTGTATCCCCGAATCGTAAGATATGCCATATATTAACGAAGTTTTTGATTCATTGTTGTAACGAACTATTTCTGCCTCTAAGGGCATCTCTAGTACAAGGTCAACCCCTCTTACCTTTTCTATTGCTCTAATATCCCTATTTTCTAACTGCATACCACCAATAAAATTGGTAAACATATCATTCATATCCCCCGGCATAACCATAATTAGGTTTCCTCCCATCATTTGCAGTTCAGCCATTACTGAATTTTTTAAACCCTCACTAAGTGACATTAAAGATGTTATCAAAAATATTCCTATAACTATACCAAGTATAGTAAGCCAACTACGCAGTGAGCGAACTTTCATATTACGAAAAGCTATACGGAAATATTCTTTAATCATTGTACCTTACCATCTTTAATGTTTATAACTCGGTGCGCATAAGACACTAAATCTTTATCATGAGTAACTATAATTACTGTTTTTCCTTGTTTATTTAAATCTTTCAGAACCTCCATTATTTTTATACCTGTTTTTGAATCAACATTTCCGGTAGGCTCATCAGCTACAATTACATCAGGATTATTTATCAATGACCTTGCTATAGCAACACGTTGTCTTTCTCCACCAGATAACTCTCCTGGACGATGATTTATTCTAGACTCTAGTCCAACAGAATTCAAAAACTCAGTTGCTTTTTTTTCACCCTCTTTCTCGGTAAATCCTTGAAAAAGAGTAGGAAGAATAACATTTTGTAATGCAGTAAGATGACTAAGTAAATTAAATTGCTGAAAAACAAATCCTATTTTTTTACCACGAATTGAAGCAAGTTCATCTTCAGACATATTTGAGACATCTTCTCCTTCAAAACTAACTTTTCCACTTGTTGGAATATCAAGACAACTCATCACGTTGAGTAATGTTGACTTACCTGAACCACTAGGTCCTAATACAGCAGTAAACTCACCTTTATTTACCTCTAAAGATACTCCACACAAAACTTCCACCTTTACTTTTCCAAGATGATAAATTTTCCAGACATCTTCTAATTTTAAGAGTTGATTCATATAGTAATAACATCGCCTTCTTTAAGTCCTGATACTATTTCAATCATTCCTCCACTACCACGCACTCCTGTTTCAACAATTCGCTCTTCCGTTTCTCCTTCTATCAAAACATTAGCCACTCTCTGACCTTCTTTACGGCTAAGAAATCTCTCTGGAACCACTAAAACATCATCTTTTGATTCACTTGTAATTATAATATCAGCGGTCATTTCTGACATAGTTCTTGAAGGGATTTCTTCCATACTTATTTTTACTTCATAATAAACAACATCATTTATTAAAGTTCCTGTTTCATTTATAAAATAAATTTCTCCATCTATTTCATTATCGGGAAAAGGAACTAATTCTACTAAAACATAATCACCTATATTTACTTTAACAATATCTCTTTCATAAACGTAAGTTTGTATATAAAACTGGTCATCAGAATTAAGAGTAACAAAAGGAACTCCTGGAGAAACCACTTCTCCCACTTTCCCAAATACCTGAGCCACTCTACCAGAAAAAGGTGATCTTAGTGAAAAATCATTAATTCTCTCTGTTAAAATATCAACACTTGCCTGTGCTCTTCTTACTGCACTTCTTTGAATCTCTATGTCTTCTTCTGATGCAGGAGCAGTTACTCTTTGTAATTCTTTTATTGCTATTTCTAAGGCATTTTCTGCAGAAGAAACTGATGCCCTTGCTGTGTTTAGCCCAGCATCAACTGATGTACGCGCAGCAGATATTGTTTGAATTAATGAAGAAATAGAATTAAGATCAGCTACGGTTTCTGTTCTTCTTGCTCTAATAATATCAACATCAGTAGATAAAACTTTATCTTCATAAAAATCACTATCTGCTGTGTCAAGTATATCGTCAAGCCCTGATAAAGTTCTTTGCATGGCATCTTGTATTTTTAATAATGCCTCATCCTTTAATTCATAAGAAGAAGAATCTTCTATTATATTGCGGTAATCTTCTATATCTTGTAAAGCAAAACGGATATTATCTCTTCCTGATCTTCCTTTTATTGCATCAAGATTTAAAAATCCTGTAAAGTATGTGTCAATAAAGTCATCTGCTGTGTCAAGAGTAACTCTCAAATCCATATAAGTAGAAGTTATTAGTGAAGGAACATCTTTATACGCAGTAGCAATAGTCTGGTCAGCAGAATTTTCAGCATCAACTAATGCTCTTTCTGCTGATAAAAGTGTATCTTCAGCAGATTGTACTCCAGACCTAGCAACAGCAACATCTTCTTCTCTACTACCAGCAAGTAATCTTTGTAAAGTAAATTCTGCGGAGGATACTGCTTCTTTAGCCTCATCAAGTTGAATACCAAGCATTTCTGAATCCAACATAGCAATAACATCTCCCTTATCTACATAATTATTTTCTTAAAATTAATTGCACTTACTATTCCAATTCCTTTAAAAACTAAGTGTGACACTATCTCCTTTTTTTAACCACTCCCGTTTCAAATATTTCTTCTGAGATTTCTCTCCTTTAGCTACGGTAAAGTTTCTAATTCTCCATTTCCTCTACCATTAAAGAAAACAAAAATTAAAACAATTACCAAGATAGCAACTAAAATATATTACTTTTCTTTTCATAAATAAATAGATTTAACTTTTTAAATATTTTACCATAAAGGGATAAGATATTGTGTAAAGCATAGAAAAGCTATAATAATTAATGGAGTTACAGAAAAATCCAACTGAAGCAAAGGAATCATATTTGTTACATTTACCACAAGTAAATAAAACGAAAGAAGCAAATAGCAAGGAATAGCAACTAAAGATAATCCAAAAATTACAGATATAAAGCCAAAAATAAACACAAAGCAGGAAGTAAGGGAAGAATTAGTAAATTAGTAAAAAACTGAAAAATAGGGGATACTACCAAAGTTATACAAAAATTAATGGATAAAGTAAAGCTACTGCTGACAAAGTTACACAAACCATATCACATATTTGTTCTCTCTTTTTCTCATAAATAAACAACAAACTTTGTAAATAAATAAAATCTTCCTTTTTAAAATCAAATGGTACAGAATATAATTTTCTCTTAAATACTGGAAAGAAATATTATTCCTATAACTGATACAAAAAGATAGCTGGAATCCAAGATCATAGTGTATAAGTAAAGGATTAAATAAAAGCATCCCTGCCCCAGCAAGAGTTACTGAACGTAGAGAAAAAGAAGACAGGTGAAAAATCTTCCTGCAAGCATAATCACCCCCATTATTCCAGCACGAATTGCTGAACTTGGTGCTCCAACAAAAATAACAAAAACACAATAAAAATAACAGTAAACAGACAAGATGCTTCTCCAAGAAAAAAAATACAAAAGCAGAGAGAAAATAACTGAAGATAATATTACGATATGTAATTCCAGAAACAGCGGTGATATGTCGCACACCAGCACCGTTTAATTTATTATTTAATTCAGAAGAAAGACGTTCTATCACCCAACATTGCTTCTAAAATAAAAGCTTGAGGGGTAGGAATTACTTGATTAATCCTCTCTTTAAAACTTTTCTAATATTATATAAATTTTTAAAAAGAACGGCCTTCCCTAAAAATTCTACTTCAGGGTAGTAAGAAATATAATAAATCCCATCTTTTTAAGATAAGAAGCATAAAATCCACTTGGTTTAATAAAATTACCATTAATAAGAAGTTTTTATTCCCCCGTAGCTATACTCTGTGTGACGAGAGGAAACAAGAATACTTTATACTCACCAATATCAACTATTGTCTCTGTTGTATTTTCTTTTGTTTGCGAATATTTAGAAACTACACCTTTTGTACACTCTCTTCAGGAGGTACTGAGAAAAAGAATTTGTATTTAAAAATGAATGATCCTAAAAGAAATACTGCTAAACAAAATACTGATAGCAATGTGGAGAATCTGTAAAGTAAGTAACAGCAACATCAATGTCCATATAATGCTGGTAAAGAAACTCCTAAATAAAACAGCAGCTAAACAAAAGTGTTTTTGAAACACCTGTATTTAAAACCCTGTGTAGCAACTGTTACGTTTATTTCTCCTTCACTAAGAGACTCCGGTTCCTACTGCTCCAAATATAATACTGGCATCAGAAGAAACATGCCCTCTTATAACCCTAGCAATCTCATCTACTTCTGAAAGACTAAGATCTTCTCCTCCACCAACGTTAAATAAAACTCCTTTAGCATTTTTACAAGAAACGTCAACCAGTGGCAAATCAAGTGCGGCAAGTGCCGCTTCTTCTGCTCGGCGCTTTCCTTTTGCTTTTCCTTTCCCAAATAATGCTGAACCGGAGTTCATCATTATTGATTTAACATCAGCAAAATCTATATTTATTATCCCTGGAAGAATTATCAGGTCAGATATACCTTGAACTGCTTGGCGAAGTATCTCATCACAATACCAGAAAGCATCTTGAAGAGTTACATTAGGATTAAGCGTACTTAAAAGTTTATTGTTTGAGATAGGAATTAATGTATCTACTCTATCTTTAACTCTTACTATCCCCTTTTTTGCCACTTTTGATCTCTCTTTTCCTTCGAAAGAAAAAGGTGTTGTAACAACTGCTATAGTTAAAGCTCCACACTCTTTGGCAATTTCAGCAATAGCAGGAAGTGCTCCTGTTCCAGTTCCTCCCCCTAATCCACACGTAAGAAACACCATATCAGAGTCAGTTAAAAGATTTTTTATCTCTTGCCTGCTCTCTTTTACTGCACGTGCTCCTATTTCTGGGTTCATTCCTGCACCTAGTCCTTCGGTTAAATTTTTTCCTATTCTTATCTTTATATCAGCATCAGTACTTTGTAAATCTTGAAAATCAGTATTTACTGCAATTAACTCAACTCCCTTTATCCCACACTGAGACATTCTAGTTATCGCATTTCCTCCAGAACCACCTATACCAATAACTTTTATTTTAGGTAACTTCTTCATGGTATAAAAACTTTGAATATTTTTTTAATTTTACTACCTACTTTTTTAATACCATCCATTTCCATAAACCCTTTTCCATTCCCTTCATCAAATTCTATTCCGCAAAGAATAAGACCACATAACACTGACAAAGAAGGATCATCTTCTAATGGGAAAAACCTTCTAGGAAAACCTACTCTGCAGTGATAGCCCATCTTTTTCTTTGTAAAATCAACTATTCCCGAAATTTTTGCTCCTCCTCCAGTTAAAACTACACCAGCAGGAAGAAGTCCAACACGAGATATCTTTTTAATTTCTTTCTGTATTTCTTCAAGTATCTCTATCAACCTAGGTTCTGCTATCTTTTTCAGTTCTCCTCTTTGAAAAACAACATCTTCTTCTCCTGGAACTTTAATTTTTTCTTTTTTTGTCTTTCTATCACCAAATATTGATTCTCCAAACTTATTTTTAATAAACTCTGCTGTTTCTATATTTATACGTAACCCCACAGCAATATCATTTCTTATATTATTAGTTCCTACAGGTAATACTGCTGTATGCACCAATTCACCTTCTTCAAAAACAGAAAGACTTGTGGTTCCTGATCCAATATCTATTAAAACAACACCAAGCTCTCTTTCTTCTGGGGTAAGCACTGCTTTTGCTGCTGCTACCGGGCCTATTATAAGATCATTTACTTGTAAATCAGCATCCAGTATGGCTCGAGAGACATCTTCTATATAACGAGAAAAACCAGTTATAGCAAGTATCTCTGTCTCTAATCTAACACCTTGCAATCCTAGAGGATCTTTTATCCCTCCTTCTTTATCTATAATAAATTCTCGGGGAATAACTTCCATTATCTCTTTATTTGAAGGCAAAGAAAAAGCTTTTGCTGCTTCTATTACTCTATCTATATCTTCTTGAGATATTTTCTGATCTGCTCTAGAAACAGAGACCAACCCTTTTGAAGAAACAGAAGATATATGACTTCCGTTAATATTTGTATAAACCTCCTTTACCTCAACCCCCATTTCAGCACAAGCTTCATTTACTGTAGAAGATATTATCTTTGATAATTTTTGTGGATCAGCAACAACACCTTTACGCACACCTGAAGATATGTTTTCTGCTCTACCAATAACTTTAAATCCAGAGTTTTCTGGTCGCTTCTGAACTATTATTGCTTTTACGCTCCCCGTTCCTATATCGAGGGCAGCTATGTTAGAAGGATTGCTCATTTTTTAATCTTATCTTTTTAAAATTTTATTTTCAAGAAGAGAAAAGTATTTATCTTGTCTCATATACATATCCTCTCCATGATTATAACCCAAAACATGTAAAACACCATGAATAAGAATATAAGTTATATCACCATTTACTTGTTCTGGTGCTACAACAACTTCCCCTAACACATCTTTTTCTGAGAGAGAAAAAGAAAGAACATCTGTCGGCTTATCTTTATCTCTATAGTTTTTGTTTAGTATTTTTATATCTTCACTATTTACAAAAGCAATAGAAATATTTCCTTTGCATTTTTCTTTTTTTAAAACAAAGTCAACTGTTTTTTTAATCAGTGCTTTGTCAACAGGAAAAGAAGTGAGATTGTTAATCTCAATCATCTTCTAGCCTTTCCCATCTTGTCTAGTCTCTCATACTCCGCTTTTGCTCTTTCTCTCTTTAAAGCACTGCGTTTTTTGGCAGAATCACTCAAAGAACGAACTTTAAATCGTCTTCTGCGAGCCTCTTTAATTATTCCGCTCTGCATAACCGAGCGGGTAAAGCGGTGTACTAAACTATTATTGTTTTCTCTTTCTTTTCTATTTACTTGTAGTGACATATTTTTAAGGCATTCCGGGAACGTCTATATCTTTTTCACCTTCCCAACCTGATAAAAAGTGCATATGAAGATGAAAAACTTCTTGACCTCCCCCTTTTTCAACATTTACGGCTAATTTATAACCCGACCTTTTTACTCCCATTTTTTCTGCTGTTTTTTGTGCAGCAAGAAACATTTCTAAAATAACATCTTTATCTTCTTCTTTTATCTCATTTACTGAAGATATGTGACGTTTTGGTATAATAAGAAGATGTATTGGCGCTAATGGTTTTATACTCCTAAACACCATCACACTGCTATCCTCATAAACAATTGCTGAAGGGACTTTTTTCTCTGCTATTTTACAAAAAATACACTCTGCCATTATTTTTTATTTTTTAATCTTATTTTTATTTCTTTTAACAAATCATCTATTTCAACTAAATCTTGAGAACCGGTTACCATATCACGAATAACTGCACTGTTTTTTATTGCCTCTTCTTCTCCCATAATTATTGCCCAACGAATATTAAGTTTATTTGCTTGATTTAATTGGCTTTTTAAAGAATCCTTACCAAAAGATTCATAAACTGGAATATTTGCCTTTCGAAAAGTTTCAAATATCCTTAAACACTTTTTCTTTGCTGTATCCCCTAATTGAGCAATAAATATCTGTGGTTTTTTTTCTTTTATTTCAACCCCCATTTTTTCCATAGCAAGAGCAATTCGTTCAACTCCCATAGCAACTCCACTTGCTGCTCGCTCATCTCCCCCTAAAAGCTCACTTAGTCCATCATATCTTCCCCCACCACCAAGAGCAAGAGGCAACTCTTCGTCTTTTATAAAAAATTCGTAAACTATCCCTGTGTAATAATCAAGTCCTCTTACAAGAAATGGGTTTAAATCATAAACAACATTCATTTCGTCTAAAAATTCTAAAGTTTTTTTAAAATCTTCTCTACAAGATTTACACAAATAATCAATTATCTGTGGTGCATTTTGTTTTACTTCAACACACTGTTTGCAATCAAGAACACGCAAGGGATTAGTAACCGCTCTTCTCTCACAGTCAGGGCAAAGCTTTACTTTTTTAAGATACTTTTTTAATGCTCCCTTGTAAACTCCTCTACATTTTGAATCACCCATACTATTAACTTCTACAATCACATCTTTAAGTCCAAGATCTTTTAACATTCCATAAACTGCACTTATTATTTGTGCATCAATTGTTGGACAACCTTTTCCTATCGCTTCAAGGCCAAACTGCCAAAACTGACGATATCTTCCTGCTTGAGAACGTTCGTAACGAAAAAATGGGCCAAAATAGAACATCTTTACTGGTTGTGGCTTTGTGTACATATTGTTTTCAATATAAGCCCTCATCACTCCAGCAGTTCCTTCTGGACGTAAAGAAACATTATCATCTCCCTTAGTTTTAAAAGAATACATCTCTTTTTCCACTATATCAGTGTCATTTCCTACCGCTCTCTGAAATACTTTTGTGTCTTCTATTATTGGTGTTTCTATCCTCTCAAAACCGTAAAAACGAGCTGAATTAGACACAACTTCATAAATTTTGTCAAAATATTTTGTTTTTTTACCGAACAGATCGTGCATTCCGCTCGGAGTTTGAAACTTTTGAGCCATAAATAAATTAGTATGCAGGGGATTCTACCCTAGCAAAAGCGGTAAATGGTGATATACGAAATATTACTTTGCCAATTATATTTTCTTCTGGAAGTACACCCCACTTTCTTGAATCAGATGAAGAAGGACGATTATCCCCTAAAACAAAGTATTCTCCATCTGATAAAAGCAAATCCATATTTCCTGGAGTAACTTCAAAATCAAGATAATCTTCTGCTAACATCTTTCCTTCTATGGTAACATCACCACTATTTACGACAACTTCTTCTCCAGGAAGACCAATAACTCTTTTTATATATCTTTTGGAAGGGTCTTTTGGATATTTAAAAACAATAACCTCTCCTCTTTCTGGATTGTTAAAACGGTAAGATATTTGGTCAACTATTAAATAATCACCATCAACGAAATTAGGATCCATAGACATTCCACGAACCATAAACGGCTGAAATAAAAAATAACGTATAGGTAAAACAATAAGTAGCGCAAATATTACTACTTTTGCAGTTTCCCATATAAATAGTAAACTATTTTTCATAAACTGGATTCTAACAAAATTTTCCAATTTTATCAAGGAATAGTATAATGAAATCAATGTGGTCATTTAAACAAAAAAAAGAAAACATATCTCATCTTGTAGTAGGGCTAGGCAACCCTGGAGAAAAGTATAATAACACTGCACATAATGTTGGTTTTAGAGTGGTAAAAAAGGTAAGAGAAGAACAAAATTTTCCTCCGTTTTCAAAAGATAAATACTTAAAGTCAGAGGTTTCTAGAAATGAAAATACTGTTCTACTTCTTCCTCAAACTTTTATGAATCTTTCTGGAGAAGCAGTAGAAAAAGCAGTAAAGAGATTTAATCCTGAGAAAATAACTGTTGTTCATGATGAAGCAGATATTCCTTCTGGAGAAGTTCGTTTATCTTTTGATAGTGGCTCAGCAGGCCATAAAGGAGTTCAATCTGTAATAGATCATTTAAAAAGCAAAAAGTTTTATCGTATAAGAGTAGGCGTAAGAGAAACACACGGAAAAGCAAGAGGAATAATATTAAAAAATATTTCTTCTGATACAAGAAAAGGTGAAGATAAAGCAATTGAAGAATTAATTAATGTAATAGAAAAACCGGAGATTTGATTCTCCGGTTCTTAGAGCTATTATTTAGCCCTTTTGTTTTTGTACATCTCTTTGTCCGCATTATTTATCATTTCAGATATAGTTATTCCTTCACGATAAACTGATATTCCAAAACTTGAATTGGATTTTTTCTGAATCCTTAAAGCCACCTTTAAAGCAACTTTGTAATCTGTATTTGGCAGAAGTACAATAAATTCATCTCCTCCCCAACGCGATACAACATCAACATTTTTTACGCTGTGTTTTAAAAGAGATGAGAACTGGCAAATTTCTTCATCACCAGCAAGATGACCATGATTGTCATTCACTTCCTTTAATCCATCAATATCAAAGAAAATGATTGAAAATTTACAAGAGTTTTGGATGGCTCTTCTTTCTTCTTGCAGGGCTTTTAAGAAGAATCCTCGCCTGTTATAAACTCCAGTAAGTAAATCTGTTTTGATCTCTTTTTCAAAGTCAATGATTTTTTGCGGACCAACTTTTATTAGTATAAAAAGAGCTTTAAAAAATTTTATCACTATCTAGCCTCCTTTGTGATTATCCCTGCGGTCTACCTGTGAACTTCGTCTTTCAAACTGATTACAATCTGTAAACGAAAAACGCCATAGGCGTCAGCTCGATATTAAAAGGAGGGATGATACTTTTTGAAACAATTTCAAAGAAATTATTTACAAAAAGGAGCTATCCACAGGCAGGCCGCAAGGCCTTTGTACATATATTATATTATATTTTTCAAAAATGTCAAGGATTTTATGAAAATTATAGCGTTATTTGTGATCTAAGGAAGCTCTCGGAGGCAAAATAGCTTGGTCTTTGAGCTTGCCGAAAAGTATTTTGCTGAGAGCGCAGCACCAGTATGCCGCTGGAGCAGACGAGGTGCGGTTCCGGAAGATATGCCTGTCGTGAACTTTTTCCATTTACAAAAAAAAGCATTGTGTTATCATTTTAAGTTATGAAACTCATACTAGTAGAAAGTCCAGTTAAAACAAAAACCTTAAACAAATTTCTCGGCAAAGGTTACAAAGTGCTTGCTTCAGGAGGACATATTAGAGATTTACCTAAAAGTAAGTTGGGTGTTGATGTTGAAAACAACTTTAAACCACAATATGTAATCCCTCCAAAAGCAAAAAAGAATATCAAACTACTAAAAGAAGCGGTAAAAAAAGCAGAGAAAATATATC
>JAGYLR010000017.1 GCA_018400895.1 bacterium
CATCAAGAATAGTAGATACATAGTAAGCTGCTCCCATCTCTTCACGAACCTTGCCAAAAAGCCGAGAACTCATCATTCCTCCTAAAACTGTAGCAATTATCTCTTGAGCATACTTTTTTTCACTAAAAATGTTGTAACATCTAACCCCTAAACAAAGATGAGTTTGATCTGTGTCTTTCTCAAAAATTGAAACCGCGGGAGATGATTGATTTTCTGTAACTGGAATACAAGATTTTGCAATACCTTTTCTTATATTAGAAAATTTATCTTCTATTATCTGCTCTACACCGGGCTCTATATTTCCAGCAACTACTATTACTGTATTACTACTGGTGTATTGAGAATTCATATAAGAAGCAAGGTCATCTCTGGTAATTTTTGATACACTGTCTTTAGTTCCCGCTACATCCCATCCGGCAGGCTGATCTCCATACAACAATTCTTGAAAAACATTTGCACAATGTGCCATTGGATTATCAAAATACATATTTATCTCTTCTTTTATTACACCTTTCTCTTTTTCTACCTCTTGTTGTGGAAGAAGAGAATTTTGATATATATCAGAGACCCAATCTACTGCTAGCTCTAATTTTTCTGAATTAACTTTAGCATAATACCCGGTATAATCTTCAGAAGTAAAAGCATTGTATATTCCTCCTGCTTTATCTAGTTCTTCAGCAACTTTTATTGGAGTAGATAGTTTTTCTGTTCCCTTAAATAACATATGTTCTAAAAAGTGCGATATTCCTGAAACTTTTTTTTCTTCATTTTTAGACCCTGTTTTTACAAGGACAAGAACAGCAGCAGCACGAGTTCCTTTGCGAGGTACTGTAATAACCCTCAATCCGTTTTTTAGTGTTTTTTTATTCATCTTCTTCTATTATATTTGATAATAATACCGCTTCCGACACAGCAGTTATTTCTTGCTCCGTTCTAACATCTTCACTAGTTATTACCGCTTCCGATATTAATTCTTCTACATCTCCATCAGGAGTTATCATTACCTCAAAGAACAATTGTTTTTTCGGTTTAAGAACTCCCGTTCCCCCAGAAAGACTTTCCATACTCCAAACAACTTCTCCTGTTTCTGAATCAAAAGATAGTGATTCTTCTTCTGGATACATCTCTCCAGTAAGCTTTGCTCCTTCTGGAAGTGTTGCTTTTAAATTAACATCACGAACATCTGTATAAAAATTCTCTGCCTCTAACATAACTGTGTAATTTGAAGGAACGCCAACTTGAAATGGGAACGGACCACTACTCTCAAAATGTCCATCTTCTATTTTTACTTCTGTTGTAAGACGCATCTCTGTATTTATCTTTGTAACAAAATCTTCTCTGGCTCTATCAAGTATTATTGTCATCTTTGCCTCTGGATTACGAGGAACATCATCTTTTATTTTTGCCCAGAAAGATACTGATCCTTCTTCTCCACTTGCAAGTAATCTTAATTGAGGCTCTAATGCGTGATTCCATATTATTGACCCTGCTTCTTTTTGAAATCTTCCATTAAGTGGTTCAATATCATCAAAATCAATAATATCTTTGTCTAGCTGTATCATTAAAAACAGATCTTCCATTGTTTCATTACCAAGGTTCTTAAAGAAAATTTCATAGTAGATTAATTCTCCCACATCAGCAATGTATTCTGGTGAGTCATTTGCTTGTACCGAGATAAATAGTGAAGGTATAGCAATACTGGTTCCACGAGATATTTCTTTTATTGGAATAAATACACTATCCTTCCACATACCAAGTGTAGCACTGAAAACTTTTGGTTCTCGAGGTTCTCCTTCTAAACTCCCATTTATTTCTAAAACCCCACCTTCTGCCCTGTTTAATACTGGTATTATCCACTGCTCTTCTTCTTTTCTTTTTTCTGGGATACTATCAATAAAAGTAAATCCTGATGGGTAATCCATACGTATTTCTAAATTGGTAAGAGGATATTCAATATTGGAGAAGTATCTTAGACGAAAGAAAGTTTCTTTTTCTGGTTCTACATTAGAAGGTATTTCAAAATCAAAAGTTATTGGAACATTGTCTATTACTGCCGTATGTTCACGTTCCATTTCATAACGAACATTTAAATTTTTAGGCCTATAAGATATCCAAGCAGAAGCGGTGTTAACTGATCCTTCTTTACCAAAAAGTCGTGCAGAAAATATTATATTACCCTCTTCTCCGGGATCTATATCTCCTAAATCTATTTCTCTACGATATTCTCCTCTTCGTATTATATTACTATTATCATTCTCATCTTCTTCAGTAATAGAATTTTTAGGATACTCAAATATTATAGTTGCTTCTTCTAAACGGATATCTCCGTTATTCTTATAACGTATCATATACTCAACTTCTTCTGCTAAATCAACGTTTTCTGGTGCAATTATCTCAAACCGAAGAACATCTTGAGAAAATACATTTCTCTGATAGTAAAACCAACCTATACCAACAGTTAGGATTGTTATTATTAAAACTATTAAAACTACTTTTTTCATATTTTTTGTTTCTTAATTAAATAAAGGGAAGATACTCTTCTAAAACACGCCCAAAAACATCAGAGTCGTGATGAAAAATATTATTAATATCTTCTTTTAAAATGATTGTAATGTAGAAATATCTTCAATGGGTATACAAAAGAAGTTTTGTTAAAACCAATCTCTGCAAACTTCTCCTCCTTCACTGGGAGAGAAGTAAGATTTTCCAGTAACCTGTCCTCCACAAACTGTACATCTATCTAATAAGGGTGCATAACCCAAAACCTGAAGCAAACGAAAAGAAAAGTGTATGTGTACAAGAGAAAGTTCTTTTGCTGATAATTTTCTAGAATCAATCTCTTTCATTGTATTTTCTATAAGAGAAAAACTTCTTCGTTTTTCTTCTCCTTTTATAAGTGAAAGAACTGTTTCTGATATTCGGTAAAACAAAGATATTTTTCCTAAATTAATTCTTGAGCTCAAGAACACATCCAGAGGAGATACATCTGTTAATGTATTATAGCTTTTCCTTGAATAAATCCAACCTGAACAGTAGAAAATAATCTCATTCCCATATTCAGCTTTCCTTTACGTATTGATCTTCCAATAACTTGTATCAACCCAAAACTTTCAGTATACAAGTGTAAATTTTATCTGCTTCTCTTCTATCTGCCTGTTTAAGAATTACTGCTTTTGTATAGTTGTGGGTGAACATTGTGTAAAAATCAAAAATCAAAAATCAAAAAGTTATCATAATTTTCAATTATCAATTTTCAATTATCAATGAAGTTTCAAGTTTTTAATTTTCAATGGGATTGCTTCGCTTCGCTCGCAATGACGGGGGTGTGGGTTTTCTGGATTCCCAGTCAAGCTGGGAATGACAAGAGGGCTGGGAATGACAAGGGTGGACTGGGAATGACAAGAGTATTTGTTCGTCATTGCGAGGGCTTTAGCCCGTGGCAATCTTATGGATGTTTAGGGAGATTGCTCGTTTCCACCCGCAATCAGTTAGATCACCAAAGATGATCTAAGAAGTAAAAGAATGGAAACTATAAAAGAAATTTTAGAGAGAATATAGACTATAATTTTCAATTATCAATTATCAATAAAATTACAAAACACAAATTACAACAAACAAAGAAAACACAAAACACAAATAACAAAAAAATTAGGAAATTAGGAAATTCATTGAAAATTGATAATTGATAATTGAAACTTTTTATTTTTGGATTCCTATAAATATCTCTTTGTCACCTAGTTTTATTGTTTTTTGTGCAATAAGTTCTTCATTATTGTACTCAGATATATTATCAGAGAGAGTTTCTTTAACAATCATATCAGTCATTGGCAACTGTTCTCCTTTATAGAAAATATTTATTCTGTCATTGGGAGTAAGTCCTGCTTCTTTTCTTAGTGTCTGAATAAATCTTATCACTTCTCTTGCCTCTCCTTCTTTTTTAAGTTCCTCCGTTATTTGCGTGTGCAATTTTATATTTTCTCCATAAACAACTTTTTTTACATTGACTTCTTCTTTTATTAAGTAGAAAAGTTCTTCTGGGACTTCTTTTTCAACTTCTAATAAAGAAAGAGGTTGTCTTACTTTTATTCCAGCATCAGCACGTTGTTTGAGACTTTCTGAAACTGCTTCACGAACAATTTTCATCTGTTTAATAATTTTTTCATCAACCACCTCTTCATAATTTGGGAAATCAGCAAGATGTACTGAAATATCTCCAGTAAGCTCTTTATAAATATGCTCAGAAATAAAAGGGGAAAACGGCGCAAGCATCTTTGATAAATCAACTAAAACTTTGTAAAGTGTTGCAAAAAATTCTTTATTACCATCTTTAAATTGCTTTCTTGATCTTCTCACATACCAATTAGATAAATCATAAATAAAAGAAGCAATCTCTCTTGAAGCAGATGTAAGATCATACCTATTCATCTCTTTTTTGACTACTTGTCCTGTTTGTTGAAGTCGAGACAAAACCCACAGATTAAGAGGATCTTTTATCTCTGATTCATAAAACTCTCCATAAGAAGTAAAGAAAGAAAAACAATGATAAAAAGTGGATATAACTTTGGTGTAGCACTCTCTTACTCTGTCTCCTGAGAAACGGTAATCTTCACCTATTGGAGTTGATGATAAAAGAAAAAACCTTAAAGAATCTGCTCCATAAGAATCAAATATCTCTGACATATCTGGATAATTTTTTAGTTTCTTGGAAAGTTTATTTCCTTTTTCATCAAGAACTAAACCATTAACTATTACATTTTTGAAAGCAGGGAGGTTTTCTCCTAATCCACTATCATTTTTAGTAAGTGCTGTTGCTAAAACATGTAAAGTATAAAACCATCCACGAGTCTGATCCATTCCTTCAGCTATAAAATCAGCAGGAAAAGTTTTTTCAACCAACTCTTTATTTTCAAAAGGATAGTGCCACTGTCCATAAGGCATTGATCCTGATTCAAACCAACAATCAAAAACTTCTTCTACGCGATGCATCTTTCCACCACAAGAACAATCTAGAACTACTTCGTCTATAAAGGGACGATGCAAATCATCAAGATCCTTACCTAACTCTTCTTTACTTCCCACTGCTTTCATTTTTCCACACTTTTCACATTCCCAGAGAGGAATTGGAGATCCCCAAAAACGATTTCTTGAAAAAGACCAATCACGGGCACCTTCAAGCCACTTACCAAATCTTCCTTTTTTAACATGATCAGGAATCCAGTATATCTTTTCATTACTAGATATCATTTTATCTTTTATCTCTGTTACTGATATATAAAAAGTTTGCAGAGCATAGTATATAAGTGGGGTATCACACCTCCAACAAAAAGGATAAGAATGCTTTATTGTTTCTTCTTTTAATAGAAGTCCTTTTGAAGAAAGATAGTCTAAAATATCTTTTTTAGCTTCTTTAATATTCTTTCCTTTTAAATCTCCTACAGAAAACTCTCCTGCTTCATTTACTGTGTGGAAAAACGGTAAATCATACTTTTTGCCTAATTGAAAATCATCTTCTCCGTACATTACGGCAGTATGGACTACACCTGTTCCATCTTCATTAGAAACAAACTCTGCAGGATAAACTTTAAAAGCGTTTTCAATTCCTTTTGGAGCTTTATCTTTTATATAAGGAAACATTGGCTCGTAGCTTAACCCAACAAGCTGACTACCTTTTATTGTAGAAATAATTTGTGCATCTTCTCCAAAAACTTCTTCTACTTTTTCTTTTAAAAGAATAATTTTCTCTTCTTTGAAAGAAACAATAGCATATTGCAAATCTTTGTTAATTGCTAGAGCAACGTTTCCTGGAAGAGTCCAAGGAGTTGTAGTCCATGCAAGTAAAAAAGCACCAGAAAATTCACCTTTATTTATTTTTAGTTTTACATAAATAGAAGGGTCAACTGTATCAGAATATCCTTGATTAACTTCAAAATTAGATAGTGGTGTTCCACACCTTGGGCAATACGGAGAAACACGATACTCTCTGTAAACAAGTCCTTTATCATAAAGCTGTTTAAACACCCACCATACTGATTCAATATAATCATTATCCATTGTTGAGTAATCATTACTGTAATCAGCCCAACGTCCAACTCTCTTTAGTGTTTCTTTAAAGTCATCAACACAACGAAATACTGAACCACGGCAAGCTTCATTAAATTTTAAAACCCCCATTTCTTCTATTTCTTTTTTGTTTTTTATTCCTAACTCTTTTTCTATTAAATTTTCAACTGGCAATCCGTGACAGTCCCATCCCACTTTTCTGGGAACCTTATAGCCACACATTGTTTTATAACGAAGCACAGCATCTTTTATTGTTGTTGCTAAAACGTGTCCATAGTGTGGTTTTCCTGTGGCAAAAGGAGGACCATCATAAAAACTAAAAATTGGTGCATTTTCACGATGTTTTATTGATTTCTCAAATATATTTTCTTCATCCCAAAATTTGAGAACGTCTTCTTCTATTTTTGAAAATTTATTTTGATTACTCATCTTATTTTAATTAAATGCTAATTTATACCTGTTAAAATATTACAATTTTCTGAATTCTCCTGTTTTTATGAATCTTCGGCGACTTTTTCTTATCTTTAATAATTCTTCTTCTGACTTGTTTTTAATTTTTCCCTCAAGAAGCCATAAAGGATCAGCATGGCTTACTATAAGTATTTTTTTATTTTTATACAAAATATCTATTTCTTCTATAAAATCACTCATTCTTTTTAGTAAATCGTTCCAACTTTCTCCTCCTTCTGGTGCTGTGTTAAACCTCTCTTTGGAATGAGGATAAATAGCATAAAAAGCATCTTTTTTCTTACCATGATACACTCCTAAATCTAAATCATGTAAGCGGTGCTCTATATAAAGCTGTGCTCCTGTTTTTTGCCTGACTTTTTCTGCTGTCTGCTTGGTGCGAAGAAAGGGAGAACAATATATAATCTCAATTTGTTCTTTTGCTGCCTTTTCTGCGGCAAACTCTGCCTCTTTTTCTCCTCTTTTAGACAAAGGAATCTGTCCGTGAGAGGGATATATAAGGTTAATATTTTTATCTTGGTATTCAGTAGAGCCGTGACGCAATATGTAATATTTATTATTCACATCTTTTCAGGAACCGATACTGTTAGTAACTGTAAAGCACTACAAAGTAGTATATATGTAGCTTCAGTAACAGCCATACGAGCATCATTCCCAGTTATTTTGTAATTGTCATAAAAAAGGTTGTATATACGTGCAAGATTGTAAGTAAAAGAAGCAATAGTGTTTGGAGAATAATTTTGAGCAGCATCTTCTACTACTTCTTTAAAACGTATCATCTCTCTTATTATTGGGAAAACTTCTTCAGGCAATTCTGTATTGTTTTTATAACTACCTCCTTTTTCTAAAACACTCTTACACCTTAAAGCAGTGTATTGCAAATAAGGTCCGGAATCTCCTTTTAGTGTGATAACACTATCCCAATCAAACTCTATATTACGTTTATAATGACGCTTTAGGTCGTTATACTTTATTGCTCCTACACCAACCTCTTTTGCTGTTTTTTGTTTATCTTTAACTGCATCATTTTTAATTAAATCAAGAGCTTTGTTTTGAGCTTCTTGTAAAACATCTTCTAAATGCACTGTTCTTCCTTTTCTGGTAGATAACTTTCCTTCTTTCATCCTAAATAATCCGTGAGCAACATGAACAAATTCTACATCCTTTCCCCAAGAAAACATCTTTATAGTACGGAAAAGCTGTTTCATATGTAAGGTTTGATCAGCACCTATCTCATATATAAAAAGATTCGGTTTAAACTTTTCTATACGGTATTTAGCGGCAACAAGGTCACGAGTAAAATAAGTTGTACTCCCATCTGATTTTCTAATCATTGCCGGAGGCATATCTTCAAACTCTATTATTAAAGCCCCTTCACTTTCTTTACTAATTGATTTTGCTTCTTCTATTACATTAGAAAGCATATCTTCATAAAAACTTTCTGGAATAGTGTGGTCTATGTGTATATTTAATATATCATATATCTTAGAGAACTCTTCCATACTTACTTTTTTGCATATTTCCCAAAGCTGACGAGCTTCCTTGTTTCCTTTTTCTAATAAAGAAAACCACTTTCTTCCTTCTTCATCATTGTCCTCTGTTTTATGAAAACGAACATACAATTGCTCCATTAAAGATACTGTTAAAGATTGTGGATCAATTTCTTCTTTTTTAATCTGGTATATTAACTTTCCAAACTGTGTACCCCAATCACCAAGATGATTTACTCCCTCAACTTTCCATCCTAAAAACTCATAGATATTATGTAAAGAGTGGCCTATTACTGTTGATCTAAGATGACCTATTCCAAAACGCTTAGCAATATTTGGGGAAGAGTAGTCTATAACCACTGTTCCTTGCTTATTACCTTTTCCGTAATTTTCTTTATTTTTTAAAATTTCAGACAATTCTTTTTTAAGGGCCTCTTTGCTTATAAAGAAATTGATAAACCCATCACGAGCTTCTACTTTTTCAAATAATTCAGAATTAAACTTTTTGCATAACTCTTTTGCAATAACTTTAGGATTTCTTTTTTCTGTTTTTGCCAAAGCAAAAGCTGCTCCACAAGAATAATCACCAAAACCTGCTGGAGGAACTTCCAATTTAAAATCTTCTCCAAGGGTATTTTTAATTACTTCTTTTACTTTTTCACGCACAGTATATAAAAATCAAAATTTTTAAATAAAATTTTCAATTATCAATTATCAATTTTCAATGAATTTTTGATTTTTGAATTTATTTATAATTTTATCTTATTATAGGCGTATTGTCCATTTTATGTTAAAATTAATTTCACTATGCTAATAAAGAATAAAAAAGCATTTTTTGATTATCATATTCTGGAAAAGATAGAAGCAGGAATACAATTATTTGGATACGAGGTAAAAGCAGTACGCCAAGGAAAAGTATCTTTGCCAGGATCTTATATCTCTATAAAAAGTGGGGAAGTTTTTCTATTAAACTGTGATGTTGCTCCTTATCAGGTAAATAACACTCCTTCTAATTATGACAGAAAAAGAGAACGAAAATTACTTTTAAATAGAAAAGAGATAAATAAATTAATTGGCTTACTTGATGAAAAAGGAACTACTCTTATTCCAACTTCAATGTACAACAAAAACGGATTGATAAAGCTAGAGATAGGAGTAGCTAAGGAAAAAGAAGTGGGATAAAGAGAAGCAATAAAGCGCAGAGATATTAATAGAAGAATGAAAGATATAGTTAATAAAGGAAAAATATGATGGAAAGATCTTTTGGAGCAATTATATTTCGCAAAGAAGAAGATTATCTTTATCTTCTTCTTCATTATCCCTCTCAAAATAACAACAGCTACTTTGAATTTGCTAAAGAGTCATCCAGAACAAGGAAAATAATTAATACTGTTAAAAGGAGGTTAGAAGAAACAGCGATGATAAACCTCCAATTTTGTCCCAGGATTTAAAGAAAGAATTACTTACTTTTATATTAGAGATGGAGAAAGAGTTTTAAAGGAGTTACCTTTTTCTTCAAAACAAAAAAGAAAGATATAACTATTTCTCATGAACACATTGGTTACAAATTTCTTTCCTTTTAAAAGAAGCACGAAACTGTTAAAATTTAAAAACTCAAAGAGGTGTTAAAAAGGCGCACAATAAATTAACTACCACTCCTTCTCTGTTTTTAAAAAACAATAAGAGAAATAAAAATGTCAAAGGTTTAAAAATGTCAAAGGTGACACCTTTGACATTTTATAATATTTATAACCAAATTTGTCATTCCCGCCCCCTTGTCATTCCAAGGTTGCACCTACAGTGGCACCTATGATATTTTTACTTCGGTTAATCCTTTTATTTTAAATAAACTGTTTTAGTTTTCTTATCAAAAATTCTTTCTTCAAACAAACTTTTTGATGCCCTCCTTCCATTAAATATTCATTTATCAAAAACTCTCTGTTTGTAACAGAAGGAAGTTTTTATTCCCTATACAGTCCAAATAACTTGACCATTGTATGATTCCAAATAAGCTATTGCTTTTTGAGGATCTGTTACGCCTTCTTGTTTCCAGTTTTCTTGAAACAAACTTAAAGATTAGTAAACATACCAGATAAGATAGATAAATTGTTCTGTTGTTTTAACATGAACAGCTTTAAATCTTCCTTGAAACAAAAGAACCCATTCCTTTTTCTTTCATGTCTGTAATTAAAATAGGGAACATAAGCATTGCCGAGCTTCTTCATAAAAGAAATTCCACCATCAACCAACTGCCGAACAATTAAATGATAATGATTTGGCATAAGTGTAAATGCTAAAATCTCCACCAACAACTCCCTTTCTTTGTTACCCAAAGTGTCCAAGGTTGCACCTTGGGAATTTCTTTTTATTCTTTCTTTTATGCGTTCTTGCATTACTACAGCATTTTCATCATTACATTCGTAAAGAGAGTATATGAATCTAAATCGATCGGAGTCATCAATATAAGTATCTCTTTTTTCAACTCCTCTATTAAAAATATGATAAATACCTCCTGTTTCAAATTTTGGATTATTCGCCATTAGTTTTATAATATACGGTTTCAAAAAAAATTCAACCAAGGTTGCACCTTGGGAATTTGTTTTGTTGCTGTGTGCACCCCAGGGGTGCACAGCGGGGAAGTTATTTTATGGATTCTTCAACTATTTTAGTAAAAGTTTCTGGGTAAGAAACTGCAAGCTGTGAAAGTATTTTACGATCAAGCTCTATATTTTTATTTTTAAGATTGTTTATAAATTTACTATAAGTAGTATTGTTTTCTCTACAAGCAGCATTTATTTTTATATTCCACAATCTACGCATTTCTCTCTTTTTGTTTCTTCTGTCTCTATAGGAGTAAGTCCAAGCGTGATGAAGTGCTTCTTTTGCAGCTTTATACTTAGTACTTCTACCCCAACGAAAACCTTTTGCCTCTTTCAAGACATTTTTTCTTCTTTTGTGTGATGCTGTTCCTCTTTTTACTCGGGGCATATCTTTAGTACTTTAAAAGTTGTTTAATTCTTTTTGTTTCAGAAGGATCTAACTCCGTGTAACGTCTTGATTCACGACGTTGTTTCCCACTTTTTTTTGCATTATAGTGGCCTTGACCACAAAGACGACGGAGTATTTTTCCGCTCTTTGTTGTTTTAAATCTTTTTGTAATTGATTTTCTTGTTTTTGCTTTCATTTTTTTGAAATTGTTACTGTAAGGCCCCTGGGTTCTCTAGAAATATCACCTTCAATTTTAATATCATTGTTCTCTTTTACCATCTCTATAAACTTAGCTACCTTTTCTTTTGCAACATTACCAAGTGCCTTTTCTCTTCCTCTTAAAGGCAGAATAATGCGCACTGAATCTCCTTCTTTTAAAAACTTTTCTGCCGAACGCATTCTTATTTTCATATCGTGTTCGGATATAGAAAAACCAAGACGTACTGACTTCATTTGAGGTTTGCTAGATTTTCCTTTCTTTTTCTTTTCGGCATAAGCGTACTTTCCAAAATCAATTATTTTGCACACTGGAGGATCGACATTATCTGTTATTTGTACAAGATCCAGTCCTCTTTCTTTTGCTATTTTTAATGCTTCTTCTGTAGAAATAACTCCGAAGTGTTCTCCGTTATCAGAAACAGCTCGCACTTCTTTTGCTCTTATCTCATTATTTGTTGAAATCTTTTTTTTCTTCAATGTTTTTTTTATTAGTGGGATTTTAACGGGGTGGACCCCGTTAGTGATTACCCTAACGGGTGTAAAAACAAGGCGATATTATAAGTATAACATAATTACTGTTTTAGCAAGTTTTGTGATATAGCTGCGGAGCAGTAATTACTAACGGGGTGGAGATGGGGAGGGTGAACTCCCGTCCAAAAACTTTATTTGAACCGATCTACAAGCTTATTCCAATTTGATATAGAAGCAAGAGGCAATAAATTGAACAAAGATTCTCTTGTTCTTATTTTTTTAAATTTCGGATGTATTTGGAAAAAATAAAAACCAAAACATCCTATTCTCATTTATAACACCTACGGGGTGCAGGATTCGGATCCTACACCCCTACTCACCTATGAGAAATCGGCGAGGAGATGTGCATTAAGCGTTTGCTAATGCAGGTTCGTTTTCAAATAAGTTGGCACTTAGTTTGAAGTTGCACCTTTTAGGAGTTTGCTCTCCGCTTGCACGAAACAAA
>JAGYLR010000018.1 GCA_018400895.1 bacterium
TGTTTGGTCTAAGAGTAATACATCAGTCCACTCTGTATCATAGTCGCTATCAGATGTTTTTGTCAGTGCTTGTCCTGTTGCTCCTCCTACGGAAACTCCTGGTCCTGTGGGTCCTGTTGGCCCTTCGCCTGGTCCTGTGGGGCCTTGATCTCCTGTGTCACCCTTATCTCCTGTCGCACCCTTTGGTCCTTCGTCTCCCTGTGGTCCTGTAGAACCTGTGGGGCCTACAACTCCTTGGTCCCCTGTATCACCCTTTGCTCCTGTTGGGCCAGTTGGACCTTGTTCACCTTGTATTCCTTGACTACCTGTAGGTCCAGTAACTCCCTGTATTCCTTGGTCGCCCTGACTTCCTGTTGGTCCTGTATTTCCTTGGATTCCTTGGTCACCAGTTTCACCTTTTGGACCAGTTGCACCTGTGTTTCCTGTGTTTCCTTGTATCCCCTGATCACCAGTTGGGCCAGTTGGGCCTTGTTCTCCTTGTATTCCTTGTGGGCCAGTTGGTCCTTCTACAGTTGAGTCTGCTCCAGTTGGTCCGGTATCTCCAGTTTCACCCTTTGGACCAGTTGCACCTTGAGGTCCTGTTGGTCCGGTAACTGTACTATCAGCACCTGTTGGACCTGTTATGCTGTTTCCTTGAGGTCCAGTAGAACCAACGCTTCCTGTGCTTCCTGTAGCTCCTTTATTAGCAAGTAAAGCCCAATAAGTTGTATTGGGTGGCTCTTGATTTGTGTGTGCTTCTATACAAGCGTAAGAAGAGCCGTTGTTATCTACCACATCACCAATCGTGTATGCTGTAGCAGCACTCCATTCGCCGAGATATAATTCTGATAGTAATTTAAGTTCCATATTATGATTTAAGTATCTTGGTTAATGTTCCGGCTCTTTTTGCAATACCCTTCAACATATCAGCAAGACGGATAACTAAATAAGTATTATCGTTATCATCAAATATAAGTTTCCTGTCATCTGTAGCCAAAAATACTGGGACTGAACTTTTAGATATTCTTTTTAAGTCTGGGACTGAACTTTTAGATATTCTTTTTAAGTCTTGGGGCATTATCGTGTATTATGTCGCATTGGTGTTATGCGTCTTTTAATTGGCGAGCGTAGTTCGTTATATGTTCTAAAGTCATTTTCCATTTCTCTTAATTTTCCATTTATTACTGTAATTAGTGTTGTTGAGTTGCTTTTGTTTACAATCACCCAATCATACGCAGATCCTACTGCAAGTAGTTCGTGATATGGTGTGGGTATTCCGGGTTCTTTGGTTGTATCTGATATGGTGAAATATGATGGCACTCTCTTGTAAAAGAGTTTTCCACCTTCACTTAATGAATAATTTGGAACTGGGTCAAGAAATATCGTGTTGTTTCTTTCAAGATATCTATATGGTCTTCCTGACTTGTCATTAGGACTCATTATTAGCTTTGCGTCATCATCTTCAAGTGTTACTCTATTAATCTCTCTAAAACTATCTCCAATCTTAATCATTACTCCTGTTATGTCGTCTATTGTGTTCCCATCTTCATCTTCTAAAAACTCATAGTCATTTTGGTCTTCTACAATATCAAAGAAAGAGAAGGGCTGTGTGGAATAGTTCGTGTCATCTATTTGTGATATGTGTGAACCACTCCCCATCATACCCAAATAACGCTCTAATCGCCTGTTTAAGCGTGATGTAAACAATTTTTTGAGTGTTGTGTTGTTAACAACATCTCCGTCATTAAAACCAGCCCAATACTCTATGCTCTCTAATAACTCCGTATATGTCATATTTTGTAATAATTGACTGCTATTGTTCCTGTTGGTCCCACGCAATTAAAGTCATCTATCTGTTGTCGTGATGTGAGTGTTATCTCTTCTCCGGTAGGTACATAATAACCTCCTGTTATGTTTTCTGCTGCTGTTGGTCCGTCATCTCTGTAATAAATACCTTTATTGACTTTAAGTTGTGCATATCTTGCACCAGTAGGAACGCTAGTAAGTTTAACTGCTGTTGCTCCTACTGTTTGTGTTTTGAAGCCAGCGGGAATTGGTGGCTTTGTGTGTTCTACATACATATTATTTCATTTGATTAAGTTTCTCTTCTAATCGCTCTTTTTTTTCTGCGTATTTTTTAGGGTTTTGTGTCTTATATTTCTCTATAAGTTCCCTAAATGCTTGTTTCTCCTCTGACTCTGGTACAGGGGACTCTTCAAGCACTTCTTCTTCCTCTTCTACTACTATTTCTTCTTTTTTCTTTGGCATAATTTATAATAATTAACTTATAATCCTCTCCTCACGGGCTAGGGCGGGGTCTTCCCCGAAACAGCCCATGAAGGCTGTTCTTCATCCTAAGATGAAAATGGAGTTGCTTCTGAACCACTGCTAGCGTTATCGCCAACAATGTGCCAGATAGTTCCATCGCAGAAAGCTCTAAAGTACGTACCCACTCGTCCTCCAGTTGTAGTTCCGTTCATAGAAACCTTAGTATCGCTACTTCCATCTCCTAAAAAGGATTTAGAAGCAGTGTCGTCTTTGGAGTTGACAAGCGCGCCGCCAACCTTGGTTGTTCCTGCAGCTTCTACTTCGTAAGCGTTTGAGGTTACCGATGTCTTCACTAAGAAGTCATACCACAATCCAGCCCTTGCAGTTGGTAGAGTAATTACTATACCAGCTGCTCTATCAAACCTAATAACCGATCCGCTCTGATTTCTACCGAGTGTAGCTGTAGCTGATGTAATGTCTACAAATCTTCTTCTTTGCATAGTTTATTAGGCGAAAGGCGTAGCTTCTGAGCCACTTGATCCGTTAAGTCCAAATACGTTCCAGACACCATCATTATCGCAAACTAATCGGAAACCAGTTCCTATTAGTCCACCTGTGGTTGATCCGTCCATATCTATTTCATCGGAAGAAGTAGCAACAAAAGATTTGGAAGCAGTGTCATCCCTAGAATTCACCAGCACTCCTCTGATTTTGTCAGCAGTCTGTGTTTTAATCTCGTATTTGTCGGGAGCTGTTACGCTTGTACCAACAACGAAATCGTAAAACAATCCGCGTCCTCCCGTAGGTAAAGTTACCGTTAAACCATCAGCACTTTTAAGGACGAAGAGAGAACCGCTGTCATTTTTACCGAGTGTTACATCATCTGTAATTGATTTGACTCTAATTCTGTTGTCCATATTATGCACTAAATGGCGTTGTCGCTGTACCTGCTGTTGTTGCAACAGAAGAACCTGATGCTGTCCATATCCCGTCCGTATCACAAGTAAGGGTGATATTTGTTCCAACCAAACCTCCTGTTTGAGTTGTTGCTCCACCCATTTCAATTTTTACATGGGAAGCAGGATCAGCAGTAAACGAATGAGAGGCTACGTCATCTTCAGACTGTAACAAAGCACCCCTTATCTTATCCGTTCCTGCATCTATGGTGTAAGCTCCACTTGTTTTTACAACAAATTGGAACTCAAGACCACGACCAGCAGAAGGAAGAGTGATAGTACTTCCTGCAGCTCTGTCAAGAACTACAATGGTACCGTTTTCATTCCTTGATAAGGTACGAGTAGCTGTTGTGACGTCTATTACACGTTTCCTTGCCATATTGTTACCTTTTAATGAGTAATTATCGACTTTGTGAGCCTCTGTGAGGCTACACGGAAGGGACAACCGGTGGTAAATCCCCTCCGGGTAACCCCACAAAGGGGGTTATCCTTAGTTTAGGGTTATATCTACAACTAGGTCTGTTTTGGTTGCCCAAAGTTTAAACCCAATGTAGCCCCAGCACACGACTTCCATTCCGGTCTTTCCGGATACAGATTTCTCATCCCAGCGAATGCCACGAGGAGAAGCGTAGGTAGCAACGTTCTTTACGCCGAACACTCTGTGTTCATCATTGGTGTAGCTCGTTGTTCCAAGTGTTTCATCTGCAAATGTTCCTGTTCTTACAACGTAAACATCAATTCCCATAGGAGAATCGTAGAATCCGTTTTTAAGAGCAGCATCAGCAAATGAGAATCCGTTTTTGGTCTGGCTTTCAATAAATCCTGTAAGGTCAGTATTCTCTATAACGAGGAATAATCCTTTATAAACATCTGAGTACCCTGCTACCTTACTGAGAAGGTTAGAGAGTATTTCATTGATGTTTACTGGGTCTGTGAACCCACCAACAGGTGTTGAGTATGTTCCAGTTCCATCTTCGGTAAGGTTGTTCAGTACAAATCTGTCAATTCTGTTAGCTACCGAGTAAGCCATTTCTTCTGTTCTGTTAGAGAAGAGGTCAAAGTTGCTTAATACATCTTCAAAATCAAAGACGTGTTCTGCAACGATTACTTCATCACTAACTTCAAGGGCTTCGTCAGTAGTTGTAAAGTCATCTACAACGTAGTGACCAGAAAGAGCTTGTACCGATGCACTTGGCTGTGATCCATAGGGGTTCTGTATCCTCTTGTTGTCAGTTCTGTCTACCTCACAAATTGCCTCTGTTACGAGTGCGTTGCGAAGTATTTTATCAAGCATAGCGGAACGATATTTGTCCCTATATACTCTGTCTGCAATTGTGTTGGACATCTTAGTAATCTTTCATTCTCTACCACGACTATTGTAGAGCCACCAGTTTATCTTTTAATTTTGCTTTGAAAACGAGCATCTACTAATTTGCTAACATCACCGTCTGAAACAGCTTTCCCGCTTCTTGCTTCTTGTAGCAGGTCTTCACCGCTCTTAGAACGAGATCCACTGCGCTTGTTACCTGTGCTTGATGCTTCTGCGGTCTTGCGTTCCTCTTTTCTTTCAGCTATCACCGATTTTATTACGTTTGAGCTAAGTGCTTCTTTAAAAGATATGTTTTTGAGTGCTGCATAATCATTTACAGTCTCAATGTCTTCATCTTCTAAGTCTGACTTAACTGCTGCAATAATATCGGTATGAGATAGTGAGAACTTTTTATCTGCCTGTTCAGGTTTCTTTTCCCTGAATGACTTTAACTCTTTCTCTGCTTTCTCTGCGCGGATTTTCTGATTGTTAGCATATTCTTCAGCTTTTTTGAGCCGAGCTTCATTATCTTTATCAGATTCTTCAGCTTCTTGCTCGTCTTCTTGGGGATCTAAGGTCTCCTCCTCACCTTCAGGATCTAAGGCGTCCTGATTTTCCTTTTCTTCTTGAGTCATATTGAGGATGTAGTTTTAGGGCTTATCACCAAGGCCCAATTGACTACTATTTATTACTGTCTTTTTTAATTTGCTCTTTCACCTCGTCCAATGTTTTGGCATCTGTGTTTGCTAAAATATTTAACTGCATAAGGCACTGTTCTACGTGTGTTATGAGTTGGTTTCTAGCAAAAAGGTTAGCCAATGCTTGTGGTGGTTCTTGTCCTTGTAAAGGAACTGTCATCCACAAGTCTATTTGATCACCTATTGGTGCTTCTGGGTCTATCTCTGGAAGAAAGATTTTGCGTAAAAGTTTTAACAACTCTTCGTTGTCTCTAAAAGACCTTTTAATGGTATCTATTTCTTCCTGTGATATCCTCATTTGTCTTCCACCTTGTTTATCCATAAAACTATTTTAATTATTCTTTAGAAGCACCGACCTCACCGACTCCTGCCCCTGCTAATGCTTCAGCGGGAGTTTTACCACCGGTTGTCCCCTGCGTTGGGGGTGCTTCTGATAATTGTAATGGACTTAATACTCCTGGTCCTATTTCATCTATTATTTTGTTTACAATCTTTTTTATATTTGGATCACTCAGTGCTTCTGGGTTAGGCATTATTGTTTGAAGTAGTGTGCTTAGTGATTGCATTATTGCTGACTTATCTCTGCTCTCTCCTGTTATTTCTATTTCCATTGCGTCCATATCAAGGTCTTTGAAGTAATCTGCCCAAGTCTTGTCGCTATCTGATGGCTTTACCACTCTAAGGTTTCCAAGTTGGTTGTTTTGCTGTTCTACAGACATCATTAGTTCTTCTCTTGTAGGTATGTGGTTTGAAGATAGTCTTGCCATTAACTCTTGCTGTATTCTTCCTGGCAGTGAAAGCTCGTCAAACTGTTCTAATTCTTCCCCATCAAGAAATGCTACTATCTCATCTGTGTCTTTTAGTGTCTTTTTGAAGTATGGAAGTATATATTTCCTCATCATCTCTTTTAGATACAATCCTTTGTTCTGTCGCATTATATCAAACAGTCCTCTCGCTTCTTGTCCTAGCATTGCTTGTAATCTGTATGGTGTTCCTGATGGTGGTTGTTTTCCTGTTATTGCTTCGTGCACTCCAGATATATCTCTTCCTATTCCTTTCCATAAGTCAAGATTGCTAAGTATTTGTGGGATATCGTGGGATTGAGTGTTTACTTGTCCTATTGGTTGGTCTTGTTTGGTTATCAAAACACTTCCTGTTTCTACGTTTGATAAAAGGTTTCTACCCAAAAACTGTGGATCTGATGTCTGTGTAATAAGTTTAGATGCAAGGTCAAGTTGGTCTTGGGATTGCTTTGCGTAGTGATTTACCATCCATTGTGAGTCAAATAGCGACTCTACCACACCTATTGATAGTGTTCTGCCCTCTTGTTTGATTAAGTGTGTTATGTGGTATGGGTCTTTTGCTTCTCTTCCGGAGTAAAGGTTTATTTCAATTCTCTTGCGCTCATCTTTCTTATTATCTTGTATAAAGATAACGTGCATCTGTTGGCGGTATTCTGTTTCATCTTCTTCTCTTCCTGTAAGAAGTGATAGTGGTAAGTTTCCGTGAACTTCGTATATCCCGATGTATTCGTTCTTTATGTCAATGTTTTCATTATCTATATTTTCTCTATTTTCTCCAAACTTTTCTATGGCTTCTTCTATTTTGTCTTGGTCATACGGTTGTTGCCTTAGTTGTGCTGGTGTAAAGTATAACTTTTCTACTTTTATGTTGTTGTCAAAGTCTACCGGGTCGCATATCAATCTATCCCAAGATATTACACTAGGGATAAGTTCTCCATTTTTTTCTATGAATTTAGATACTACCGATCCGTATAATACTGCTTTCCACCCCCACTCGTTAAGAAATGAACCAAAGTCTGTATCTCTCATCCAGTTCCTTAACTTTATTGTGGCTATAAGGGCTTTTAATCTTTGTTTTGAGCTTGTCGGAGTAAATCTTATGTGTTTTCTATCTAGGTCTGTAGTTTTATACCACGAGTACGCTGCCATCAATACTATATTAAAAAAAGGCTTCTCTCTTCCAAGAGAATCCTCTTTTCCTGATATATGTTGGGAGTTTATGTATGCATCTATAATAGAAATCTTCTCAGTGTGATCGTGAGTTGCATACTTCCCTATTTTTATTGGCTGCCCGTGAATAAGATTGTTTTCCGCACGCTTTACCAGTTGAAAAATGTTATCCATTCATTGTAGCCACCGGTTGTTATGTTTATTATATAATTATATCTTATCTATCTGGTTGTGTCAAATTGTTTTTACCTCGCAAGAACATTCTTTTCTGCCTTTCTTCTATGTCATTAAAGATGTTTTGTGGTCCTTGTCCTACTATGCCATAACGTACAGCATCCATTGAATAGTGGAATGGTTCTTCTGGAACTCCTGTGTTTCTTCCGTCCTTATCAAACATCCACATATAATTCCTGTACTCTTTTAGAACGTTTACGCTTCTTTTGGTTATGTTTATTCTTTGATCCTGAACATATTGTATCCCGTGCTTTACCGAGTCTTTTCCCTTCTTTACACCAATCACATTTATTCCACATTCTTTTAATTCATCTATGCTCTTGGGTTCTGCTGAGTCTGCATACACTATTGCTGGCTCTATATTTTTAAGCGTATCTGCTATTTGCCTGTTTGCATATCCTAGTCCATATAGTATTTCTTCTAAAACAAACCCATCGTTATATTTATATACAGCCACAATTGCTGCTGGGTGTACAGAATATCCAAAGTTTAGTCCATATCTGAGTAGTCTTGCTTCGTGTGGTATCTCGTCTATTGTTTTCCAATCTCTATATATCTTTCCTTCTGCTTCTCCTAATAACCCTAACCCATAAACTCTCCACCAGTTCTTGTTTCCTTTTCTGGACTCTATGGTTTTTACTATTGTTTCCGGGAGTGCCTCGTTGTCTAGGTATGTTAGTCTTATAAGGTCTACATCGTTTCTGTGTTGCACTTCGTCATAGAACCAAAACTCTGCTACCGGATTCCAGTCAAGCATTATAAAATCATTTGTTCTTATCTCTAACTGGTCAAAGGTTTCGTAAGGAACGTTGTTACACTCATTAAGAAATAACCTATCACGTCTTGGGCCTCTAACCTTGCTTGGTTGATCTGCTGAAAAGAACTCTATCTTGCTTCCTGTTTCAAAGGTATATGTAAGTGTTGATTTGTTCCAGCGCGAGTCCTTGTAGTAATTGTGTCTTTGTAGTATGTCTAAAAAATCCTTAATAGCACCTCTACGCAAGTGTGGCATACTTTCTGATACTACACTTGTTAGTCTGGGATTGTTGTCTTGTTGCGCAAGAGATATTAAATATATAAGAATTGATATTGTCTTAGAGGCACCTGTCCCACCGGATGCTGCTCTAATTCTTTTATTTAGTCTCGCTATCTTCTTCGTTGCTGTTGTTATTTGATAGTGTTCCATTTTTTAAAGGAATTAGTGGTATTGGTTTCCCATCTGATGTTACGTCCATCTTATCTCCATACTTCTTTGGCATAACTTTGGATAGATACCACTTTCTTGTGTCTACACGTAAGCGAGAACGCATTGGGCTTTCTTTCCTGTCATCTGTGTCAGATATTTCCTCTAACTCATCAAACATATTGTCTGTTCTAATATCAACCGCTTTCTTGTAGTTGTCCATAAACTCTTTTTTTTCTTCGTCAAGGAGCCATAAGTGAACTATTGACCTACAAGGCATTTCAGGGTCTTCACAAACTCTTTTAAGACTTTCACCTCCTGCTATTCTACTACAGATTTTATCTGCTATTTCTTTATTGTAAATTGTTGGTCTCATACTCTTATAAATAATACTTCGCTATTATCTGCGTGTTGTGCAAAGTCTTGCCATCTTTGCGAGTGTCTTGGCCATACTATTTGGCTCATAAATAATAATGCTTCTTTGAAGTTTGGATTTATCTCTATTGCCTTTAGTGTACACTCTCTTGCTTTGTCTCCTTGTTTTTCTATCCAGTAACATCTTGCAAGGTATAAGTATGCGTCTGCTTTTTCTGCGAGGAACTTTGTTGTCTTTATGTATTGCTTATAATATCTTATTGCTCTTTTGTAGTCTTGCTTGTAAAAGTATTCTCTTGCTAAATAAAACTTCCAGCGTGGTGTTTGTGGATCTTCTTTGATTTGCTTTTTAAGTATTCTTGTGTATCTGTCCGGGTCTTTTTTGTGGTTTGGTGAGTATCCGTATTCTATTTCTATCCCATAGTCTGTAAGGTCTCTTTTCCCACCAGAGGGGAACTCGTGTGCCATTCCTTTGTATTTAATTATACCATTTTTAAAGATTTTAGGCAAAGCGTGTTTTCTCCATTCTGCACCTATTTCGTGAAGCGTTACATCAACCATATCACATTCTGTTTCTTTTACTGCGTGTCTTATCTTTTCTATTCCTCCTTTAAGAATACAATCTCCGTCTATTCCCATTATCCAGTCGCCTGTGCATTTACTCATTGCGAAGTTCTTGGCTTTTGCAAAATCATCTTCCCACTTAAAGTAGTATATCTTGTCTGTAAACTTCTTTGCTATCTCTGGTGTTTTGTCTTTTGTTCTGTCGTCTATGCAAATAACTAACTCATCTGCGTCTTTTACACTTTCCCACGCTTCCTCACACATATCTTCTTCGTCTTTTACTATTGAGAATACTGAAATCTTTGGGTTTTGAGAATACTTTTCTGCATATTTTCCTATTATGTTCATTGCATTCCAAATGTTTTGCCCTGCTCCGTGACTTTTTTCTCTTTGTATGTATTTAGCACAAGGGTTTTCTGTTGGCTTTATCGTCTTTCCTTGAGATGCTGCCTTAAATAATAATGGGTATTTCCAAAAATCGCTCTCTAATACTTTTTGTTTAGGGAATGCAAAATAACCCGATGCCCACATATAATGCTCTTTCCAGTCTTTTAATTTGTCTAAACTTATTTCCGGAGTTTCTTTTAACTCTTCTCTTAAATGATATTTTAATGTAACTATATCTGCGTCTACTTTTTTTATTTCTTCTATGGCGTTTGGATAAAGAACATCGTCTGCACTGAAGTATAGCACCCAATCATTGACATACTCCATTCCTACATTGATTAAGCTTCCCAAGCAAGTAAGGTTGGTTTCTATTACTCTGATACCTTTTTTCTTTTTCCATTCGTATCCGTGATCCTTGCCCAATACGATAATAACTTCGTCTGGCTTTTCTGTTTGGGCGTCAATACTCTCCAATAATCGTGGTAAGTACTGCCCATATCCGTTAAACGCTATGGTTAGTATTTTCATTTCTTATGCTTTAATTCATATTTTCCCACAACAACAGCGCCACAAAACAGCTCGTTTTCTTTTATCTCAAATCTCTTTTTAAAGAAGTCTATGTTTTCTTCTCTTATGTTTGGATTAACAAAACAAGCACCATAGTTTAGTGCTTCAGCTGCAAGGTATATTGTTTGTGTTAAAACTCCTGCGTCTAGGTATGGCATATAATCTCTCTCTGCTGGATTTTTGTATGCATCCATGTTGGCTATTAAAAGAAAAATAACCTGTCCTCTGTATGCCCAACCTACGCCACCCACGAGCAGTCCAGATAATAAGTCCTTTTTGTCTCTGTTTAAAATAGTTATTGTTTCTACTCCCTTTCTGTTACAAGAACTTGGTGCGCTTTCTATTGCTGAAAAGATTTTGAGCAGATCTTCGGGCAACATCTCTTCTTTGTTAAATACTCTTTGGCTGCACCTGTTTTCCATTATCTTGAAAAATATCTCCTGCTCTTTCTTTTTATATGGTTTAACTTTTACACCAAAGTCACTTGTAAGAGATTCTGCTTTTCTTTTTTGGTGTTGCATGTATCTATTTTGAAATTTGTCCATCTTGCTATTTTGTTATTTTTTCACTTTCGTTTTTCTGCCTTATTACTCTATAAAGCGATTGGAGGGGACAATTAAATATCTCTGACAAGTCCTCCATTGTTAGTTCATCCTTGTTCTCTTCCCAGATTTGTTTAAATATCCTGTTTCTGTGCTTTATTAGTCGGTATTGCATATTTCTTTTTGTTTAATTTCTATTATCATTTTACACCTTTTTGGGATTTAGGTCAAATCTTTAATAACGTTCTCATAATAAGATATACTCGTCTGTGGGAGTGGTGTTGTTTGTGCTTCTTTTTTTAGTTCCTGATACCATTTTTCACCACGAATAG
>JAGYLR010000019.1 GCA_018400895.1 bacterium
AATGTTTCTTTAGTATCATATTTACTGGCTTTACCAAGGCTATTAATAGACCCTTCAGTAGAACGCATAAGTTGAGTATATTTTCTTAATGCCTCTTGATTTGAACCTACTATAGCAGATAATTCTTTTAATATTTTTTTATAATTTTTACTTGTAGTAGTTGTTTGTTTAGTAGTAGAAGAAAGGAGACTATTAGCTTTATTTACAGCAGAAAGTTTTTTATCTAAATTTACTAGATTTTTTTCATTTGCTTTCTTTGCTACTGCAGCAGCCTTTTCAGCAGCAGCGGCTTCTTTTAATTCTTTTGTAAATTGTTTTTGTTTAACTATTGCATTTTTTAATTTCTGTTCTCTAGATTCAGAATATTTAATATAATTTTGAGTCTCAGAAATAACTTGACGTAATTCTGCTTTCTGTAATTTAGATGCTTTAGAGTCATTGTCTTTTGCTTTACTTAAATTTTTATATGCAGTAACATTCTCACGAAGAGTAGTTTTTGCTTTTTTAGTTTGTTCCTGATTAGCCTTTAATGCTGCAGTAAGCGTGGCTTCTGTACGAGCTCTATTTTTTAAAGCAGCATTACTTTTTAAAGTAATTCCTGTAAGATTCTGCTGTTCTATACGGAGTTTCTTTATTGCTTCTGCTAATTGTATAGTGGCTTTCTGTTCTACTTTTTTAGGTTGTGCAGTTTCCGCTAGTTTCTTTTTTTCCTGTTCTCTTAAAGCAGTATTATATTGTTTCTGCACTACAATGGCATTTTGTAATTTAGTTGTCTGTTCTTTTAAAGCTGTGGCTCTTTGCTTATAACTATTATAAGCTCTATCACCCATTTTCTTTTGAGCAACTAAACCTGCAGTGTCATTAGACCTAACTTTTGTTAAAGTCTTTTGAGTACCTACCTGACTTTTAACTTCTTGGCTTACTAACTGTAAAGCATTTTTAGACTCTTTTAATCTTGCTTGAAGGTGTTCTAAAGAGGTAGAATTGTCAGCCATAGCTTTTTTATTTTTAATAAATTCATTTTCTAATGGCCGTTGAAGTTTTGTTAATGTAGTTATACTTTTAGATAAGGAAATATTTGCAGTATTTAACTCCTGCAATTTTTTCTTAGTGGGAGAGACTGTTTTGGCTATAGAGGTAATAGATGAAGCAATACTTTTAAGTTCTTTTGCAGTTTTTGCTCCACCTTTTACATTTACCTGAAATTCAAGTTTGCTTATATCGGCCATATCATTTTTTCCTTATTTACGGTCCATTTCTTTTTTCCGTATTTTTGAAACCTCTGAACAAGCAATTTTATCCATGTCTTTCAGCATTTCCACACCCATAGGACTTAACTCTATAGTCATTAAATCACAATAAGCTTTAATTTCAGAATATAAAATACCCTCCGGGTTAAATAAATCCCAAAAAATAAACCAAAGATCGAGAAAATCATCTAAAAAGTCAATATCTTCTAATTCTGCTGCAATGTTTGGGGGAACAGGTTCATTACGCTTTTCTTTTGTATCTTTAACCTGTAAATACTGTTGACGTAACGTTCCCCCATTAAATTCTTTGTCTCTTGGATAATCAAGAGTTATTTTTCTTTTGACTTCTTCGTAGAGCTTTTCTCTTTCGGTGGTAAAAAATTTTGCTCGTCCGTTATGAAATCCAACACCTGCTTGCTAAACCAAGGGAAGGAATCTAACAAAAATTCTACATCAGTTACCAATTCATCATTAAAATACACATTGTCCCAACTAATAATACAAGCCTTCATAAGATCAGTACTTGCACGTTCCTTTTCTTTATCATTCTTTTTAGGATTGCTTACAACCTTATCATAACGATTAAAAGCATTCTTAACCTTTTTTGATGTAACTCCATACACCTTTACTGTCATGTCTGTAGGTTCATCAGTATAAGGGTGTAAAAGTGTAAATTCTACACCCTCTTCAGCTTTATCTACAGTATACAAACTCGATAAATCCATATATTTCTCCTTCTTTTAAATTATTTTTTAGGTTGCTGCAGTTCTAGTTATTGTTAAAGTAGTTTCTACGCCTTCAGTAGCATCATAAAGAGCCTGAAATGGCATAGCAATTGTCATTGGTCCTGCATCTCCAACACCAAGATCATGTCCAGTATATTTGATAAGGGGAAATTCAAAATCTAAATCATTTCCATCTGTATCTATAAGATTAAACTGTAAACTAGAAGCAGTTTCTGAAACAAATTTATTTACTAAAGAAGCATCTTCAAAATATACAGTTACTGTTCCAGTTACATTAAATCTGTCCATTGATAAGAAAAGAGCCTCTTCAGGATTATCATGCGTACCAAGAATAGAAAAATTTGCACTTAATCCATTATCAATCGTAAATTCAAGATTAGTTACAATTCCTATAGGGTCACCATTTTCAGAAATACTTCCTGAAAAAGAATCAAAAACTTCAGTATTAGTAAGAGTACCTTCTCCACCAGCACCTTCAACACTACTTGCAGCAACAGCATCTGCACCTGCACCAAGAATACCTATAGTACCAGTTACAACAGCATTATTTGCTAATGTAAGGCTAAGTGTATTTACAGCACAGCCTCTATAAACTGCAAACTGACCAATATCTGCAAATTCTTTTTCTATAGTAAAAGAATTTAAAGTAGTTCCTTGCTTTAAAATATCCCCATCCCAGGTACTGCACATAGCAGCCTCAAGAAAATCATCAAAATCGCCATAAGCTAAATCAAATGAAATATCTCCACTAACCTGTTCATTTCCATGTCTGAGGTCCCGAATTGATCTATCTCCACGCAATTCTGCTGATTCAAATGTATCCTTAGAAAGATTTAAAGAATCGCTGTTATTTCTCATTGGTATGAGAGCTTCAGTTTCCATATCCGGTGTCGTTGCAAAGGAAGCCTCAGCAACATATCTTAATTTTCGTCTTGACCCTTGAGCATAAGCCATAATTTACCTCCAAATTAATTTTCTGCGTATGCAAACCATGTTACTTCAACAGGTACAACATACCAACTATCAATATCAATATCTGTAGTTCGTTGAGCACTTTCACATCGCACAACCACACCATCATAAGTCAAATATGTGCCTCGCTTAAAAGCATTTATTAAATCTCCTGCTTCTAAATGAGCCTCATATTGTCCAAATGATCTATCATTTTTTGGATACCATAAAAATATCCTAAACAAACCATTTAATCTGTTCTGTCCATCGTCACCAAGCCCTGCCTGTGTTTTAGTTCCTGCAAGATGTCTCCCCTGGAGATAAATTTGATTCGGGTCTAACCCCTGTGGTGTATTTGTATATAATACAATATGCTCTGCATTTGTATCTAATTGCATGTTTAAAGCTATCTCAGCCTTATGTTGTGCTTCCATACATACTCCAATTTACTTTTTTCTTTTAGCAATATTAGTTTGAATAATTTCATCCTTATTCAAAAGATTAATCTTAACCATACCTTCAGGGGCTTGTGTAGAGTAATGATTAATTACATTCTCTGAATTAGCCCAAGGATATAACCCATTTTCTAAGGTAAGAATATATTCAGTATTATTTACAATACCAAATCTTGTATTCTTTGCCTTAAACACATTAATCTCTAAAGCATCAATTTGCTGTACTATATTCTTTGCTACAGCATTAGCATAGTCCTCACCTACTCCACTAATATCACCATAGTTAAAATGAGTATAGTCCGGAGAACTCCCCTTAAAGACTACCCAATTCGCTACAGCAGTTCCTGTGTCAACAGGAGTTTCAGCAACCATATTGAATGCTAAATCACTAAAACTATTCTTAATAATTATATTAGTAGTATACTTGAAATCGTCAATCTTGTCTAACACTTTTTGAGCCCAACTATTAATATCAATGTTAGTCTCTAGGGTTATCATGACCTTCTCGCATAAATAATAAAGAGGATATTTTCTGAATTTGGTTTAATTGGATTGATATATACAATGTTATAATCCGCACCTGCTGCGGTGATTATGTCTCCTAATCCTGGTTCAAAATCTTGATACCGATTAGCTTCATTGACAAACACTGTTTCAAAAACTACATCAGTAATTCTAATTCTACCATCAGTAATTTCATGTGTTTTTGGTGCACGAATTACTGCAAACCCGGACTGAGTTAAATCATTAGGAGGGGTATATGAAACTGAACCACCTATAGTCCAATAAGGTCTATGAGTGCCTGATTCATATTGAGGTTCTTCTACAGACGTAACTGTAATTGAAGTACCATATTTTATAATTAATCTGCGAGACATTTCTCTTGCTCGATCTACATATGCTGTCATGCATGCCTCCTACACCCTTGTTACTCGTAATTGTCCTGACATGCGATTTTTAGAAATTACTATTCCTGTAGAAAAGCCTAGACGATCAATAATAAGATATATAGGTTCAGAAGTTCCTCCTGAGCCTTCAGCATATTCTACTTCAATGGCATTAGCTATTTTTTCTCTCTGTATTGTTCTACCTGATTCTAAATCAGGTTGTAATTCAGAAGCAATAGCTCTTACAGCCGCTTCACAAGTCATTTTCTTTAAAGCTACAGGTATATCAGTAATTTCATTACTATCCACATCATAAGCATAATCTCTAGGCCAATCTAAAGCCTGTGTAGATGAAGATTTATACCCTGTATAGTTATAATACATATCAAGATATTCAGTTGCTAAAATTAATGCTTGAGCCTTATTTTCGGGAGTATATGTATCCCATTCAGAAATACCTCTATCATAAAAATAAGAATCTGCATACGCTATTGAGACATAAGAATTAGCATCAGTTAAACCTGTTCCATCTTCCACTACTATAGCCATATTATTATCCTTTAATTACATTTTGTTTCAATATCTGTTTTACATCTTTTGATACTTCAAGGATTTGGAATTGTATTGCCGTTACCTGGGTTTCAATCTTCGTTAATCTTACATCAGTATTATTTTCCACTCTATTAATCCTGTCCTTTAAAATATCTTGCTGATTTCGCAATAATTTTATATTCTCTTCATGGGTATTAATTACTTGTGCTTGCTTACCCTTATTTTTTAAATGCACAATTAATCCTCCAAGAATCCCACTACCAATTAATGCCAGTGCTACCTCTAGTAAAAATTCATTCATTGGTAACTCCTCAAAAACTTTATTTATATTCTACAACATGCCCTTGTGCTACAGTAGTAAATTTAATAAACTTAGCATCAATATAGTGTTTACTCTTCAACAGATTCTTTTTCTTTTGCCGCTTCCTTTTCTTCATGTTTCTTTAGTTTTTTCTCTAAAGTAACTGTCTGATCGCTTTCCTTAAAAGATACACCCATATCTGTTAATTTTTGTTTTAATGCAGTTCTATATCTAAATTTTTCATCTTCAGTTGCTACAAATTTCTCTATCTGTGCACGCAAATCAGCATTTTCTTTTTCCAGCACATCTATTCTTTCTTGAAGCACATTTACTGCATATTCTTTCTCTGAAATAACAACAGAAAGTGCATCCTTAAAAGGTACTCTCATTGCTCTTAGTTTTTGAGCAACTTTTTCATCCCAAGTCGTAAATTCACCACGTTTATCAAATCTACAAAGAACTCTGTTCTTTTCTTTATCCCAAATCATTCCTGTCCCTAAAAAAGTTATAGGGTTTTCCATCTTCTTTTGCATACTATTTTCTCCTAATTATTATTTAATACCATTTGGTATATTCTAAAACACTTCCATGAGAATCTCTCTGATAATGTATATCAAACTCTTTCACAAGCTCTGCCTGTGGAGAATCCTCTGCACCTGAAAATTCACCGCTAGCATTAGCAACATCTCTATAAAACTTTATATCTAAAATGGATGAAACCCCTGAAATATTTTCAGGAGGAGTAATATCTGGAAATTCTGTTAACTGTAATAGGCTCCCTGAAGTATATGTAAATTCATTAACTTCCCAAACTGCTTTTGTCCAAGAACTAGGGACAGTATCCCCATTATCATACCATCTATATTCAATTAACCAATTTGGTGATGTATCTGCTGTTTGTACCCAATGTATATGAGGGCTTATTACAGACCCAATTTTCCAATCATGTGGAAATTAAACAATAAAACTAATTTGCTCTGCAGAATCATATCGAGTATTACTTGCAAATTCTAAGCCAAGTTCATCAAAATCATAAGCTATTCTTCCTGAAGTTGTATCAATTCGTCTACCAATAAATGGAAATCGTAAATCATCCCATACAGTTGGATATATTGTTTCAGCACCATTTATATTAATCATACTATTTCCTTATATACTTTACTGTATATGTTCCATCAGTATATGAAGTTATATTTACTCTATAATAAACCGCTGGTCTATTATCTATAATAATTTCATTAGTTTCATTTGCATCTACAGTCAACTCATACACATCTGCATATGAAGTTCCATCTAAAGAACTTTGTACTTTTATTGTAGCCCCATCAGTTACTCCACTAGAAACCACATGAAAAACAATAGAGTCATAACCGACAAAATTAATATCATCACTAGCTCCTGTAGCCTCAACCTCGTCTAAAGCAGTTAAAGCTGCCACATCGGGAGAATTAAAAAAAGTATCGAGTAAATTATCTGTGTTTTGTTCTTTAACTTGTAAATATTCAGAGCTCTCATTATCAGGGGAACCACTATGAACTCTATCTAAACTTGCTAAGGTTCTATATGTATTATATGCCATTATATTCCTCGCTATGGTATAAGAAAATAGGAAAGCCATATAGACTTTCCTATTCTATTTAATAGGCTGAACCTAAACTAATTCTTCGCCAATTATCATCTGCAGTAGTATTTTCAGCAACAGCAACATACAAATAATCAGCATCCACATAAGTTTCCCACTGTGAACCTACAGTACCATCAACCCCATTTTCAAGGTTTTCTGCACCAAAAGCTGCATTACTCATAGTTTCAGTAGTTGCAATAGCATTGCCCACTACACCTGCTGTATCTGCTTCAACATCTACAGTATCTCCATCGCCATCAGAAAGAGTAACCGCTTCAGTTGCACTAGAAGAAGCATCCACAAGAGCAGTAACTGCATTAGCTGCTGAACAATCAACACCTGCAGCCGTAGCACCTAAATTAACATCATCAAATATATTAGTTCCTGCATCAAAAGTTTCAGTAGTTGCAATCGTATCACCATCAGTTCCTGCAATTATGGCAGTAATTACAGCATCATTTGCCTCAAAATCTCCAATAGTAACAAGACTATGTGCAGTATTAAACCCATCTGTTCCATTAACAGCAGCTACAATATTTGCTTGTGCTTCTGTTAAATTTGCCCCAATAGAAATCTCACCTTCGGCATTAGCTGTACTATCAGGTACAAAAGTATATTCTGTTGTACCAATAGTCATAGTATCCCCAGCAATTGGCTGAGTATCTACAGTTAATGTTCCTTCAGAAGCAGTTGCATATGATGTAATATCTACAGCAATGTTTCCACTTTCTACACTCTGATCAGCATCGGCAGCAAATTCATATGTGTCATCCCCAATAGTTACTGTTTCAGCATCTAAAGCTACATCACTAATAGTAAGGGTTCCACTAGCCGCTACAGCATTTACAGGAGTCCCTTCCTGAAGAATATAATCCCAAGATTCATCATTAAGTGCATTAATCTCTGCAGCACTTTTACTAATTGCCACCCCACCAATTTTTAATTCAGCAGTATCAAAAGATTCTACTCTATCCGTACCCTTAAAAATTCTAGTAAAAATTCTATAATATTCAGGGTTTCTAATTTTTAACGCATCTATATCCAATACAGACATAATTTACCTCCAAAAACGTAGGGGAAGAGAACTTCCCCATTTGTTCCGTTTTTTATATAAAAGTGGAGGTATTAACTCCACTTTCCATTATCTAGCTAGTTGCCAATCCAGTAATCTTACCATGCATCCATTCAGGACCATAATCAAGACCAATCTGACCATAAACCATTCCACCTTCAGAAGCTGCAGTTTTTTCCTTCGGTTCATAGAAAAGTACACCCTTTCCAGGAACTTCAACAAATACTGGCTTACATACTGACATAGATGCAAAAAGGATAGTATCTGAATCGATAGTCGGTTCAAACATTACTCCTACAGGACCAAAGTCAGTTTCAATCATCTTCAAATTAAACCCACCAACATTTCTGCTCTCCGGGGGATAAATTGAAAGACTAGAAAATCTCTGTTTCTGAAAAGCATTCATCAAGAGAACAGGAGTCCTCTGAAAAGACTGTCCACCAGAATTTACAACCATAGACCGCATCAACTCATTAATCAATTCCTGACTAAGGTCTGCTCCACCAGCTACAATAGCATTAGAAGAAGCTGCAGTTATAATACCTCTAGTTCTAGCAGAAGTACCTGCATTAGTTGCCTTCTGATATTCACCATTAAGAAAAGTATAGTTAACCTTTCTAGCTACATTACCCAACGCATACGTAGTAAGCTGAGAAAGTAGATTCTGCTGGTTATTAGGCTCAGTTTCTGAGTAATACCCAACACTACCATCACCTGCAACATCTGCTGTTACACGTCTACCGAGAGTAGAAGACTTTTTATACGTAATTTCTACTGATTCCTGATAAATCTGAGCTGTGTTATCACTCTCAGTCCATACAGGAGAAACAGGATCGGGAAGAGTCTGTGAATCAGTTTCACTGATATCCGGTTGATCTGCAGCCGGAAAATCATAATCCACATCCATAGTAAAGTTAAAATCAGGCACTATTCGTGCATTTCCTGCATTCAATCCACCTACGAGAGACAAAAACGTAGGATTTACATCATTCTGACCGGGAATGATATCCGCTGTGTACAATTCACCTACAAAGTTTGGTAAATTCCAATAAGTTACAACACCACTAACCTGTGACATAAGTTACCTCCAAATAAATTTTGTTATTTCTTTTTAGCATAGTAAGACTGCATAGCTGCGCTTACACCAGCTGCTGCATCTTTCTTTTCGAGTGCTTCCTTTCTCTGTTGTTGGAGGGAACGTAAATGTTTTCCTGTGTAACTTCCTTGAGCCCCACCACCAGCAGACATAGCCGCACCAACGTAATTTTTTCCTTCCTCGCTTTGAGAGAAGGTATCAAAAAATTCAGTTGCTGATCGTCTCAGACCATCATCACCTGTAAATTGGACGACACGTTCGCCATCCTCATCAAGGCCCACTTCGGCTCTGCCTCTGAAGGCGTCTTTCAGTATTTTCTTATATTTAGGTAATACTTCAACCCTATCTAACTCTGCACTCAGAGTGTTTTCAATCTTTTCAGAATCCCAACCACTGGTCAGACCCTGAACTTGGTCTTGCAACTCTTTTAGCTTAGTTTCTTTTTCTTCAGTAAGAGCTGCAATTTTCCGTTCATAATTCTTTTTTTGTACCTCAAGTTTTTCCTCAGCCCTTTTCTTAAAGTCTGCTACATCTAAACCTGCAGGTGTTTTATTTTCTCCCTCAGCCCCTTCTACCTCTCCTTCAGGATTATTTTCTCCCTTAGAAAGATTCTCTAAGATTTCTTTTACATTATATCCTCGCTGTTCAACACTGTCAAACAAGTTGTCATATTCACTAACTTTATTTGAAAGTTCTTTTAATTCTTCCTGTTTCTTCTTCTTTTCACCAAGTATTTCTTCCTTCTTCTTACTAACCTTTTCGAACGCTGATTTATCTACAAAATTCTCCTGTAAATATTTCTGTACGTCCTCATTCTCTAAAATTTCATTCAAGTCTTCTTGTGCCATACGATAACCTCCGATTATCAAAGTATAAATATTGTTTAAAGATTCACCGAATCTTATTCTCTATATCCTGAAGCATATATAGCTTTCGCCTGTGCATATGCTTTCTTTTTTGCTCTTTCTCTACTTGCTTTATTACCACAAGTATATTTATATTTTTTACCGCTATTTCCCCAACGAACCCAACATTTAGCATTACTTTTCCCATACTGATAAGGCATATTATTCCTCCTCGCTATTTTCCTCCTGTTCAGAAGCTTCCACTTCTTCTAAACTCTTATCTTTAGAAGGCTCTTTCTTTAAATCTTTTATAGGAAGCCCTAAATTAATTCTCTTAGCTTCTTCTTTTGCATCTACTCCTGGGGGAAGAATTTCACCTCTCTGAAGCATATAAATCCAAGTATCCCAGGAAATATAAGTTCCAATAATATTTGAGAGTTTTTCAATTGTAGGTGCATCAAGAATTACAGGCATGTAATCTGTATTTAATTCTATTGATACATAATCATCAATATTCATAAATTCAGCAAAAAAATTAAGAATAATTGTAAGAGCATCTGAAATAGAATTTGCAATATCTGCTAATACACTCTGTTCCCCTGCTTTATGTATTGCTGCAGACTCTGCTGTTTCAGAACTCTTTTTCTCAGGAGCAATTATCCTTCCTCCAAGAAGAGCCATTTCTTCTTCTTTCTCTTCCATAATTTCTTTAAGTGGTCCAAGACCTTGACCATGATATTCAAGAAACCCTGCACTTCCACCTGCACCAAGAATAATTGCTTCTGTACTACCTAAATGAATAGTGCCTGAAGATTCTTGTGTTGCCTGATAGCCTACTAAATAAGGTGTTGGATTACCTGTCCAAATAAGTGCATTTTCTCTGTTTGCTGAATTTTTATAATGTGATATATTTGCATTAACTAAATCAAGTACTGTGGGATTAGATAATTCCCATGTTATTCCTTTATCTGTAACAGGATAAAATGGAATATAAGTTAAAGGTTTATTATTTACTTTAGGAATAATATCATCTTCTTCTACTAAAGCAGTTTTTTTATTTTCATCTGTTATATATACAAATAATTTCTGATGATAAAAATTATCTTCAGGATCAATGTAAAGAACTCTATATTGAGGGTAAACTTGATAAGAAAATCCATCAGACAATGGGGTTTCCACATATTCTTCTAATACTACAAGAGTAGTAATTTTTATATTATTAATATTTTCTGTACGCCAATTTATAATTTCTTCTGCCTTATACATTTGTACATAAGGTCGAATATTTCTATTTTCCATTTCAGCTACAGAAAGCGGTTCAGTAATATCTCCTGTGTTGGGAAGATCAACAAAAATTCCGCAACGATTAGTAGAAACTACTTCAAATAAAACATCTTTTGCA
>JAGYLR010000002.1 GCA_018400895.1 bacterium
AACTTAATTTTACTCTTTTCAAATAACTCTTCTAAGAGTATATCTTCTGCATTCATTATCTCTTCTGATGTTATGGAAGAAACTTCTTTTAGAAGACCATCTTGTGTTATAGTAAAAGACTCTCCAAAAAATCTACTATAAGCTGCTGTGCCCTGTAGTGCAGGAAGAGAAAATCTAGAAGAAGAAGATATATTGTACTCTTCTCCTGCTTCTGCTGCAACTACTTCCACAGATACACATCCAGGGACAATTCTATCATCCTGATAGCTTCTTCCTGGAATAAGTATACGATCAGGAGAGATAAACAATTTACCATCTCCAGAAACAAAACGGGTTCCAGCAACAAGTGACTGTGAGGTATCGCTGTACTCTTGACAAACATTTATCAATCCTCTTGCCTTTTCTTCAATTAGTGCTCTACCTTTTACAATAAACTCTCTCTGCCCTTCTATAATTTCTTCAAATACATCAACGGTAACCTCTTCATATTCTCCATCAACATGAACAAATATTGTTTTTGAATCAGTAAACTGTTCTGTATGAGGATATATCTTAACTTCTACTCTGTAAGACCTTACATAAAGAAAACTAAAAGATAATAATACAATCATAAACAAAACAAGAACCCATTTTTTAGATTTCTTTTTTTTCTGTACTACTACCTCCTCGTCTCTTTTTTTACTAGGAGGGATTATATCTATTACTCTTTCAGACATAGAAGTTATTCTACCTTATTTTTGTAAAAAATCAATTAATAAAGTGTTGCTTTTATGCGCCTTACACCAGCAGAAGATGATTCTTCTTTTAAGATTTTAAATTTCCCTAATTCTGAAGTATTACTAACATGGGGACCTCCACAAACTTCTTTAGAAAAGTTTCCAACAGAATAAACTGTAACAGTATCTGGATAAACATCTTTAAAAAAAGCTAGTGCACCTAAATTTACCGCCTGTTGATAATTCATCTCCTCTTTTACTACATCAATTCCTTCATCTATATTTTGATTAACAATATTTTCTACATCTTCTATCTGTTTCTTTGTCATTTTCTCTCCATAAGAAAAATCGAAACGAAGTCTATCTTTATTTATATCAGACCCCATCTGTCTTACTTCATCCCCTAAAACATTGCGCAATGCTTGATGTAAAAGATGAGTTGCTGTATGAAACATAACCTCTTTTCCTTCTGCTCCTTTTCTTAAACCTCCAAACTTTTCCTCTGACCCTTTTCTAGAAACTTGTTGATGTTTTTTAAATTCTTTATTAAACGCTTCTCTAATATCTTTTGTATCAGTAATTCCTATTTCTTCTAAAGACATATCAAGAGGAAATCCGTAGCTCTGATAAATAAAAAATAACTGCTTACCTAATTCATCGCTAGATGCATCTTTAGAAATTTTATTAAGCTTTTCTATTCCCTCTCGTAAAGTTTTTTGAAAACTTTCTTCTTCTTTATTTATAATAGAAAAAATTTTGTCTTTATTTATTTCTGGGTACCATTGTGAATATTTTTTTATTATCTCCTGTAATGGATCATCAAAAGAATTAAGAAGTATTTCTTTTCTAAATCTTATTGCTCTTCTTATAATTCTTCTTAAAATATATCCTTCTTCTTTCTTGCCAGGAACTACTCCATCAGTAATAAGAAAAACTGCTCCACGTAGGTGATCGGCTATTATACGGAAAGCTCTTTTGTTTTCTTCATAAGAAATACTCTTCTCCATACTTTTTATAACTGGCATAAATAAATCTGTCTCATAAGCTGAATCTTTGTCTTGTAAAAGTGCCAATAATCTCTCAAACCCTATTCCTGTATCAACATTTCTTTGTGGAAGTTTGGTAAAAGAACCATCCTCATTTTTGTTGTACTCCATAAATACCAAATTCCATAATTCAACAAAACGCTTACACTTATCACAATTTGGTCCACAACCCATTTTACATCCGTACTTTTCTCCACGATCATAGTGTATCTCTGAACAAGGACCACAAGGACCGGTAGTTGCTGTTGGGCCCCAAAAATTATCTTCTTCTCCAAATTCACTTATCCTTTCTTGGGAAATTCCTTTTTTAAGCCATATAGACATTGACTCACTATCTGCGGGTATGTCTTTATTCCCTTTAAATACAGTAACGTAGAGCTTTTCTAGAGGCAAACCTATCTCATTTACAAAAAAATCAAGCGCAGAATCCACAGCCCCTTGTTTAAAATATCCTTCTTTATTCTCTCCAATAGACCAATTTCCAAACATTTCAAAAAAGGTATGATGAGTATCATCACCTATCTCTTCTATGTCAGCACTACGAAAACACTTCTGAATTGATACAAGGTGTATTGACCCAAATTTCTGTTTAACATCTTTTTCTCCAGATAAAAAAGGAACAAACTGTTGCATTCCCGCTGAAGTAAGTAGAACTGTTTCATCATCAGGAATAAGTGAACTTGAGGGCACTAATTTGTGTCCTCTTTTTTCAAAAAAATATTTAAATTTTTCTTTTAACTCTTCCGAGAGCATAGTGCGTTTTCTATTATCTTATTAAACTCATTTGCATCAAGTGACGCTTTACCAACTAAAACTCCATCAAAACCAGCTTGTTTTGTATAAAAAGATACATTTTCTGAGTTAACACTTCCCCCATAAAGAACTAAACTTTTTTCTAACCCTTTTTCTTTTAATATATTTTTTATCAGCTCTCTTCTTTCATTGGCTACATCAATAGAACAAGGATTACCTGTGCCTATAGCAAAAATAGGCTCATAAGCAACTACTACATCTTTATTAATACCATTAAGTGCAATTTTTAACTGTCTTTCTATTTCTTCTCCTTTATTGCTTTTATTTATTTCTCCCACACATATTATTGGAGTAAGTTTAGCATCAATTGCCATTAACGCTTTTATGTTTATTATATCATCAGTTTCTTTCATAATAACTCTTCTCTCTGAGTGACCTACTATAACATATTTACATCCAATACTATTTAACATAAAGGCAGAAACCTCTCCAGTTAATGATCCCTCTTTTTTATTAGAACAATTTTGCCCACCTAAAACAAAATTTTTGCCCAAATACAAAAAAGGACAAGGAGGGCAAATTACCACTTCTTCTTTTTGCGATATAGTAGAAAAAAGCTGTTTAGCTTCTTCTACTGATAACGGATTCATTTTCCAATTGGCTACTACTAACATGATAATAAAAATCAAAAATCAAATCTCAAAATGCGACACCAACAAATCCTAAATTCTAAATCCTAAATACTAAACAAATTATAAATATTAAATTCAAATGTTCAAAACGGATTTCTGGATTCCCGCTTCCGCGGGAATGACAAGGGGGCGGGAATGACAAGGGGGCGGGAATGACAAGGGGGATAAAATCCCAAAGGTGACACCTCTGTCATAAATTAAATTTAATGTCCAAGTGTTCAAGGTGCGACCTTGGTGAGTTTATATTCTGTCATTTGGAAATTTGGTCATTCATTGAAAATTAATTATTGTTCTCTCAAATATTTTGCTGCCTCTTCTGGGCGAATAGTTGATATCTCCATTCTTGCTCCTAATTCAAATCCTGCCCAAACTGATGTTTTTGGTATTATCGTCCAGTGCCAATGATAATATCCATGATCCATTCCATCAGAAGGAGCACAGTGAAGATAAAAGTTATATGACGGATCTCCCAGTCCTTTGTAGAGTTTTGACAAAGCTACTTGAAAAGCATCACCCAAATAATCAAGATCTTCATCAGTGGCTTCTTCAAAATAAGCAAGGTGTTCTTTTGGAGAAATCACTACTTGAAAGGCAGCCTTTGATGCAAATGGACAAACAACAACAAACTTTTCATTTTCATAGACTATTCTCTCTCCTTTTTCAATTTCCCAGTGATTCATCTTACAGTAGATACAATTTTCCTTATCTTTATGATAATCTTTAGTTTTTGATAAAGCTTTATCAAGATCAACATCTATAAGTGGTGTTGTAACTATTTGCGAATGAGGATGAGCTATTGAAGCACCAGCCTCTCTTCCATGATTGTGAAATATAGAGATATAATTCACAAATTCTTTTTGCAAAAGATCCCTATAACGCTGTCTATAAAGATAAAATACCTCCCTTACTTTATCTACTGGTAATTGACCAAGAGATTTTTCATGATCTCTAGTTATAATAACCTCATGGTACCCCACTGCATTCATTGTTTGATATAGGCTATTTTCATACTTTCTATCTAATGTATCAGAAGGCATAAAAGCAGGATATTTATTTGGTATTGAAATTGCACTCCAAGATTCAGTTATCTCAGAAACTTGTTTCCCATCTTCAAAAATAACATTTACTTTTTCAAAATCTTTCCAATTACAAAAAGGACAATCATCTTTGTTTGATTTATTTTCTATTCTCTTTTCTTTTTTAAACTGATCTGGGCGCTTTGCTCTCCCAGAAGCAACTACCACCCAATCTCCTGAGGCAATATCGTAACGTAATTCTGATGGAAATTCTTCGCTCATAGTAAAATTATATATTATTTACTCTGTAATTACCACATAACCACTCTCAGTAACTGCTATAGCATGCTCAAAGTGAGCAGAAAGTGATTTATCAGCAGTTTCTATCCCAAAATTATCTTCTGAAGTTTTTATTGCTGAAGATCCTAGAGAAGCCATCGGTTCTATACATATTACCATACCAGGAACTATCTTTTCTCCTGAACGACGCTTTGCTTTATTTAAAACTTGAGGATCTTCATGAAGTTCTCTTCCTATACCATGTCCACATAAACCCTCTACAACACTCATTCCACTCTTCTCAATATATCTTGATATAGTGTTCCCTATATCTCCAATTGTATTGCCCTGTTTAGTATTTTTAATCCCTCTTTTTAATGCCTTTTTAACGGTCCTTATAAGACGTAATGCCTCTCCATCTACTTCTCCAATAGGAACTGTGGTAGCCATATCTGTATGAAACCCTTTATATTTCATTCCTATATCTAAAGATAATATATCTCCATTTTTTAATTTATATCCAGAGGGAACTTGATGGACTATAACCTCATTTACAGAAGTACATAATGCAGCAGGAAATCCTCCATAACCTTTAAAAGAAGGTTTTCCCCCTCTCTCTCTTATTAGTTTTTCTGCTAAAAAATTTAAGTCCTTGGTCTCCACTCCCTGAACTGCTTTTTCTTTTACTTCTTTTAAAATTCCTGAAAGAATACTTCCTCCCTCTTTCATTAAATTTATCTCCGAACTAGTTTTGTATGTGATCATATATAAGTTTCCAAACTTTTTTTACTGTTTTATTACCATCTATTTTTATAAGAGCACCTTTTTTTTCAAAATAATCTACTACTGGCAATACTTCTAAATTAAACCATTGTAATCTATTTTCTATTTCTTCTTTTGAATCATAATCTCTCTTTCTTCTTAGCATGCGTTTATAAGATTCTTCTTCAGTTATATCTATATAAAAAACACGCCAACAATCTTTCCAATCTAACATCTCAAAAAGTTCTTCTAATAAGTGTGCCTCATATAATTTTCTTGGATTTCCGTCAAATATTAAACCTTTTTCAAGTGATTCTTTTGCTTTAATAATAAACGGTGTCCAAATAGAAACAACTATAGGTGTAGGATGAACTAACCCTTTTTCAAGAGCTTCACGTATCTTATTTCCTAAAACATCATTATCTTTTGCTTTTTCTCTAAGCATCTCCCCAGTTCTTATAACAGGAAAACCGGTCTGTTTTTCAAGAAACGATATTTGAGTACCTTTCCCAGCACAAGGACGTCCTATTACTGATATTATATCCATTAGAATTCTTCCATTAAATTTAAAATACGTGAGAAGACCTCGGAAACACTTCCTCTTCCATTAATTTCTTTAACTTCTATTCCACTCTTTTTTAAATAATCTACAACAGGAAGTGAAAACTCCGCAAACTCTTTTAGGCGTATCTTTATTGTCTCTGGATTATCTAACTCTCTCTTTAATAACGGTGAACCATCTAACGGACAAATTGTTAAATTTTCTGTTTCTGGATGTGAAATTATAGAGTGTCTCATTAAACTACAAACCCTACGATTACTATTACGCTGTAAAGATTCTTCTTCAGTAACATTTATAACACAACAAAGAACATTAGATACTCCATAAGAACTTTTAATAAAGTCCATTAAATAAGTAATCTGTTCTACCGAACGTGGATATCCGTCTATTATTACACCCTTTCCTGTATTCCTTACTTGTTCTAATTTTTCTTTAATAACTTGTGCAACAAAACCATCATCACAAAGAAGACCGTCTTTCCATCTCTCTTTTTGTTTATCTAAAGAAAACTCCTCCCCTCCTATTTCAAGTATATCTCCTTTAGAACTGTTTTTAAATTTGTCTTGTATTGCTTTACTTGCCTCAAGATGAAACATACCTGTATGAGAAGCAAGTAATGATGCCTGAGTTCCTTTACCAGAGCCAGGAGCACCAAGAATAAGTATCAGTAAATTATTATTCATACCTTTATAATAATCGCTAAAATAAATATGTCCACCCCGTTAGAAGGAATACCCCATGTCCATACCCGGGTATGGACATGGGGGGTATAAATATGTAATAGGGCAAGCCCTTTAAAAAATTGTCTATCAGTAGAGACAGACAAAATGCAAAAATAAGTTATAAAATTCAATAATTGATATGCGTTATTCGGCCCCATACCATACGATACGGGGCAGGCAGCGCCACGCGTATCGTTATGCGATGTGCGATGTGCGTTAAATTAAATTCTAAACTTCTTGAAAATTAGGAAATTAGAAAATTCAATGAAAATTGAAAATTGAAAATTTTATATTCTGTGAATATAATTTAGTGTTGATTTTCTGGATTCCCGCTTTCGCGGGAATGACAAGGGGGACGGGAATGACAAGGGGGACGGGAATAACGGTGGGGAGAGGTAATTTATATCGTTTCGTATTCTCTCATTTGAAGTTGAGTTTATCTGTCTCATAGTTTCTAATACAACACTAACTATTATAAGTAGAGATGTCCTCAATAAGAAAACTGAAAGTAGCTATTCCGTTTAAAATCAGCAATAATTGGAAGGAAGTACTGCAATAGTTGCTAAATAATGCTCCTAAAAAGAAGTACTCTGTTTAGTATGTAGTAAATAAAATTCAGCTGTTGATTTTCCAGGCCTTATACCAGGAACAAACCCACCCATCTTCTGTAGGTTTCTGATACATTTTTAGGATCAAAAGTAACCGCCGTATAAAAGTATGTAAATAGACATACTAGAACAAAATACAACACTCCTTGTACCCAAGGGTTACCAAGAAATCCTGAAACTGCCTCAGCAATAATACCCTTCACTCCTTCAACTCCAACAAAAAAACTTGCAAACATGGTGAGTGTGAGAATTAGTACCAAATATTATTGGTATCACTCCTGCAGGATTAAGATTAAGGGAAGATATGTAGAAGATCCACCATAAACTTTTCTTCCTCTCCTCTTCTAGCATAAGATATTGGTATATTTCTTCTTGCTTCATTTATATAAAACCTTCACAAATTGTTATTGCTAAACCAAGTAAGAAGAACAAAATATACATGAAGTCAGAAGGATCAACTTTTATATCCCAGTGATCATCTGCAGTGCATGGCTGGAACAGAGGATATTATACCAGCAAATATCATCAAAGATACTCATTACCACACCTTTCTCACTTATTAATTCTCTAACCACATAAGAAACACTGTTCCTGCTACCACTGTTGCTAATAGACACCAAATCATTTCAAAGCAGATAGTGGTAATATAACCACTACTTCTTTGAAATAAAACAAGCATTTCGTAAGTTTGAAGTATTCCAAAAGGGAACTGTTAAAAGTCTTCCGTACTGATTTATCTTTTTTTCTCTCAGTTTTGCTCCCTTCCCTCTTTATACTACATTCTTTCTAGCTTTGGAAAAACCAATGTAAGAAGCTGTATCACAGAATTACAGTAATGTATGGTCCTAGTCCAAGCATCACTATAGAAAATTGATCAAGTGTTCCTCCTGTAAAAAGATTAGCAAATTGAAACATTTCAAATCTAGAGAAAAACTCTTCCATCATCTGTGGGTCAACTCCAGGCATTGCTATATTTGCCATAATACGAAATACAGCAAAAACTCCAAGAACAAAAAGTATCTTGTTTCTTAACTCAGGTACTTGAAATATTTTAATTATTTTACCCATTCTTTTCTATAATTTTACCTCCTGCTTTTTCTATTTTTTCTTTAGCGCTTTTCGATATCATGCACCCACTTATATTAACTGCTTTTGATATTTCTCCATCTCCTAATATTTTAACAGAAGGACTTTTTTGTTTTATCACTTTTCTTTCAACTAAAAGTGCGTAAGAAACTTCTTCTCCATCTTTAAAATTATTTTCTATATCTTTAAGATTTATAGAAACCACCTTTCTAAAAGGATGAAAATCATACCCTCTTAGTTTAGGATAACGTTTTACAAGATCACGTACTGCTGGAGGCATTTTTCTTCCTGCTCTAGAACTCTGACCCTTAATCCCTTTTCCAGAGTATGTACCTCTCTTGCCTCCGCGCCCTATACGTTTCTTATTTTTTGACCTGTTCTTCGGTTGTATTTCGTGAATCTGCATGTTTTTTAACTTTAAGTTCTTTAAGGGCAACAAGCGTTGCTTGTGCATTTGTTAACTTGTTTCTTGTTTTCCCTATTATTTTTCCTGATATATTCTTTATTCCAGCCATTTTACAAATAATTCTTACAGTTCCTCCTGCTACAAGACCACGACCTTCTGATTGCGGTTTTAGTAATACAGTAGCTGCTCCGTATTTTGCTTTCACTTCATGAGGGATTGTTCCTTCAACAATAGGAACTTTAATAATATTTTTCTCTGCTCTTTTTATTGATTTTTCTATCGCTTGTTGAACATCCTGACCCTTAGCAACGCCAAGGCCAACTTTACCTTTACCGTTACCAACTATTACCAAGGTTCTAAACCTAAGACGTCTTCCTCCAGAAGTCATTCTCTCTACTCTTTTTATTCCGAGAACTTCGTTCTCAAATTCTTTTTTTATTTCTTTTTTAGGCATTTTAAATCTTTATTCCTCCTTTACGAATACCCTCAGCTAAAGCCTTTACTCTCCCATGATAAAGATATCCACCTCTATCAAAAACAGCATTTTTTATTTTTTTCTCTTTTATTTTCTTGGCAAGCAATTCTCCTACAGCAAAAGCAGTATTTGTTTTATTTTCTTTACTCACCTCTTTATCACTAGCAGAAACAAGTGTGGTACCTTTTGTATCATCAATTGCTTGAACATATATATGTTTAAGTGAACGAAACACACAAAGGCGAGGACGATCAGAACTTCCAAAAACTCTAGCCCTTATTTTTCTGTGTCTCTTTTGTCTGTTTTTCTTTTTATCAATCATATTTATTATTTCCCAACACCTTTCTTACCTTCTTTTAAAATTACAACTTCATCTTTGTATCGGATTCCTTTGCCTTTATAAGGCTCCGGTGGACGTATCTTTCTTATTTGTGCAGCAACACGTCCTACTAAATCCTTTTTAATACCAGAAACTTTTATAATATCTTTTTCTATGGCAAATTCTACACCTTCAGGAGCACTAAGTTCCACAGAATGAGAAAATCCAACTCTAAAAACAAGTTTGTTTTCTTGTAACTCTGCCCTATAGCCAACACCTTTTATTTGAAGCTCAACTAAATATCCAGAGCTTACACCAAAAACCATGTTTGCTATAACAGCACGTGTTGTTCCCCATAAAGCTTTACTCTTTTTTGTTTTTCTTCTCTCAGAAACAACTATTTCACCATCATTAATTTTTACTTCTATCTCTGAAGAAATTTCCATACTCAACTCTCCCTTGGGACCTTTTACGGAAACAACGTCTTCATTTATATTAACATCAACTCCTGTTGGTATTTTTATTGGTTTTAATCCTGTTCGTGACATATTTTTACCAGATTTCACATATTTTTTCTCCTCCAATTGCGTTCTTTCTTGCTTCTTCTCCGGTCATAATCCCCTTTGATGTTGATAATATCAACACCCCTATTCCTCCTTTGATTTTAGAAATATCTTTTGCAGAAGAATATATTCTTTGACCTGGTGAAGATATTCTATGTATCTCAGTTATTATAGGAGCACCCTCTTCATACTTTAACACAAGGTGTAAAAAACGAAGAGACTGTTTTTTCTTTTTAATAACTTTCTCTAATAATCCTTCTTTTTCCATCACTTTAGCAATTTCATACTTTAAGTTAGAAAAAGGAAGCTCAACTGCTGGCTTTGAAACAGCCTGTGCAGTTTTTATTCTATTTAGCATATCTGCTATTGGATCAGTATTCATGTATCTTTTTTAACTAGATTTTCTAATTCCAGGAACTTCACCTTTATTGGCCATTTCTCTAAAACATATTCTACAAAGACCAAACTTTCTGATGAATCCTCTTGATCTTCCACAACGAAAACATCTATTAACAGTTCTCGATGTAAATTTTGGTTTATTATTTGATTTTTCTATTTTTGCTTTCCTAGCCATTTATTTTTTTAGAGGTACTCCAAGTTGTCTAAACAACTCTTCTCCCTCTTTTTTATTTTTTGCTGTAGTGACTATTGTTATTTCCATCCCAAAAAATTCAGTAACCTTATCTGGCATTATTTCTGGAAAAACTAACTGTTCTTTTATTCCTATAGTCAGATTACCTTCTCTATCTATTGATGAAGGATTTATTCCTTGAAAATCTCTAACCCTAGGGAAAACTACGTTTATTAATTTTTCAAGAAAACCATACATCCTTCTTCTTCTTAAAATCACTCTTAATCCTACTGGCATCCCTTTTCTAAGACTAAAACCAGATACCGATATCTTTGCTTTTCTAATCTGCGGATATTGACCTGTTATTACAGAAAGATCTTCAGATATGCGTTTTATTATTTCATCACGTTTAGAAACATCTTTCAAGGTGCGCTTTCCTACCCCAACATTAACAACAATCTTATCTAAACGAGGACAAGACAACGCATTTTTTCTATCAAACTTTTTACAAAGTGATGGAATTACTTCTTTTTTATATTTTTCTTGAAGAGTAATCATACCTTCTGATTGCATTTTTTACAAATTCTTCCCTCTTTACTGCTAGCAAGACGTGTAGCATTTTTACACTTTGCATGAAAAAACTTAACATTTGAAACGTCTAATGGTGCAGGAAACTCAACAACTTGACCTTTCTTCCCTTGTTCTTTTGGCTTAACATGCTTTCTTAAAAGATTTACACCCTCTACAGAAACCTTGTTTTTTTCAGGAAAAGCATACAAAACCTTACCCTTTTTGCCACGGTCTTTGCCTGTTATTATAAGAACTGTATCTCCTTTTTTTATTTTCATACCTGCTATATTTTTACGTTTCCAATATTATTTGTTATTTCTATTATATTTTCAGATTAGACAACTTCCTTTGCCATTGTAATAATTTCTTTATATCCCTTTTCAGCTAACTCTCTAGGGATAGGACCAAATATTCTTCCACCTTTTGGCTTTGTTGTTTTACCATCCAAAATAATTGCTGCATTTTCATCAAAACGAATATAAGAACCATCCTTTCTCTTGTAATTATATTTTTGGCGAACTATAACAGCACGAATTACATCATGTTTCTTAACTTCTTTTCTTGGCTCTGCTTTCTTTACTGCAGCCACAATTACATCACCTATTCTAGCATACCTTCTTTTACTGCCACCAAGCACCTTAAAACACTGGATTTCCTTAGCTCCAGCATTATCGGCTACTTTTAACATGGTTTGTGGTTGAATCATACTTTCTTGATAACTCTCCACCTTTTATCTTTAGATAAAGGTTTTGTTTCTTCAATTAATACATTGTCTCCTTCTTTTATTTCTCCCTTTTCGTCATGTGCTTTATATCTTTTATGCACTTTATAACGTTTTTTATAACGAGGATGTTCTTTTAATCTTTCTACGCGCACAACAACAGTTTTTTCTTGTTTATCAGAGACAACTACTCCTTTTAATTTATTTCTCATATCTTTTCTCGTTTAATATTGTTTTTATGCGTGCTACATCTCTACGCAAATTAATTGCTTCTTTTGTATTTTTAACTTTTGATATTGCAGAAGAAAATTTTATTTCTTTAATTCTTTTTTCCATTTTGTCTATATCTTTAAGACACTCATCTTCTGTTTTTTTTCTTATATCTTTTGCTTTCATATCTTCTTTACAAATTTAGTTTTCATAGGAAGTTTGTCAGCAGCTCTAGAAAAAGCCTCTTTTGCCATCTCTTCACTTATTCCTTCTATTTCGAATATAACCCTTCCCTCTTTAACAGGAAAAGCATAATGATCAACAATTCCCTTTCCTCCTCCCATAGGAACCTCTTGACCTTTTCTAGTTATTGGCTTATATGGAAAAACTCTAATCCAAAGCTTTCCTCCTTTTCTAAGATAACGTATTATTGCTCTTCTTGCAGCTTCTATTTGTCTAGAGTTTAAAAAACCATTAGCCTCTGATTTTAACCCATAACTACCAAAATCAATTGAAGATCCTTTATAAGATATTCCTTTAATCTTACCTTTACGGTGTTTTCTGTGTTTTACTTTCTTTGGAACAAGCATAATTAGAATTTTTCTCCTTTATAAATAAACACTTTTACTCCTATTGCTCCATAAGAACAACGTGCTATCTCATGCGCATAATCAAGGTCGGCACGTAGTGTTTCTCTTTTTAACTGACCTTCTTGAAAATACTCTTTACGTGATATTTCAACACCATTTAATCTTCCAGAAACCTGTATACGAACTCCTTTAACTGCCTTATTCATTATCACTTTATGGAGAGTTTGTTTTACAACTCTTCTGTATTGCATTCTTTTCTCTAATTGTCTTGCTATGTCTTTTGCCACAAGTGAAGCAGAAAGATAAGGCTCTTTAACTTCTTTTATTTCAAGTTTTAATTTCTTTTTTGAATCTTTAGAAGGCAATTCTTCTAAAAGCATTGATTTTAATTTTTTAACTCCCTCTCCTCCTCTTCCAATTATAAGACCAGGTCTTGATGTATGAATTATTACATTTGTTTCTGATGGTGATCTTTCTATTTCAATTCTATCCAATCCCATACTATTCAGATTTTTCTCTAATAAATTTCTTATCTTGTGATCTTCTTGTAAAAATTCAGGAAAATCCTTCTCATAGAATCCTTTTGAATTCCAGTCTGATGTTGTCTTTATGCGATATATTTTCGGATGTACTTTGTGTGTCATATCGATTTACGTCTAAATACTTTCTTTGTTTTTGCTTCACCTACTTTAGGTGTCTTCTTTTTTTCTTGCTGTTGATCTTTAAAATCAGCAGATTCTTTTTTAACTTCTTGTTTTGGTTTTTCTTCTTTGTAAACTTTTTCTATCTTTGCTCTCTTTCCCTTTTTTTCTATTTTTCTTCCTTGAATATCATCTAAGGTCAAACTAATATGTGATGTCCTTTTTAATATTGAAGACACAGATCCTCTGGCACGAGGCATATATCTTTTTAATACTGGTCCTCCATCAACTTTTATTTCTGATATATATAAATCTTCTTTCTTTAGTCCAAAATTGTGTTCAGCATTTGCAGTTGCAGAGTTTAGGAGTTTTAATAAAGGCTTTGCTGGTCTTTTTACTGTAAAACCTAAAATCTTCTCTGCTTCTTTTAGCGAGCGTCCGCGAAGAAGATCGGTAACTAATCGAACCTTTCGTGGGGATATTCTTATGTATCTAAGATTTGCTTTTACTGCCATAATTTATTTTTTTCCTTTTTCAGTTTCTCTTTGCATCTTTCCTCCATGTCTTATAAACTTTTTTGTTGGAGAAAATTCTCCTAAAAGATGCCCAACCATATCTTCTGTAATATATACTGAAATATGCTCTTTTCCGTTATAGACTCCAAAATTAAAACCAATCATATCTGGTGTTATTACAGCTGCTCTACTCCAAGTCTTTACAACAGTTTTATCACCCTGTTTTAAATCTTTAATTTTTTTCAAGAGCCTTTCATTTACATTCGGCCCCTTTTTAAGACTTCTTGCCATATTTTACTTTTTTTTAGAAGCTCTCTTTATAATATATCTATCTGTTTGTGTTCTTTTTCTAGTTTTTACTCCGCGAGCAATCTTTCCCCAAGGAGTCTTCGGAGAAGGCATTCCTATTCCTACTCTTCCTTCTCCTCCACCATGAGGATGATCAACAGGATTCATTGCTGAACCTCTTACAACTGGTCTTCTTCCCATTTTTCTTGATCTACCTGCTTTACCAATATTTTTATATCTGTGTTCTGAATTTGATATTTCTCCGATAGAAGCAAAACACTCGCTAACAACTTTTCTCACTTCACGTGAAGGCATTCTAATGTGTGTATATTTGCCTTCATGGGCAAGTACAGATGCAGAAGATCCTGCACTACGAATCATTTTTCCTGGTCCATCTGGATGTAAAGAAACATTATAAACTGAAGTACCTACAGGAACATTTTTAATACGCATTCTATTCCCTGGTTTTATTTCTGCTTTATCATTAATAATAACTTTATCTCCCACTTTCATTTCTTTGTGAGCAAGAACATATCTCTTTTCTCCATTTTTATAAAGCACAAGAGCAATATCAGCTGTTCTATTGGGATCATATTCTATTGTTAAAACCTCTCCATCCACACCTAAAGGAGACTGTCCAAAACTAATTATTCGGTACATTCTTTTTACACCACCTCCTCTGTGCCTAACACTTATTCTTCCTTTATTTGACCTCCCACCCGTTTTTTTTATTGGGGTAAAAAGTTTTTTAGGTGTGTTTGTGCTCATAATTGTATCATTTTGACGAAGTAATATCAATCCTTTCTCCCTGTTTTACCTTGACAATAGCTTTTTTGTACCCACTACGAATTCCTTCTATTCTTCCAACTCTTCTTTTTTTTGATGGTACGCTTATCACTCTTACACTAACAATATTAACTTTATACATCTTTTCTACTGCTTCTTTTATTTCTGCCTTGTTGGTATCTTTCCCAACTTTGAATACATAAAAACCATCTTCTGCTATTACAGTAGATTTTTCACTTATATGTGGTTTTGTCAGAATTATCTTTTTCATTTTACAAAAGTATCTTTTATAATCTTTAAAGATTCCTTTGGTATAACTATGTTTTTATAGGATAACAGAATTAAAGGATTTATATCCTTTGCTTGAATTGTATCAATATTTTCTATATTTCTTGTTGAAAGTATTGCCTTTTTATCCATTTCTGGAAGAAGTATCAGTGTACTTCCTTGCAAAGAAACTTTTTTAATAAAGGTGTCTACTATTTTTGTCTTTATTGTATTTATTTTAAAATCAGAGACAGGAAATACCATCTTACTATCTTTCTTCCCAGATAAAACCATTAATAAAGCTTTTCTTCTTGCCTTTTTGTTAATCTTTTTTTTGTAATTTCTCTCTTTTCTAGGACCAAAAGTAACACCACCGCCAACCCATATTGGTGAACGGTTTGAACCGTGTCTTGCTCTTCCTGTTCCTTTTTGACGCCAAGGTTTTTTTCCACCACCACTCACATCTCCCCTGTCTTTAGAATGAGCACTCCCTTGTCTCCTATTAGACATTTCTGTTTTAACTACCTGATATATCAAATCGGAATTAATTTTTACATCAAAAATCTCTTTAGGAAGAGTAATATCGCCTTCTTTTTCACCATTTATATTGTATAAATCTACCTTAGTCATCCTTCTATTATTAAAAGCCCTCCTTTTATTCCTGGAGTAGCTCCTTTTATCAAAATAATATTATTTTCTACATCAGTATCAATAATCTCAATATTTTTTACGGTTGTTTTATCAGAACCCATTCTACCAGCCATCTTTTTACCCTTAAATACTCTCTGAGGAAATGCAGACCCGATTGATCCTGCTTTACGATTATTATGTTTTGTTCCGTGAGAAGATGTAGCTGCTCCACTAAATCCCCATCTCTTCATTACTCCAGCAAATCCCTTTCCTTTAGAAACTCCTTGAACTTTCACTTTATCTCCTTTGGTAAAAAAATCTGCTTTTATTTCATCACCTATTTTTAATTCCGTACTACCTTTAAATTCTTTTACATAACGAAAAGCTTTTCCATTTTGTGATTTTCCTGCTCTTTTATTAACAATAAATCCAATCTGGACAGCTTCGTATCCATCATTATCTTTTGTTTTTATTTGAGTTACTGTACAAGGTCCTGCTTCAACTAAAGTCACCGGGATAGATTCTCCTTTCTCGTTAAAAACTCTACTATTACCTATTTTTTTTCCTAATATAAACTTCATAATGGGCGAAATTAAACACCGAAGGTTCCCTCCGGTGTTTAAAATACGGAAAAACCTACTATTTAGATCGATATAACTTTAAGTTATTCTTCATCAACTTTTATCCTGTTTTTACAGGATTACATTTTAATCTCAATGTTCACTCCTGTTGGTAAAGTCAAATTACGAAGTGCATCTAAAACTTTAGGGCTAGGATTAAGAATATCTATTAATCTCTTGTGTATTCTTATCTCATACTTCTCCTTTGATTTACTGTGTACAAAGGTAGAACGATTGACTGTGTACTTCTTTATTTCCGTAGGAAGCGGTGTTGGCCCTGATATCTCACTTCCATAACGCAGGGCAGTCTCTATTATTTGTCTAGAGCTAGAGTCTATGACCTTGTGGTCATAGGCACGCAACCTTATACGAATCTTTGACTTTATCTCTTTTGGCATTATTTTATTATCTTAGTCACCACTCCTGCACCAACAGTTCTTCCTCCTTCACGAATAGCAAATCTTTGCTGATCTTCAAGAGCAATAGGGGCAATAAGTTTTACTTTAAATTTTGCGGTATCTCCAGGCATCACCATTTCTACACCTTCATGAAGCTCAACATCTCCAGTTACATCTGTTGTTCTGATGTAAAACTGAGGTTTGTATCCCTTAAAGAAAGGAGTATGACGTCCACCCTCATCTTTACTAAGAATATAAGCTTCTGCTTCAAACTCTGTATGGGGTGTAATTGTCCCTGGTTTTGCAAGAACTTGACCTCTTTCAACATCGTCTTTTTTGGTGCCACGAAGTAGAAGTCCAGCATTGTCTCCAGCTTCTCCTTCATTAAGAGTTTTATTAAACATCTCTATGCTTACTACTGTGGTCTTTGTTGTAGGACGAAGTCCAACAATCTCTACTTCTTCTCCAGATTTAATAACTCCTCTTTCAATTCTTCCTGTTGATACTGTCCCTCTACCTTCAATTGAAAACACATCTTCAATTGCCATAAGAAAAGGCTTGTCAACATCTCTTTGAGGAGCAGGAATATAACTATCTAAAGCATCCATAAGTTCCATTATTGGTTTTACTGCCTCATCATCTTCAGAAGTAGCTTCTAATGCTTTTAATGCAGATCCTTTTATTACAGGAATTTCATCTCCAGGATAATCATACTTTGTAAGAAGTTCTCTTACTTCTGATTCAACAAGGTCAATCATTTCTGGATCATCTACCATATCAGCTTTATTAAGAAAAACAACAAGTGAAGGAAGTCCAACCTGACGTGCTAAAAGAATATGTTCACGAGTCTGAGGCATAGGACCATCAGCTGCAGAAACAACTAAAATACCACCATCCATCTGTGCTGCTCCAGTAATCATATTTTTTACGTAGTCAGCATGACCTGGGCAGTCAATGTGAGCATAATGACGATTTTGTGTTTCATATTCACGATGCGAAATTGATATGGTAAGCCCACGAGCTTTTTCTTCAGGAGCAGAATCAATATCCGCTACCGTTGCTTTATTTTTAGCAAAACCTTTCATATGCAACACATTTACAATAGCTGCTGTAAGAGTGGTTTTACCATGGTCAACGTGACCAACTGTACCTATATTAAGATGAGGTTTCCCTCTTTCAAATTGTTCTTTTTCTGCCATATTTTTAATTTAATTATTTAATACTTTGTAAATATTACACTATTTTTTTATAAATGTAAAGTAAGAAATAAGAGGTAAAAGGTATTGACTAATATATTGCCCATTAATAATCTTAGTTTAACCTCTGTCGCCCTAAACCTTTTTTCCTTAATTCATACTTTATACTCCTGTGTCCATTATGTCTTGAGCAATATTGTAAGGAACTTCTTTGTAACTATCAAATTCCATTGTGTAATTTCCCCTTCCTTTTGTTAAAGACCGTAAGGTGGTTACATAACCAAACATATCAGCAAGAGGAACTTTGGCATGAATTACTTTTTGTGCTCTTTTACCTTTTGTATCTTCGGTACTCTCCACTTCTCCTCTTCTTGAAGATAAATCCCCCATTACATCTCCTAAGAACTCTGGTGGAATTATTACTTCTGTTCTCATATAAGGCTCTAACAAAACAGGCTTTGCTTTTTTGTAAGCCTCTTTAAATCCCATTGAACCAGCCATCTTAAAGGCCATCTTTGAAGAATCTACTTCGTGAAAAGACCCATCATAAAGCGTGGCTTTAATATTTACTATACTGTATCCTGCAAGAATTCCTTCATCCATAACCTCTTCTATTCCTTTCTCCACCGCAGGTATAAATTCTTGAGGAATAACTCCCCCTTTTATCTCATCAACAAATTCAAGTCTCTTTTCTCCTTCTCCTTCAGGGAGTGGCTCTACACGTAATTTGACGTGTCCGTATTGGCCTCTTCCACCACTCTGTTTTATATATTTACTTTCTGCTTCCGCAGAACCTTTTATTGTTTCTTTATAAGCTACTTGTGGTTTACCAACTTGAGCATCTATTTTAAACTCACGTTTCATTCTGTCAACAATAATATTAAGGTGTAATTCTCCCATTCCAGAAATTATTGTCTCTCCTGTTTCTATATCTCCTTGAACACGAAATGTAGGATCTTCATCAGCCAATCTTCTAAGAGCAAGACCCATCTTTTCTTGATCTGCCTTAGTTTTAGGCTCAACCCTTATAGCTACTACAGGTTCAGGAAAAGTTATTTCTTCTAGTATAATTGGATGACCCTCTTGGCACATAGTATGCCCTGTTGATATATTTTTTAATCCTACAGCAGCCAATATGTCTCCTGTATAAACTTCTTTTACTTCCTCTCTATCATCAGCGTGCATACGCAATATTCTACTTATACGTTCTTTACTACCAGTATTAGCATTTACAAGATATGCTCCCCCAATAAGTTTACCAGAATAAACACGCATATATGTAAGACTTCCTACATAGGGGTCATTGGTTAATTTAAATGCTAGTGCTGAAAAAGGTTCATTATCATCTGCTTTTCTGGTTATTATTTCTCCTGTTTTAGGATCATTACCTTCTACTGGAGGAAGATCTAATGGAGAAGGAAAGTAATAACAAACAGCGTCAAGAATAGGTTGAACTCCCTGATTCTTTAGTGCCGTTCCAGCAAATATAGGAACAACTTTATAATTAAGCACTGCCTTGCGCATTAACATTCTAATATCATCTTCTCCTATTTCTTCACCTTCCATGTATTTTTCAAAAAACTTTTCGTCCTCGGTTATAATCTTTTCAATCATTTTATCTCTCCACTCTTTGGCTATATCTTTTTTATTTTCTGGAATCTCATTTTCAGTAATATTCTCTCCATGGTCACCCTCAAACTTTAAAAACTTCATTTTTATAAGATCAATAACTCCTTCAAAATTATCTTCTGCTCCAACTGGAAGCTGTACCGGAAGAGCATCAGGAGTAAGTTTTTCTTTTATTGATTCTAAAGAATCTTCAAAAGAAGCTCCTGTACGATCCATTTTATTTATAAAACAAATTCTTGGTACATGGTATTTATCTGCTTGTCTCCAAACTGTTTCTGATTGAGGCTCTACTCCCGCTACTCCATCAAATACAACAACTGCAGCATCTAGTACTCTCATTGACCTCTGTACTTCTGCAGTAAAATCAATATGTCCAGGAGTATCTATTATATTTATTCTATACTCGTTATCTTTAGTTTTTTCTTTATTTAAAGGAGTCCAAAAACAAGTAGTAGCAGCAGAGGTTATTGTTATCCCTCTCTCTCTTTCTTGTTCCATCCAATCCATTATTGCTTCACCAGAATGAGTTTCTCCTATTTTATGTGATATTCCAGTATAAAAAAGGATGCGTTCGGTAACTGTTGTTTTACCGGCATCTATATGTGCGATTATTCCTATATTTCTGTATCTTTCAAGAGGATATTCTCTAGGCATATTTATTTAGCAAGATAAGCAAAAGCCTTGTTAGCTTTAGCCATGCGGTGCATGTTATCTTTTTTCTTTATTGCATCTCCTTCATTATTTGATGCATTTAATATCTCTTCTGATAATCTTTGGTACATGGGACGTCCTTTTTTAGAACGAGCACAATCATTTATCCAACGCATTGTAAGACTAATTGCACGTTTTTTATTAACTTTCATAGGAACCTGATAAGTGGCTCCTCCCACTCTTTTAGAACGTACCTCCATTGAAGGAGTAACATTATTGAGTGCTGTCTCAAAGACTTCTAAAGGATCTCTTTTAGTTTGTTTTTTAATATCTTCAAAAGCAGAATAAACAATTTTTCTAGCCACTGTTTTCTTCCCCTTTTTCATTACATGGTTTATAAACTTTCCAACAACAACACTTTCATATAAAGGGTCTGGTAATACTTCTTGAAGTTTGTATTTCTTTTTTGGTTCTTCAGTCATATTATTTTGGTCTCTTTGTTCCATACTTACTGCGTGATTTCTTTTTGTTTTCAACTCCAGTTGCATCAAGCGTTCCACGAACAACATGATAACGTACTCCCGGAAGGTCTTTTACTCTCCCTCCACGAATAAGAACAACTGAATGCTCTTGTAGTTTATGACCTTCTCCAGGTATATAGGCAGTTGTTTCCATTCCATTAGATAAACGAACTCTAGCTACTTTACGAAGAGCAGAGTTTGGTTTTTTAGGAGTAACGGTTGTTACTTTTATACAAACACCCCTCTTAAGTGGAGAAGGATATACTGATCTTCTATTTCTTATATTATTAAAACCATAAGCAAGAGAAGGAGATTTTGTTTTCTTCTCTGTCTTCTTTCTTTTATTTTTTATTAACTGGTTTATTGTAGGCATAAATCAAATAAAAAGGCTCGGGCCTTTAATAAGGGTTCCCCATAAATTGCCCGGTTATTATTACAAGAAAAAAATAAAATGTCAACTCCCTGCTTTAAAAAGGCATTGGTATGCTTTGACCCCCTGTAAAAATAGCATAAACAAATTGAGAAATGTAAGGAAGAAACATTATTGCCAAAAATATAGCAATTAGTGTACCTCCTATAGCATTTCTTGACCCATAAGTGGGGAAAAATGCAGAAACAATTTTTGACCCATCAAGCGGAGGAATTGGAATAAGATTAAAAAGTCCCAAAAATATATTTATATAAACTAACCAAGGAAGAGCAATCGCAAAAAACCCTCCGATACTGAAAAACCTAATAATAAACGATGCTACTAAAGCAATTAAAAAATTAGATACTGGTCCAGCTAGTCCTACTTTAAGAGAACCATACTTCTGATCTTTAAGATTGTGAGGATTATATGGTACCGGTTTAGCATATCCGATAAATCCTCCTACAAAAATAGTAAAAATAGTGGTAAGAGAACAGTACCAATAGGGTCCATATGTGCTATTGGATTAAGTGTCAATCTACCCATATTCTTTGCTGTTGGATCTCCTAAGTAGTAAGCAGTAAAAGCATGTGCATATCATAAAACAGCAGATAATACTATTATCACATACAAAAAAGTTTAAATTCAATTGATACATCTAACATGACGTTTAGTATAACAAAAATAACCTAAATCAATTCACCACAAAAATCCATTCCACATTCCCCATGTCCACCCCGGGTGGACATGGGTATGCCCACACTTTCAGGTGCACAGAGAGGAAAAATAAAAACACCAAGATTTAATTTCGGTATTAAAAATTGTTGTACTGCCTTGTTTATGATAGAATTAAATTATGGAACTCTTAAAAAACAATCATTGTTTTGGGATGTAAACTTAAAAGAAATTGACCCGAATAATCACAAAAACTTTATTGCGAGAAGGATTTTGAAAAGAGATTTAAGCGATCTAAACTGGGCTGTTGGTTTTACGGTTCGGACTTGTTAAAGAGTATTTTTAGAAGAAGCACATAAAATTGATCATAAATCTCAAAATTTCTGGTTTTTGTATTTTAATATTAATAAAAAAGAATGTATAAAGAAGCAATCAATAAGAGAACATATCGCGTTTTGGAAAAAATAAAACAATCTGGACTGTCAGACGATTTTATTTAGCCGGTGGAACAGCATTGGCAATTGAATTTGGCCATCGGGAATCTATTGATTTGGATTTTTCAAAACAAGATTTTCAACAAACAAATTAAAAACGGCTCTCAGAGGTTGGTGAATTAAAAGTTGTTAACGAAGAATTAGGAACTTTAGATGTTTATTAGATGGAGTGAAGATTAGCTTTTACGATATGAATATATCAGTTATTTTCACTTATTAATTTTGGGGGTATAAAATTAGAGACGAAAGAGATATTGCTGGAATGAAAATAGATGCAATTTCCTCAGGGAAGCAAAAAGATTTCATAGACCTGTACTTTTTCTTAGAAAAATATGAACTAAAAGATTTGTTTAACTCTTTGAAGATAAATATAGAGATATACAGTATAACAAGATTCATATTTTAAAAGTTTAGTTTATTTTAACATGCAGAGAATGAACCAATGCCAGTAATGATAAAAGATTGACTGGAATGACGCAAAAAGAAGATAGAAAAAGCACACTAGCTTCAACAAAATAAATTAAACAAAATTGTTTATGGAAAAGAATTATCAATAATTATTCCCCATGTCCACCCCCGGGTGGACATGATTCATGTCATTGCGAGCCCCGTAGGCAACTTGTTGTCCTTCGGGGTGGTTGTGTTTTGTAATTTAGTCTGATTGCTCGCATTTCTCTACCGTTTGCCAAATCTTTTGGGGTTTCTGGATTCCCGCTTTCGCGGGAATGACAAGGAGACAAGGAATGACAAGGAGACAAAAAATGTCAAAGGTGTCACCTTTGACATTTTTTATATACACAATCAGAGGTTAAACCTCCAAATATGAAAATTATTATGTAAAGCTTGAAAAAATAATAATTTTTTGTATAATACTATCTAGAATTTATAATAAACAAAAATATGCCTAAAAAGTGTGAAATATGCGGAAAGACCTCAACTATGGCAGTTGTAAGAACAAAACTCCGCGGAAAATATAATCCTACAGATAAAAAAAGAAAGTATCCTAATCTTCAAACTCTTTTAGTTCCTGAATCAGCTAAAGGCGAAAGATTTAAAAAGTTCAAGGGTAAAAAAGTACTTGCTTGCACTAAGTGCATAAAAACACTTTCTAAAAATAATTAATTAATACAGGGTGTAGTATAACGGCAAGTATTTAGAGCTGGGGGCTCTAAGATCGGGGTTCAATTCCCCGCACCCTGAATTTTTTAAGAAAAAAACATTTGATATAAATGGTACCCGAGCGACCCGAATTTATTAAAAAAGCACTTAAGTTAAAGTGCTTTTTGTTTTTAAGAGATAAAAACTAGATTAAAATCCTCCCATTTCTTGCATTTTTTTAGCTGCAGCCATTTGAACATTTTTAAGACAACTATTAAAACAACTCTTTAAAACTCTTTCTAACTTTTCTTTATCCATATCTTCAGTTATTTTTATTTCCTCAACCTCCATCTTACCGTTCATAATTACTGTTACCCCATCTTCTGTTGATTCTAATCTTTCTTTTGAGAGATCTTTTTGCATCTCTCTAATTTTATTCATTTGTTTTATGTTATCAAACATTTTAATTAATTTAATTTATTAATTTTATGAAAAAAGCGTCATCCGACGCTTCTTTCATGTCCCGCCGTAGCAGTTGCTCCTTTAGATAAATCTGAGAATGAAATTAAGTGGGTGTTCGCAGTCCCTACCCACGGGCAAGGAATCATGTAGAACTCCCTATAATAAGGTATATCAGATTTCATGTCTGCCATGGCGAGACATTTTAAGTATATCAGAGAAAAAAACAGTTTCAAGCCCTTAGAACATCGGCTAACTGTTTTATAAAAGATACTACAACAGGAGGGGCGAGTAAACTATAAGAATCAACTCCAAATTTATCCTGTATTATCCAAGGTTTTTCAGTAACATTTACTTTTTCTCCATCAAAATCATAAACATACTCTGGTGTTATTTCATAGTCATCAACATACTCCTCTGCTTTATCAACAGGAATAGAATTACGTAACAGTATTTTTGGTATTCCATAAAGCGAAAAAGCTTGTTTTATTATTTTATCATCCATATCTAATCTTTTTCTTATCGGCTCTATTCCCTTCTCATCTCCTTCTTTTCTCACCATTCTCACACCATTACACTCTTTGTTATCACAAACAAGATAAAATTCTCCATTTTCATATTCTACTTTTGATGTAGGAAACAGTTTAAGATTTCTTGATGTATTACAAATAGGACAAATTTTTCTCCATTTTATTCTTTCATCAATGACCATTTCTGGTACATCAATAAGAACCATAAAGTCATCATCATCACGGTAACCAATAAGATCTCTAAAGAAAAGTGAATAGGAAATCTGGTCCATGTCCCTAGGAAATCCATCTATAAATATTACCTTTCTTCCTCTTTTTGCTATTTCTCTTTTAACTAAGGTAAGTACCATATCGGTAGGAAGTAACTTTTCTGTACTTCTTCCTTCAAGTATATCCATTAATTCTTCTACAGAGTTCCATCCTCTATAATTGTTTTCTAAAAATTTTACTAACTCTTCTCTTTTTGTTTTATCTTTTAATTCAGAGTCCAATGATCTAACCATGTCTCCTATTGAAAAATGGTCTATACGGTCTTTATCTATTACCTCAGAAAACATTTTAGAGTAAGTTCCTTTACCAGTACTCTTTTTACCAAGAAGATAAACTATAAAAGCATGCTTTTTAAGATGTTCTTTTATTCTTTTAATTTCGCTACCTGCTTTAAATTCAAAATATTCCTCTCTATCTTTAGGATTAGAAAGGTCGTAGCGTTTATTTCCTTCTTTCTTTGTTTTGAATATGGGGAATTCTATTTCTGTCATTATTTTTCTTTCTTATTTTTAAAGTTATTTTTTATAATTTCTACCGCCTCTTCTGGAGTATCAACTAATTGAAATATCTCCAAATCTTTTTCACTTATGGTTTTGTAATTACCATAAAGCTCTTCTTTAAACCACTTAAATAATGGTTCCCAAAAATCTTTACCCACAGCAACAACACAAACTGGCAAGGGAAGCTTCTTAGTTTGTATTAGAGTAACCATTTCAAAAAATTCGTCAAGTGTTCCAAACCCTCCCGGGAAAAATACATATCCTGAAGAAGAAAAAGAAAGCATCACTTTTCGGGTAAAAAAGTAATAAAAACCTATTGATCGTTCTATATATTCATTAGCTCTTTCTCCATCTTCAAGCTGTATATTTATACCAAGTGACTCTCCATTATTTTCATAGCACCCTCTATTTGCTCCTTCCATTATTCCTGGACCTCCTCCAGTAACAACAGCAAATCCTTCTTTGGAGAGCAATTCTCCAAAACGACGTGCCTTTTCATAATTAGGATTGTTTTCATCAAATCTACTTGAACCGAAAATAGAAACTGACTTATCTTTAAAATCAGCTACAAAATTAAACCCCTCCACAAACTCAGCCATTATACGAAAGATTCTCCACTGAAATGTTTTTCTAAAATCCTCTTTTGCAGGGGGAAGCTCAACATCAGATAACTTATTTATGTTTTTTTTATCCATATTTTTGGATTTTAAATAATACTAAGAATACAAAACCTGATAGGGATTCACTAAGGCCCTATATACCGTATGATATCACACGTACGTCTCCATGTATATCTGTACGCCTTGTGGATATATTAAATTCCTCTAATGTTTGCAAAACTTCTTTATGAGGATGCTCATGACGATTATCTTCTCCAACACTTATCACTGCCAAGCTAGGATGAACAACAGACAGAAAATCTTTACTGGTAGATGTTTTTGATCCGTGATGTCCAACCTTTAACACATCTGAAGAAAGATTAATTGAACGACAAAGCAATGCTTCATTTTTTTTACACCAATTATTTACAAAAATTAGTTCTTCTTCATCAGAAGAGTAGATATCTCCAGTAAATAAAAAAGAATCTTTTCCATAAACTAAACGTGATACAACAGATGTACAATTAGAATCATCTACATACTCTCCCCTAAAATTTTCAAACGGGTATAAAATGTCAATATGAAAATCATCTGTCAAAACTCTTAGCCCAGCACGAGCAGTAATATAATCATCTCCTACAAGATTATCCCAAGCACTAAAAGCTTCTGTATCATCAATTACCCCAGTGTAAATAATATGATCTACACTATAGTTTTTTAAAACCTCAATAAGTCCTGATATGTGATCATAATGAGGATGAGTCAGTATAATAAGATCTATCTTTCTATTAAAGAACGGTATTTCTTTGTCTATCTTTTCTAAAACAATATTCCCTGGGCCACCATCTATTAATATCTTATGACCCTTAGGAGTTTTTATTAGTGCTGTATCTCCTTGTCCGACATCAAAAAAGATAACTTCTAAATAGTTGTTGTAAGAAAAAACAACACTCCAAGAAAAATAGTTTAGAAGAACAAAAAAGAATATAATTGTTAATATTACTTTCTTCTTCATTTAACTTAACCGAAAAACCACCAAGTAAAGGTGGTCTTCGGAAACATGTGGAAGGTATATTTTAGGTTAGGCCTTTCCAAGAATTTTAAACATTTTAGTCCCACATACAGGACAGGTTCCTGAAAGAGCTCTTCTTTTTGTTCCTCCCTTACCTTTCATTTCCACCTCTTTTTCATCATTCATTTCGCGCTTCGCTTTACACTTTACACAATATGCTTCTGACATATTAATATACTTTAAGAATTAAAAAGGATCGACCTTTAGATGTCTTTTGTCCCCATTATAATTGCTTTAGGTTAAAAATTCAAGTAATTATCTTTTTTTTCTCTATTTTTAATAAAGCATTTTCTATTATTTTTTCAAGCTCTATCTTTTTTTCCACTCTTTCTAGATCATTTAATTTAATTTTTGTCTCTGGATGTTTTGGTAAAAATCTAGAACAACAATCTTCTTCGGGAAGAATTGATATTTGATATGTCCCTATTTTTTTAGCTTTTTTTATTATACTCTGTTTATCTTCTCCTACAAGAGGACGAAACAAGGGAATAGATAAACCTTTTCCAGTAGCTGTCATATTTTCTACTGTTTGTGACGCAACTTGACCTAGACTATCCCCTGTTACAAGCGCCTGTAAATTGTTATTTAAAGCAACTCTCTCAGCTATTTTTATCATTGCTCTTCTGTAAGCAATAACCCTAAATCTATCCTCTACTTTAAGCAATATTTCTTTTTGGATATCAGCAAAAGGAACAAGATAAATTATAGAAGGCCCTTGCACACCACAAAGCACAGAAACTATTCTTTCTACTTTTTCTATTGACTCTGCAGAAGTAACTGGATAAGCATGAAAGTGAATAAAACTGAGTTTCATCCCTCTTCTAATCACCGCATGTGAAGCAACTGGCGAATCTATTCCTCCTGATATAAGCGAAAGCCCTTTACCTCCACTTCCTACTGGTAATCCTCCCTCTCCTTTTATCTTTTTTGTATATATATAACAACCTTTATTAGTTACTTCAATAAAACAAGTAACCTCTGGTTGAGTTAAATTAACCTTAGCACCTGTTTTTTTAACTATTAATGCACCCAGTCTTGCGGCTATTTCTTGAGAGGTTTGAGAAAAAGATTTATCAGAACGCACAACTGTTATTCTAAAAGAAGAAAAGTTAATTTCTAACATTATTTTTAAAACCTCTTCTTCCATTTTATCTGGAACAACTTTACTGGCATAAGAAAAATTTGCTATTCCTGGTATCTTTTTTAATCTATTTTCATCTATATATTCTGATAAAATAATAATTCTTCCTCTTTCTATTTCTATTTCTACATTAGGAAATATTCTTTCTATATTAAAAGTTAGCCGTTTCTCAAAGAAACGGCGATTACCTCCTTTTATTCCTATTTCGTCATAATGACAAATTACACAGTTCATTTTTTTGAATATTTTTTCAGCCTTGCCTTTAATTTTTGATTTTCTGTTTTTATCTCTTTCATACGCAACTCTCTACCAACAGTGAGCTTTTGAAATTTTTCTAACTCTTCCACTCTCTTTTTCATTTCTTTTGTTCTATTTTCTACTTCTTTTTCTAAATTATTTGTCATGTTTTGCAATTCCCTTGTTCTTGCTCTTACCTTTACCTCTAATATTTCTCTTGATTCTTCTAACTCTTTTCTGTAATCATTAAGAGTTTCTGCCATTTCATTAAATGATTGAAAAACTTTATTCATTTCTTTTGTAGTTGCTTTGTGTGTTCTTGAACTAAAATCTCCTTTTTCTAAACTTCTCATTGATTTTATTAATTTTTTAATCTGATTTATCACAGATTTTTCTAAAACTATATAGAAAATAACTGTCATAACAATAATTCCTATCAACATCTTTATAATATCAAAAACAATGTTTCCTGAAGACATTCCTAAAATAAAGATGTGAAATATCTCATTTATTACAAGTAAAGCAATAAATGTAAATATTAATAAAAAGTTAATTGAAGGTTTTTTCATTTTTCAAAAATATATATTTTTATTTTATACCATCAACTCTGTTCCTGCAAATCTTTAATTATCCCATCTATATCAAGTCCATACATTTTACACACATCACCTATCTTTAACACCTTTATTTCTTGAGAGGCAAATGGGCAAGATAAACAAGGAACTCCATATTTTTTAAGAATTTTATTCCCCTTCTTAGTTTCTAATATCTCTGATATTGTACTATTTTTATCTATCATTATTTTGTTATAACACCTCCTCCTAAAAGCTTTTCCCCTTTATAAAAAACTACTGATTGTCCAGGGCAAACTGCCCAACAAGGATGACTAAAAACTACTTTATTTTTATAAAGTACTCCCGGAATAAGTGGAGAGGCATATCTTAACTTTGCTTTTACTTTAATAGGAAGTTCGACCTTTTCTATGATATTTGCTTTATCAAAAAAAACTTCTTTTCTTTCAAGATCTTTTTCATTATTAGTAACCACAACAGAACTATTTTCTTTTCTAAGAACATAATAAGGTCCACCAGGCAAATTTAGCCCTTTTCTTTGACCTACAGTGTAAAAAAAACTACCTTGATGATGTCCAAGGACTTTACCATGTTTATCAACTATATTTCCTTCTTTAGAAGTAATATTTTCTTTTAAAAAACTACTTGTTTTATTATTTATAAAACAAAGTTCTTGTGATTGAGGAACTTCTCCCAAACCTAACTTTTTTGCGTATTTTTTTACTTTTTCTTTTTTAAACTTTCCCAAAGGGAAAATACTTCTTTCTATCTGAGATTTTTTCAATGCCCATAAAAAATAAGACTGATCTTTTGTCTTGTCCTTTCCTCTATACAAAACATCTCCCTTTTTTCTGACATAGTGTCCAGTTGCAATAAAATCTGTTTTAGCTCTATCAAAGAATATTCCAAATTTTATATCTCTATTACACATAACACAAGGATTTGGAGTTATCCCTTGTTTTAACTGCTCTAAATAATAAGAAATAATTTTTTTCTTAAACTCTTCTTGTATATCAATAACAGAAAAAGGAATTTGTAAAATACTAGCTGAGTGTTTGGCAGCTATTTTATCTTTTTCACCATTTCCCATGTCCATAAAAATCGCCTCAACATCATACTTCTTGTTTAAGATATGTGCAGCAAAAAAAGAGTCTACTCCCCCAGAAAGAGCAACAGTTACACTATTTTTCATAATTTTCTACTGCAGCCCTAAGGCCATTTAAAGCAAGTGAAGCACAATGCACTTTAGTATTTGGTAAATATTCTAATTTTTCTACCATCTCTTTTTCAGTTAATTCTACTGCATCTTTTATATTTTTACCTATCACCATTTCACAAACAACATCTGATGTTGCAATTGCAGCAGCACACCCCAGTGTTCTAAAAGAGGCGTTAATTATTTTACCATTATCAACCTTTATATATATCTCCATCTCATCACCACATCTCTCATTACCAACAACTCCAACTGCGTCAGCATCTTTCATCTCACCAAAAAACTTGGGATGCATAAAACGTTGTACTGCTTCTTTTGAATAATAACTTTTCATCTTCCTGATATTTCTCTTAATCTTTCGACTATTGGAGGAAGTTTTGTAAGTAACTCATCTATTTCTTTTTCTGTGGTCATACTCCCCAAAGTAATACGTAATGATCCGTGAGCAGCTCTGTGAGACAGCCCAAGAGAAAGCAAAACATGAGAAGGAGAAAGAGAATTTGAAGCACAGGCAGATCCAGTAGAAACAGCAATTCCTTCTTCATTAAGAGCTATAAGCATACTTTCTCCTTCAACTCCAGTAAAAGTAATATTTATATTATTTGCTATCCTGTTCTCTCTACTTCCATTAAGAGCAGCACCAGAAATAGAAGAGGTAATTCCATCTATTACCTTATCTCTCATTGTCTTTGTTTTTTTAGAATCATTTACATCAATGCTTCTTATCGCTTCTCCCATACCAACTATTGCTGGAATATTTTCCGTTCCTGGACGGTGCCCCCTTTCTTGATGAGCTCCATAAAGAATTTGAGATATTTTACTTCCCTCACGTACATAAAGTACTCCCACTCCTTTTGGTCCATATATTTTGTGTCCACTAAGAGTAAGTAAATCTACTTTTAAATTATTAACATCACAAGATAAATAATTTGCAGCCTGCACCGCGTCTGTATGGAATAAAATCTTGTTTTTTCTATTTTTATTCACTTCTTCTAAAGCTTCTCCAATCTCTTTTATTGGCTGGATAGTTCCTATCTCACTATTAACATACATAATAGAAATAAGAGTGGTATTCTCTTTTATCTCTTTTAAAACATCCTCAACTTTTACAACTCCTTCTTTATAAACTGGAAGGTAAGTTACATCAGTATGAGTTTTACACGGCCCTAAAACAGCTTCGTGCTCAAATGAGGAAGTTATAATATGTCCGTTATTACTTGCCCCTAAAACAGCCATATTATTTGCTTCTGTTGCTGATGCAGTAAATACCACTTCTCTTTGGTGAGAATTTAAAAACTGAGCAACTGCTTTTCTAGAATCATCTAATGCAAACACAGCCTCCTCTCCAAAACTGTGTATTGAAGAGGGGTTAGCAAACTTATCAGTAAAAAAAGGCATCATTTTTTCTAATACATTTGCTTTTACTGGTGTTGTCGCTGCGTAATCTAAATATATCTTTTTCATTTTATTAACTGTGATAATTTAATTGAAGATAAAGTTTCTTCAAGTTGTTTATTAACTTTCTTCCACGCTTTTGATGCTCCACAAGTACTATTTCTGGGGCAATACTTATTTACACAATCAACCATAAATACAGACTCATTTACCGCATCTAAAATATCTTTTAAGCTAATTTTTTCTGGAGATTTAGATAAAATATATCCTCCGCTAACTCCTCTTTTTGATAAAACTAGTCCCTTTTTCTCAAGCTTGGAAAATATCTTCTCTAAATAACCAAAAGATATATCTTCTTTTTCAGATATAACTCTAATTGAACAAGTTTTGTCTTTTTCTTTGGCAAGAACAATCATAGCCCGCAGAGCGTACTGACTTCTTTTTGTTATCTGCATAAATCCATACCTCAATGGTATGAATTGATTATAGCAGTAAGTTTTTTGTTTTACAAGAGCATATTTTTAAGATAAAATACTGTATTGCCGCGGTGGCGGAACTGGCAGACGCATACGACTCAAAATCGTATGATCTTAGGATCGTGTGGGTTCGATTCCCACCCGCGGCACAACAAAAAATGTCCAAGGTGCAACCTTGGACATTTCCCAAGGTGCAACCTTGGACATTTCCCAAGGACATTTCCCAAGGTGCAACCTTGGTATTTGTAAACCATGTGCACCCCCGGGGGTGCACATGGGGTTGGTTTGTTGACTTGTATTGTAGAAAAACCACGGATTATTGCTTGCGCGGTTTTTTTTTATTTTTTTTAAAAAGTTGTGCCAATCCGTAAATAATTACTCCAGAAAGTAATCCAACAAAAATACCAGCAAGAATATCAGAAGGCCAGTGCAATCCGATATAAACTCTTGAGAGACCAATTAAAAAAGATAGTGTATAAAATACTGTTCCTGCTTTTTTATTGTATAGAAAAACAACTGTAGAAAGAGCAAAAAAGAAAGATACATGACCAGAAGGAAGAGATGCGCTATCTTTAAAAGGAGCAAGCAGATTTACATCATTTAAAGCAATGAAAGGCCTTTCTCTAGGGAAGAATTGCCTTATTGCCTGACAAAGCCCATAACGGGCAAAAAAAGCGGAAATAAACACTTCTAAAACATATACTCCGTTCTTTTTAATGCCCTTTATTAGAAGATAAGCAAAAGGAACAAGTAGTAAGTAAGGAAGCACTGATGAGAGCACATAAAACAACGAATCAGCAAAAAACCACTTTCCAGCAAAACCATTTATAAAATTAAATATTACAAGATCAATGTTCATGGAAATACAAAAGATTATAAAGTAAACAACATATTGTAAGAGGACCAACTCCTCCGGGAACAGGAGATAAAAGTGAAGCTTTTTCTTTTACACTATCAATATCTACATCTCCTTTGATTGCTCCTTTGTGAGAAGATGTTCCAGCGTCTATTACTACTGCTCCCTTTTTTATCATATCCCCTCTTATAATCCCCGGAGAACCAACACCAGAAACAACAATATCAGCTTCTTTAATAAAACTGGAGATATCTTTTGTTTTACTATTTAATACAGTAACCGTTGCTCCTTCTCTTTCAAGGTAAACTGATACTGGCTTTCCTACCAATTTCCCAAATCCAACAACAACAGTATTTACTCCTTGTAAATTGATATTATGTTCTTCTAAAATTAATTTAACTGCACCAGCAACTGGAGGAAGAATTTGGATAGTGTTGTTATAAAAAGCTCCAGAAATATATTCAGATAACATATCAACATCTTTATCTTTATCTATAGCATTTAACACTCTGCTTTGGTCAACGCTCTTTGGTAAAGGAAGTTGAACTATTACTCCATCTTCCTTTAATAAAGAAACTTTTTCTACTAATTCTTCTGTTGAAATATCCTCTTTATAAGAGTAAATAGAAACCTCAACACCAACACTTTCTAATGCTTGTTGTTTCTTTTTAATATACAAAGCAGAAACAGGATTATTTCCCACAACAACAACTGCTAAAGAGGGTTTTGTATCTCTGTTTTTGATCTCTTCCTTTATAATCTCTAATTCTCTTTGAGATATTTTTTTACCATTAACTAATTCCATAATGGAAACTTTTCGCAGAGTGATGTTACTTTATTTTTTACATCTTCTCCTTCTAGTGCAAGAGATATAAGCGAAGCTACTATTTTCATCTCTTCTTCTTTCATATTTCTGGTTGTTAATGCTGGTGTGCCCAATCTTATGCCAGAAGGATTAAACGGTGAAGCTGTATCAAAAGGAACCGTATTCTTATTAACAATTATATTTGATTTTTCTAAAATACTCTGCGCATTTGATCCTGATATACCCTTGTTACGTAAATCAACAACAATAAGGTGATTATCTGTTCCCCCAGAGACAAGATTAAAACCAAGAGCAATAAGTTCTTCTGATAAAACTTTGCAATTTTTAACAATTTGTTTTCCATAATCAGAAAATTGTGGCTCTGCTGCTTTTTTAAGACACACTGCTATTCCCGCTATTGTATGCTCATGAGGACCGCCCTGTAATCCAGGGAAAACCGCCTTATTTATTTTTTCACCAAGTTTCTTGTCTTTTTTTAATCCTTTATCTGTTACCATAATTAAAGCTCCTCTTGGTCCACGAAGTGTTTTATGTGTTGTTGTGGTAACAACATCAACATAAGGAATTGGGCTCAAATGAGCACCAGAAACAACCAGTCCTGAGATATGTGATATATCAGCACAAAGATAAGCTCCAACTTCATCAGCTATTTCAGCAAACTTTTTAAAATCTATTACTCTTGGGTAAGCTGTTGCGCCACAAAGTATAAGTTTTGGTTTTTCTCGCTGTGCTATTTCTCTTACTTTTTCATAATCAATTAAATGTGTATCTTCGTCTACTCCATAAAAAACAGAATCATAATACTTTCCAGAAAAGTTAACTTTCCATCCGTGTGTGAGGTGCCCTCCGGACATAAGATCCATTCCCATAACTTTATCTCCTGGATTTACAGTTGCCATATACACTGCATGATTAGCGGGAGATCCAGAGTATCCTTGTACATTTACATAAGGAACACCAAACAAATCTCTTGCTCTTTTCTGACACAATTCTTCTATTTCATCTATATGCTCGTTACCACCATAGTATCTTTTTTTAGGATAACCTTCAGCATATTTATCATTTAATATAGAAGATAACGCTTCCAAAACCGCAGGAGAAGTGTGGTTTTCTGAAGGTATCATCTCTAAGGTGTTATATCTTCTTATTTTCTCTTTTTCAATTATCTCGTACACCTGTTTATCTTCTTCTTTTAAATTTTTGTAGTTCATTTTGTATAATGTTTAGTATACACGTTTGAAGGGTTCCATAAAAGGTAACCATTATAATCTTTTTTTAATACATCACGAGTGGCTTCTATTTGTAAATCAATTTTCTCTATATCATAAACTGCTCTTAAATTAAAATCTTGCAACCAAGGTCTTATCTTTTCTTCTTTATCTGTACGTTCTGCAGCTTTTTTTATTGAATAATAAACAATTTCATAAGGGTAATCTGCAGGATTTTCTTTTTCTAAAAATCCAGTTCCATAGTGAGAGGGATAAACCATTGGACAAACATAATCAAAATGTTCCAAAACATCTTCTATCATCTGTCCTATTCCCATATCATCTTTAACAACAGTAGTAAGACCAAAAATACTTGCTGATATCTTTCCTTCTATATTTTCTCTAAGATAAGCATAAAACTCATTCATTGTTTCTCTTTTACTTTCTCCATCCCAAAGAGGATAAACTATGTCATAACTAACTTCATCAGGAAAACGAATATAATCAAAATTAACTTCATCAAATCCTAATTCAAAAGAACTTTTAGCAATATCTATGTAGTAATTCCAAACTTCTTTTGAAGATGGGTCGGTCCAAGAAAGACCAAGATTATCTTCCCATAAAGATTCATCACTATTTTTTAATGCTAATTCTGGATGAATATTTGAGAAAAAGGGATCTTGGAAAGCTGTTATCCTAGCTATAAGATAAACTCCTTTATTTTTTAACTCTTTTAAAAAATCTTCTGTTATAACTGGTACTGAAGAAGGGTGATCAAAAGGTATAAAAACTTTTCCAGAAAAATCTTTTACATCAATAACAAGAGTATTTATATCAGTTCTACTAATAATCTCTTCTGCTCTGTTTATTGCAGAATAAGGGCTAAGATACGCTCCTCTTACTTCCATTGGTACTGTAGGAAATGATTGAATAATAAAAATAATAGCAAGAATCATTCTGAACATAATTCTATTGCTAACGCCACTGAACCATTTACTGGATCTTTATCATTTAGCATAACTTGTGCCTCTTTGTAATCAGAAAGCACACTATTTTTTATATAATTAAAAACTATCTTTGAGCGAAACATTGCTCCAGAAAGAATAACTGGGAAACTTCCTTCTAACTCAACATCTGTAATCGTTTTTTTAAGAGAAAGAACAAGCTCTTCTCCAGCATTTTGTAATATATTTACCGCTACCTTATCACCAAGCTTTCCCGCCTCATCAACAAATACCGATATTTGTGGAATAAACTTTTTAAAATCACTATAAACTATTTTTCTTAACTGATTATCAGAAGTTATATCCCATTTTTTAAGTAAAATATCTGTAATCAGTGTCTGTTTACCTCTCTTATCAAGGTGCTTTGATACACTTCTAAACCCTTCTATGCCAACATAAAAAGCAGAACCTTCATCTGCCAGATACCCCCAACCACTATTTTTTGCTTCTTTGCCTTCATTCCACCCGTGACTTACCGCACCTGTTCCAGCTATAATTACTGCTCCGTAATTCTCTTTTGTACCACAACGAAAAGCAGCTAATTGATCACTTCCTACTTCTACTTTGCTTTGCAATACTTCTTTTAAAGATTGAGCAATGTAATTTTTGCTATCAGAGTACTCTTCTTCTACTGCTGCAAGAGCTATAAAAGAAGCTCCTATCTTTTCTTCTCCTTTTACTTCTTCTACAAGTTTTTTTATCACTCTAACACACTCTTCTAAACCAACATTACGGGGGTTAGATGCTGGACCAACTGCAATTTTTACAACTTCTCCCGTTGTTTTAGCTAAAGCTACTGTTGTTTTAGTTCCTCCTCCATCAACTCCTATAATATATTTTTGGTCCATTATATTTGTGGTTTATTTAATGTCCAAGTGTCCAAGGTGCAACCTTGGTGAACTATCGCTCAGAATGACGGGAGATGGGATTGCCGCGCTTCGCTCGCAATGACAGGGAAGGTGAATTTTGAATTTAGGATTTAAAATTTGTTGGTGTCGCGCATCGCGCATCGCGCATCGCACATCGCGAATAACGTATAACGCATATAATATTAATATACTATCTCTCTGTTGTTCTGCATATTGCGTCTTTATCTACACTTCCGGAAATTATCTGGTGTGGGTATATAAGAGCGTTGTTGCCAACTATTGTTCCCGGCATAATAGAACAGTTTATTCCTATTTTAACTCCATCTCCTATAATAGCACCCATCTTTTTTCTTTTGGTATCTATATTTCCTGCTTTTACTGAATAATCTTTAAATAAAAGGTTAGCAAAAATCGTTCCTGCTCCAATATTACACCCTTCTCCAATAACTGAATCTCCTATATAAGATAAGTGAGATATATTGGTATTACTAAAAATAACTGACTCTTTAACTTCTACTGATTGGCCAATATGGCAAGAATCATGAATAACAGTGTAAGGTCTAAGGTAGGCATTGGGACCAACCACACTATCTTTACCAACATATACTGGTCCCTCAATATAAGTTCCTGATTTTATAACACTTCCTTCTTCTAAAATTACCTTTCCTTTTATTATAACTCCTTCTTCAATAACTCCCTCTCTTCTATCTTCTTTAGTTTCAAAAACTTCTCTTACTATTTTAAATATATTCCAAGGATAACTTATCGGATTCCAATCCTCAGCTACTTTAAAGTAAAGAGGATTTTCTTCTAAATAATTTTCAACATAATCTGTAATCTCATATTCTCCTCTTGATGATTTTTCTATCTGCTTTGTAAAAAAATCTTTATTAAGATAGTAACAGCCAATATTTACAAGATTACTAAGTGGTGTATCTGGTTTTTCTACCATTTTTTTTACAACTTCTCCATCTACAACAACTTGTCCATATCCTTTAGGATTTTCTACTTCTTTAAGCATTATAGATGGATTCTTTTCCATTACACTATCTACGTCTTCTTTCAAATAAAGATCATCACCATTAAGGATTATAAACTGTTCATCTAAAAATGGTAAAGCGGTTAAGGCAGCATGCCCTGTTCCTAACTGCTCGTTCTGTTCAACATACTTAACCGGTATTCCGCAGAAAAAATCACCAACTAAATCCTTTATTACTTCTCCTTTATATCCAATAACAATAATAACTTCATCAAAAAGACCGCAAAGCTGATTAAGATTATGTTCTATTAGAGTTTCATCTAAAATTCTTAGAGCTGGTTTTGGACGAGTAAAGGTTAAAGGTTTTAACCTTGTTCCCCATCCTGCGGCAAGAATAACTGCTTTTTTCATAGATTGAGAATTAATTTACATAATTTATTAGTATCGTGAACAACAGGACCTTCATCTTTAAGAAGATCCTCTCCAATAAATCTGCTATCCAAAGAAGGACAAGAAACCATATCAATAAGCTCTTTGTGTTTTTCTTTATAGTCGTTTAAACGTTCTGATAAAGGATTAGTGGTATTATAAATTACATAATCCAGCTTACCACCTATAAAACCTTCTATTGTCTTTGCAAAATCAGGTACTGTAAAATCATTTGTCTCTCCATTTTTGTTCATTATATTACAAATATAAACAAGCTTACCTTTTCTGTTTCTTATCGCCTCTGCCATATTTTGCGTAAGAATAATCTGTGCTAAAGAAGAATATACATCTCCAGGCCCAATAATAATCAAATCTGCTTCTTTTACTGCTTGTATTGCTGGTGAATATCCCTTTGCTTGTGGGTCAAGAAAAACTCTCTTAATTTTTCCGTTATGTTTAGGAATATCAATATTTGTTTCTCCTCTAATAATACTCCCATCTTCTAATTCAGCACAAAGTTCAGCATCATCAAGTGTAGCAGGAAAAACACGGTGAGAAACATTTAAAATACGGTTCATCTCTTCTATTGTTTTTTCTGTATTGTTTGTAGAAAGTTCAAGAGCTGTAATAAATAAATTAGCAAAATTGTGACCAGACAACTCTCCTGCTTCAAAACGGTAATTAAACAGTTCTTCTAATACAGGAGAAGTATTTGCCAAAGCAACAAAAGCTCGTCTAATATCTCCTGGAGAAAGTATTCCGTAATCACGACGTAATCTTCCAGAGGAACCGCCAGTATCAAGCATTGCACACACTGCAGATATTTCTACCGGTTCATTTTTTAGTCCCTGCAAAACCGCTTTAGGAACAGCATTACCTCCTCCAAGAACAGCAATCTTCAAGGCGGGAGAACCCGAGCCACAATCAAATTTAGCGGATATAATTTTGTTCATATTCAAGGCGTAAGGAGTGAGTAATGTAATAATATTATGAGCGACGAAACAACGCAGAAAGTGAATAAAATTAATCCGTCGCGGAGCGAAAGCTGAAAAACAGCTGATTTTTTTGTTGCTCTTTCTTGAAAGTAGCCTTTAGCTACTACTTCGTCAGAGCGTCGCAAAATCATCTTGTTCTTCAAGCTTCTAAATTGACTTTGGTTCGGGCTCTACCGCCTATATCTTACTTTTTAATATTTCATCTACACTTACCTCTTTTCTGTTTTGCTGTTCTACTTCCCTTTCTTCTTTGTAAAATAATCCTGTAGCTATTGGTGAATCACTTTCATAATCCCACTCTCTTGCCTTTTCTCTGCCTTCAGTATAAGAAAGTGGCCCCTCTATTTGGTAAACTTTTTCGTTGTAAACAGGAAAAGTGTTAAACCAAGCAACACACGGTTGAAGAATCTCTATAAAAGAAAAACCTTTGTGTTCTACTCCTTGAATAATAAGATCAGTCAACTGGTCCATTTTAGAAGAAAATCCTCTGGCTATAAAACTAGCATTACAAGAAAATGCTAAATCAAGAGGATTAAGTGGCTTTTCAAAACTTCCTTTAGGAGTTGATGCTCCCACAAAACCTCGTGGACTAGTGGCGGTAAACTGTCTGGCAGTAAGAGCAAAATTACGGTTATCATGAACTATAAGGGTTATATCAGCGTTTCTTTTTGCAGCGTGAACAAAGTGTTCCATTCCTTCGTTGTAGGTATCTCCATCTCCCACACTACATATTACATTGTATTCCGAGTTACCTATCTTTACCCCTTGAGAAACAGGAATTGCTCTTCCGTGCAGTGCACAAACACTTTTTACATCAAGATAATCGCACATCTTCCCATGGCATCCTATACCAGAAACAAGAACTGTTTTTTCAACTCCTATTTTTTCTATAGCATCTTCTAGCGCTTTTTGTACCCCAAAGTTTCCACACCCTGGGCACCATGTATTTTTTGTATCTAATTTAATCATTGTAATGATTTTTTAATTCTTTCTCTTAAGTTTTCCACAGTAAATGGTCTTCCATCATACTTTAATATCTTCTCATCTATACTTATTCCACTATTTTCTACAAGAGACGATGCTTGTCCTTGCATATTATTCTCCACTGATATAATTCTATTTGCTCCACCTAAAACTTGTAAAAGCATTTCTTTGGGAAATGGTTGGAAAACTACAATTTGTACGACCTTGACGTTAAAATCTTTTGTTGCTTGAAGAACAACTCCTTTATTTGAACCCCAGAACAAAACAATATCTTCTCCTTCTCCGTAAGTTTTTACTCCAGGATAACTACTCAGCTCTTCTGTCATTTTTTGATACTTCTCTTCTTTTTTGTTTTGCATCTTTTCCACCTCTTCTTTTAACTCTGTAGATATTCCATCTGCATTATGTTCATATCCTGTAACTTTTTTAGGTATATTTTCACCAACGATATTTTCTACTTCTTTCTTTTTAAAACTGTAACTGTTCTCTGATAATTCTTTATCCAATAAAATAATTGCTGGTAGTTTATACTTCCAAGAAATGTTCATTGCTTTGGCTGATAATTCAAAAGCTTCATCAGCATCACCCGGAGCAACTACAAATCTGGTTAAATCACCATGTCCAGAATAA
>JAGYLR010000020.1 GCA_018400895.1 bacterium
CCCATCTATTTCAGTTCTCATCTCTTCCAAGTGTTCTGCGAGTAGGTTTAAGTTAACATATGTAGCATCAGCGTGAGTTGCCGGTGTTGTGCTATCGTATCCCCTTTCGCTTATTGTAAGAGTGTTTGTAGTTCTGCTTGAGATCAGTATCTTTTCATCTTCTATTGTAACAACGAAGTTTGTTGTTGGAAACACTGATCCATCCACTACATCAAAAGATGTTGTTTCTCCGGATAGTAGTTGTCCATCCAGAATAGTTCTTGCGTTATCTTTGATTTGTAAGTATGTCATAAAATAATGAAGTTATCCCTGCCCCGGAGGGCAGAGGAACGCCACTATGCTGGTTGTCCAAGTTTCAGTTTAATTGTGAACTGAATTGCGTCTTCTGCTTCTAAAGGAATTCCTGTAAAGTTTCCTCTGATATACAGATCTCCACTTGTTTCTGCTGTGAATAGTCCTACTTCTGATATTGTTTGCTCACTGAGTGATTCTAGTGTTGCTACCACTTGGTATGTGTCATCTGCTACATCTCCTGTTACAACTGTGTTTGCTCCTTGAATTCTGGTTTCTGCTGATTCTGTTTCAAGGGATGTGTCTGCTGCTGTTGGTGCTTCTGATCCTCCTGTTCCCCATCCAACATATCTTGGTGGTGTGTTTGCGTTAAGTTTAGAAATTACTCCTGCAATTCCTGTGTTTGTAAGTAATGAAGCCATATTATATTTCAGTTTCAGTAACAACTCCCATATCTTCCCATTTTCCTGCGATACTCCATCTTCTTTTTTTTGCGAACTTGTAGATAAAATTAGGAATGTATCGTGGTTTAGGTTTTACTCTAAACACCTTTGCTGAAATTGTTGCTGTAACTGGTGATTTAATTTCCATTAGTAAACTGGTTTATCTTTTTTAGCATCGACCTTTTGCTTTTTTCCTTTCTCTTTTGTAGTGGCTGTCTTTTTTTCCTTCTTAAGTTTATCCATTTCCTTTTTCAATCGGTGTTCTCTTTCTTCAAGGGTTTCTTTTGCTGCTTCTATTGATCCTTCATCTATCTTTGCGAAAACATGATTGCTTTGCATTTTTAGACAGACTGAATCAGTGTCAAGGAATTTTATAATATCCTTGTTGTCTGTTTCGAACAAGAAGTCGTTGAACTCTATCTTGGTTCCGGGAATGGTTATTACTTGCCCTTCCACTTGTTGCTTATATGATTTTTTCATAGGAATTTTTAAGTTCCTAAACTTTGATCTATATCTTTGCATTTTTCTTTTTTTTAGTTAATAACTGAACGCCACTCTGTTCAGCTCCCCCAGAGTGACAAGGAGAGCCGATCCAGCACTAAAGTGAACTCTTTGAACAGACTGCGTGGGTTGACTCCAATTTAATTTGGAGACCAGCTTCTGTAAGGTATTCTTCTTTAGTAGAATCTTCGTCGTTTGCTTGTCGGTTGGTTAATAACTTCGTATCTCTTCCTTCAAGGTACTTGTAGGTAAGGTTTTCCATATCGAGAACGATACAGTAGTTACCAAAAGTATCTCCCTTGAGTAGATCGTGCTTTATCATATGAAGTGTTCCGTGTGCGCTTTCGTAGGTATAAATCTTTATACCGTATGTCTTTTCGGTTTCCATCTTTGTTACCTTTCCGGCAGCCCATTGGTTTATCTGGGTGATGAAAGAAGGTGACATAAATGCATACTTTTCAGTATTACCGTTTGCGAATGCGTCTTCAAGGAATGCTTCAAATTCAGGCTCGGTGTCTACACTGGCTGTTGCGTAGGTAGAAATAGCGTTAATGATTCCTTCGGTATGTCTTTCAGGGTGAGTTCCGTCTGTGGTTTTATATTTTTTACCATAGAGGAATGCTCTTTCGATATCGACTGCGTGTTCGATACCTTTCTTTCTTCTCTGATATTCTAAATCATTCTCTTTGATAAGGGTCTTGGTTGCTTTTGAAGTTTCGGTTACACCGAATGGAGTTCTAAAGATTTGGCAGTAACCAACTTTTTCAGTAGGTGTGGTGCCTTTAATTGTTCTTAGTGTTGCTCCTTCTTCGTTAGCGTTACCAACGATCCAAATTGTAAGAGATGATAAATCTTCTGTTCCTATTTCCCCTCCAAGTTCAGCTGTTAAGGTTAAAGTATCTGTGGATACATCTGTTACCTTGAAGTTAAACTTCTTTGATGGTAAGTAGATAATATCTCCGTCAGAAAATCTTGCTCCTTGACCTGATGCTACAACAAGACTTACTGCTGCTGAAATGTCTTTTCCAGATTGTCCTGTGTGTGATGTAGCTTCTCTGGCTTGGAAGTCGTCTTCATACCATTTGAATTCAGAATCATCAGTTGCTTCTTTTTTGAACGCTTTTCCTTTTCCGCTAACAGGATCTTTTCCTGCATTCGTAAGAAGTGCAAGGAGTGGATATCTGTTTACATCCAGTAAAGAAATGGTATCGGCCATATTGTACCGACGTGCGACTCTATTAGTTGTATCTCGTAAAGCCATATTCTTTTTGAATTAGCGAATAATCTCGATTGTCTTCGACCAAGACGCTCGGCAACACTTTTAGGTTCTCCTTACAATTGTCCTTTCGGGTCGTAAGGGCCCGGGTAGGTTTCGCTCCACCCATTATAGTCCTCCTAACATACCACCTCCTCCTGCATTCTTTATTCCTTCTATTACTTTGTCTTCATCTGATTTGTCTTGTGAATGCGTTTGGGGTTGTGTTTTCTCTACTTGTTTTGGTTTTTTAACTTCTTCTACTTTCATTATAGCAGATGCTTTTTCTACTGCTTTTTTTAGTGTAATTGGTTCTCCTCTTGTTTTTGATGCTGACACAATGTCTAGGACTACATCTCTAAACACTTGTCCTCTCTCTGTTTGTTCTTGTAATATAGGATAATCCTTTGATACATCTCTTATGTCGTTTCTTACTTTATCTCTAAAGTTGGACTCCTTGCTGTATACATCAGTTGCTTTCCTTTCGGAGATTGCTTCTGACATCTTCTTTACTTTGTTTACAAGGAACTTTCCATATTCTTTCGGATCCATTTTTGAATAGTCTGCCTTCTCTATCTCTTCTAGTATTTCTTTTTCTACATCTAGCATCTCCTCTTTGATTTCTTTTTTTTCTTCCGGGGTTGATGCTTCTTGTTTTGCTTTCTCTAGTCGAGATAGTTTTTCAGACTGTTCGTGTAGTTTCTTTTCAAGTTCTGAATAAGATTTAACTACATCTTCTTTGGACTTATCCCGGAACTTGTCAGGGATAATTGTTTCTTCTCCAGCTTCCTCTGGTTCTTCACCAGTTTCTTCTATTTCTTCTTCGGCCTCATTGAGGTTATCGAATTGTTCTTCCATAGTTTATTTTAATAAGTTTATAATTTTATTTATAAAGTCTTTACCCTTTTGTGATTTGTCAGGAAGTTCTGAGGGTTCTCCTTTAGGTACTCCTTGTTCTCTCCACTCTCTCTCTGTATCACCAACATCTCTTAATTTGTTTGCCAACTGTGAAAGGAGTGGTTCATTTCTTGTTTCTTGATGGCGTCTTAATGTCTCTTGAGGGTCATGAAGTTCTACTGTGTCGAGTCCTTTGAATCTGTTTGTATCTCGTATGATGTCATCGGATACATCAACTCCTAGGCTTTGTAGTTTTCCTAACTGATCCCAATCCATTTCATTTGTTGGTGTTGGGTAGGGTTCTTTTGCTGGTGCTTTTTTTCTTGGTCCTCTTCCTCTTAATGCTTTATTCATAGTTTTTTAATTCTTCTGGTATCTCAATGGCTCTGTTCAGTCCATTGATTTTTTGAATAATCCGGACATATTCTGCCCCGATGTCTTGTAGAGTTCGACCTTCTATTTCTACCCTACGAAGATTTTCTACTTCTCTGTTTACTTCTTCTCTAACTTGTTGTTGATATAGTTGCCATCCTTCCATTTTCTCTATATCAAGGATCTCTCTTCTCATAGTTCTTCTTCTAAATCTTCTAGTCCAATCCCTTCGCCTCCGAAACCACCAAGAGGTTCTGTTTCTCTTAATGCTTCTAATGCTTCAATGGCTAGGTTGATTTTATCTTCTCTATTTGCTCCATCTACAATGGCAACTGAAACAGCTTCTGTTATTTCAGTGTCTTCTTCCATTGTGTCTTCTTCTATTGGCTCCTCCATTGTGCCTTCTTCCATTTCGTTTAATTCTTCATTTAACATATTATAGTAATGGGATGTCTTTTGCCCAGTTAGTTAGTAATCCATTTACAGATACAACGACAGCATCTTCTCCGGGTGTTCCTGATGGTGATCCAACAGCAACTGGAGTTGCTACTACTCTGATGTATCTTTTTGATCTTTGAACTTCAAACACTTCTGTTGATTCTTCATCTACAGAAGTTTCTGTTCCTCCAGTAGCAACAGTTGCGCTTGACATGTCCGAAGAATCAGACTCTTCTACTTTGAACTTAACAGATCCAACATCTGTTCCGAACTCTCCTGTTGATGCCATTAAAACAATGGTATCGAATGCTCTTTGTGCTTCAATGTGAGTATCAATTGTATCTCCATTGGTTGCTGCGTCTATTTCTTGTGGATCAAGAAATGTTGTTTGCTTTATGTAATTTTTAATTCTCTGTGTCATCTTAATTTATTCATTAACCTTTTTAATAATCCCGGACTTGGTTCTTGCCCGACTGACGATTCCGGTACAAGTCCTTGTTCCGGTGGAAGGATTGGTTCCTTCTCTGGAATTGTTTGTAATTGTTGTGGTATGTTCATGTCTGTCATCTGACCTCCTTCTTCTGGTATCATCTCAACTGGTTCTGGAATTGGTTGTGGTGGTTGTTCCATTGGCTGTTCTGGTTCCATTGGTTGTTCAATCATAGGTTTTTTTGGTTCTAATACTAGCAAGTCTTCGTATTCTTCGTATCCCATTTTTTCAAGTATCATCTTTTGAAGCTCTGCTTTCTTTGTTTGCCACCTGAATAGTTCCTGTGGATCTTCGCTTGTTGGAGGGTCTTCTAACACAAACATTCTGTATAGTTCCATTGCATCGTTTGCTTCTTCTGCTGGTGATTTTTCTTTCTTTGGTATTATATCAACTCTTGCATCAATGTAAACCTGTTTGTCTGCTTCTGTGAATTGCTCAAACTCAAAGTCTTCTCCAACTATTCTGAATGCTTTCTCTTCTGATAAGAACTCTTGGCTCATTTCTACTAAGATGTTTATCATCTCTTGGAATGAGTTTTCCATTTGTCTTACGAGAGTTGAGAACCTGATGTTTGTTTGCATTAACAACAGTTCGACCTTACCCATTGGTTCTTGTGATGATTGTGGCATTCCTTGTGTGTATTCAGACATTGCCAACGATGTTTGTATTTCTCTTCTTAGTATTTCATCTTTCTCTATCCAAGAGTTTCCTATGTCCGTTGGTCTTTCTGTTATTATATCATCTGCTCTTTCTATGAACCACATTGCTCCGGGGCCTTTCTTGAAGTCGCTTTCCTTATATCCTTTGCCTTTTCTTATCTTTGTAATAGGGTCAAGGTTCAGAACGATGTTGTCCATTGCTTGGTTTCTGCTGTCTGCTATCTCATAGATTGTAGTTTCTACTGGTTCAAGGAGTGGGATTGCATAGTATTCCCACGGTAGAATTATGTTTGGTAGATCAACGAAAGTGTTTCCGGGGTTGCGGTCTTTGTTCATTCCCTTGTAGTCATTCTCGTCTTGTCTTATTACTTCTTGTTTGTTTGCTACCGTTACTATTTCCTGTTTAATAAAGTCATAACATTCCCATATCTCTACTGATTTGTATTCTGCGTGTTCTGCCATTGCGCTTTCAGTTTCTGAAGAGTTATCTCTGTCCATTGCATCGTTTATTTGGGACATCTTCTTTCCTGCAAGTTCTCTTCTGTTTCTTCTTGGGTCATCTTGGACTGACTCGTTCTCTAGTTTCATTACTTTTACTTCGTCATAGAGTGGGTCTTCTCTTTCTTTCTCTTCTTTCTGGATTATTTCTTTTTCTTTCCAAGATCGTTTGATAATCCATCTGGCTCCTTTAAGTCTTGGTTCTGCTTGAGGGTCTATGTATGTTAACCAGTTATCGCAGACTGTCATGTCCGGGGCTTGTTTTGTGCTATCCCAAGTGAATTGAGATACTCCGTTTCCGTATTTTAATTGAGCGTCTATCCATTCTACCTTTTTATTAGAAAAATCCATTATATCTAAATAGTAATGGATTAAGTTGTCCCACTTCTGTAGGGAAGGGCTTTCTATATCTTCTTTTTTTGTTGGTAGTATCCTTGTGTTGATCTTCGCTGATGAGAGTCTTGGCTTAACTGTTTCTATAACCTCGTATCCAATCGGTGGCATAAGGTTTGTGTTGTATGCGTAGTTGGAATTCCAATCACGATACGCTCTGTATAGTTTATACATGCGTAGGTTCCTTTCGTCTATAGGTCTTCTAAAGTTCTCTGCTTCCTTAAATCTTTTCTTCCACAGCTCAATGATATCTTCATCCTTTTTCTCAATTAGTTCTTTTTCATCTTGTAAAATGTTTGGCATAATATAATTTTAGCAAATTTTGGGCTAATTGTCAATACCTTTTTCTGTTTTTTCTTTCTTAATAAGTGCTATTGTATAGTAAACTAAAGCATGTAAGAAATCATCTTTCCCAGTTGATACCCACTCTCTCTTGTCTATTCCAAATCTATCCGGGGCTACTCTTGCATAAACTCTTGATGAGTGTTCTATCAACTCTTGTAGTCTTTGATCGTTCTGATTGAAGTAAAACTTTATCTTTCCTTTCTTTAATGATTCTAACAGTTTATCTATTATTCTGTTTCTGTCTGACAATACCTTGATGTCCTCGTCTACATCTTTTCTTTTCTCTGTGAATGGAACATCTTCTCCAAACCTGACGATCAACATCTTCTTTGGGTCTTCTTGATACCAGTTTACATATATCTTTCCTTGATTCTTTCTTGCAAACTTTACCACATCGGTTGGCATAAATCCTCCGTCTATTACTCCATATCTTACATCGTATGCATTTACTATCTCCTGTAGTCTGTCCCATTTGCTCGATCCTTCCCTTCCTTCTGTTTCAATGTATCTTTCGTCATCTTTTAGGACAAACAGCCCATAGACGCCAGTTTCATCCCCTATTACGACATACAATTCTCTTAACTGAACATCAACTCCCATTATGGAATTTACTTCTGTATGTTCTGCGTTAGATATTCCTCTGTAAAATAGAGATGCTGGTATCTGACTTTCTGTTGAGATGTAAGGCATTCCTATCTTGTGGTTGTAGAAGTATTCAAGTGTTAGTTCGTTTACTCCTTCTTCGCACTCCTTGTATGTTTTTATAATGTTCTCCGGGGTTATCCACGGTGCTATCATTTGTGTTATCCAGTATCCTGATATTTCTCTATGTGGATACTTTGCTCTCCATTCTCCTTTTCTTACTTCATCCTTTAATGGTTCTCCACAATGCGAACAGATGTATCTTGCTTTCTCCATATCTATGTTCTGTGGCCACTCCATATGTTGTTCTGTCTTGCATTTCCTACACTTGAATCTCCAGTGCTTCTGGTCTGATATGTTCCATACTCTGTCTATTCCAAATCCGGGCATTGTCGGTGTTGATATCCATCTCTCTAGTCCTAGTGAACTTGCTCCTTCTAGTCTTGATGAGTAGTTTGCTATCTCTTGGACATTCGAGCGATCTACCTCATCGTAGGTGTTCCTGTCCGATGATAGCATAAAGGTTTCTCTCTTGCTTACTGTTCCTTTGAAGTATAGGAATGACTTTCCGAATTGCTTCTGTGATACTGCATCCACTTCTTTCTGTGGGACTCCTTCTCTGATTGAAGGGTTCATTCTAATCATCTGGCTTACTTTATCGGGAACGAATACCTGAACATCATGTGCTGTTGGTAGCGTATGTATTTGGTTTATTCCCCAGTATTTAGCAGCGTGAATCTCTGTAAGAATTGCTGTAACTGATACTCCTACCTGTGAGGGTTTCTTGATTGCTATCTGTTTTGATCCGTCTTCATAGATATCCTCAAGGAAGAAGTGGTTGCTATCTCTATCAACTCTTATCGGGATTCCTTTTTCATTCTTTATTTTTTCTTGTTCTATCCAAACTAATGGACTAATTCTTTTTGCTTCGTTCATTGTTTAATACTTTACGAAACGCTTCTGCTGCTTTCTTCTCTACTTCTGTTGGAACTTTCTGTTCTCTCTCTCCGATGTCTTCGTGTTCTATTGTTTGCTTTGCTTGTCCGTGGACTCTATCCATTATGTCTTTCCAGAATCGGTGATCTCCTTCTATTATTTTATTATATACCACTCGTAACATCTTTTCATCTATTTCATTTGAGGTTGTTTCGTTTTGTTCTGCTACTCTTTCTATAAAATTCATCCACTTGGTAGCGAAGTTTAATGTTCCCTTTGGTCTACCGGGATTACCTTTCGCAAATGTCCCATCTGGATTCCGATAATTTTCCGTTTTTTCGGGCTTTATTTCTTCTCCCATATTATAGCATCAGGCCTGTTAAGGTTATCCTCTGCGTTATTCATATTTACTTTTTTTAAATCTCTTTTTCATAAACTCTTTGAACTCTTTTGATTGTTCTGTTTTGTCTATTGTAGAGAGTATCTTTGTTTCGCGCAAGAAGTTTCTTGTCTTGAATCCTTCTGTCTTTATTCCTCCTACATCATAAATGTTTCCGTATAGTGTTCTGATGAGATACTTTCCTGATGATATCTTGTGTGCTTTTTCTAGCTGCAATACATTTTTCTTTTTCATTTCGAATGGTGCGTGGACTGAATAATCTACTGCTTTCTTTCCTAGTACTGCTAGTGTATTGTTTGCTGCGATCCAGTAATCATTTGGTGGTATTCTTTTTTTTATTCTTGCTCTTATGTTTCTTCTTAGTAATCCTTTGTGATAGTGATGTTCTTCATACGGCTTCATTATGAAAATATCATCATCCATTAGTATAAAATCTTTTGATACTCTTTTATCATTTGCTACTGCTATTAGTTTTCTTGCTACGCTTTTGATAGGATCTTTTAGTTCTTTTCTTTTAATATATATATCTGGTTTTATTCCTTTTATATTTCCGGCGATCACTAGTTTTCTAAATTCTAAATTTTCTACTGCGCTTCTTATTGCATATTTTATTGTTGGTGATTTTCCGTCAGTTAGGATTACTAAATCTAAATCTCTATACTGCCCTTTTTTATAGCACCCATAAGTTGTTCCTGAGTGGTGTTTTGAGAATGAACTTTCTACTGCGAACTCTCTGTCTTTGTTATAGAAATCTATTTTCTCGTTTTCTAGTCCGTATTTTTCTATCATCTTTGCCATGAATACATTCCCGGTTGTGTCTACTGCTTCGCCTAGATCTTCAATTTTTAATTTTGAAAGTTCTTCTATTAACTTACCAACGAACTTGTTTCCTTTCGTACAAGCATATACTGGAGCAGTGCATAAATAATTATATCTATCAAATCTTATTTTATCTACTCCTTCTGGTATTCCACTGGGAAATCTCTTTTGAATTTCTGTTCTTTGTTCGGTATATAAATGTCCTGTGTTTACTACATAAATTTCAAAATCATCTCCCATTATTTCATCTATTGGGCATATGCATTCCGAGTCTGCTCCGGGCATATATCCTCCGTATTCGTGTAGTATCTCATATCTTATTATGTCTGCAATTACATGCCAAGCGAATCCTGTTGCTTTATCTCCAACGAACTTTGATCCAAGTGCTGATATAAAAACATCTTTGCCATCTTCTTTGCCTTTGATTTCTTCTTCGTACTTTCTTACATACTCGTCTATTATCCATTGGTTTTTCCATTTTCTGCCGAACACTTTTTTGTTATCCCATAAGATATACTTCCATTCGGGGTTGTGTTCTTTCCAAGTGTCCATCCATTTCTCTGGCATTGGTAGTGGTCCGATCCAGACTTGATGAATAATTTTAGGAATCTTTCTCATATTTTTCTCTATATCTTTTTCTTACTATGCGACAGTCATGACATCTTTTAGGATATGGGAATCCTTTGTCATCATAGAATTTTTTTTCTCCGTCTTCTAATATAAACTCTTCGCCACATCTTATGCACTTTATTTTTTGACTCATTTTAAGAATTCGTTTAATGTTTCTAATCTTAATTTTTCAGATTCTAGTTCTCTTTGTATTATCTTCATTCTTTCTCTTGCTATCATTGGACTTCCGTCTAGTTTTCTTCCTACTTCGTCATCTGGGTTCATTTTTTTTAATGTTCCGATAGCTATCTCTTTGTTAATTATAACATAATTCTGGTCATTTATCAATTCTTCTAAAATCTCCTTTCTTGATTTCATCATAAGTATATTTCTTTATTATCCCTTTTTTTAATTTTTGATATTCTTTTAACAACATAAGATCCCACTCGGATTTCCTTATTGTGTCTTCTACTAGTTCTTGTCTATCTTTCTCTGAAAAATCTTGACCGTAATATGTTCTTAGTTTTTTAATATCCATATTTTTATGGATCTCTAGATCAAGGATTGTCCGGGTGATGTTTGTTTCTAATATCTCTTCTAGTTGTTTTGCTTTTTCTTCTATGTTTATCATGATTTTATTATTTTTATTTTATACATTCTATTGACAGAATGTTTCCAAAAATTATACCATCTAACTTTTGGGCATTTATAATCTACTAACAGATCTTTCCAAAAATACATTGGATACATTTTTGCTCCACATTTGCATGTTTCCTCTTTTTCCTTATCCATAATACTTTTTAATTAGTTAATACACCTAACCGAAAAGCCGTACAACTTATTGTCCGTGATGCGGAAAACATCAGAGTAATCGCGAGTCAGGTGCCGCCTCCAGGAATTCGTAGAAGACGACTGAAAAGACGACCACCAGAA
>JAGYLR010000021.1 GCA_018400895.1 bacterium
TCCAAAGCCCAATTCAATTCTTGTTCTGGTGTCATAATCTATATTACCTCTTTTCTATCAATTTTAGGAATAAAAACAAAATTCCCATTCTTCCAAGTAGTGGCACAAGTTATCTTATCTCCCTTCTTTAAAACTACTTTGTAAATGCCACGAGCTTTTAATCTCTCTAAACTCCAATTATTTAACCAAATCAGCATATTTGTTATCATTTTACCCATATAGCTTGTTTTATATGTTAATATTTTGCGTTCTAAGCGATTTAAATTAGTAGAGTGGTATATTAGGTCAGCTTTTTAATTTCATCGCCTGATTCAATTACATCAATTACATTAGAGTTTAATTGGTTACGATAATCTAAAGGTTGATAGTTGATATTTATATCTGTCTTTGTTTCTGATATATGTTTTAAGTTCCACTCGCTAAATTTCCTTTCTAATTTCCACGCGTGTTTTTGCCAGTTAGAATCTTCATCTAGTTTTTCCATTATATATCTCTTCTGATTCAATAGAATTGCTTTATATAGCCGACAAAATTGCTTTATGTTATCAGGGGCGTTATCCATAAAGGTTTTGGCTTTGTATCGGTCTAAAGTTCTGATGTCTATTCTATTCTTTTCAGGTAATCTTTCATTGATTAAAAAAACTATATCTTCATCAGTAAGTGCAACTATTTTGGAGCTATACTCGTTTTCTGCATTACCTACGACTTCTCTAAATGCTTTTAGGAAATTATCGGTTAGCTTAGTTGGTGCTCCTGCATTAGATTTTTTTTTAATAGTCATATTGAGTTTCATCTGCTATCTCTTGTAGTGCCAATCTTATTGCTCTTGTTCTTGGCGATGGAAATCTATAATTGAACGATAGACACTCTGGCTCGCATACTAACCATTTATCGCCATCTTCTAGCTTAATGTAAACGTACCAATGCACATCACTTCCTCGGTACACTTTCTTTTTGCCAAAGCCTTGAGAGTGTTTCTTTTCAAAAACCTTCTGCACATAATCATTTATTTGCCCTATGGTTTGCGTTCCTGCCTTCTCGAATCTCTGGTCTTCTATTTCTTTCCCGTTTTTAACTACAACTCTTCTTATCACATATTCTATCCGTATTTTATCTATTTTTTTAATTAATGCATCCATTTTTTGAATTTAAGTTTGAGCTTTTGGAATACAGATAGATTCAAAAACATCTCTGGATTATATATCTCCGGGATAGATGTATCTTCTATGTTATCATTATCTTGTAATCTTGAGCTTAGAAGGATTTTTCTAGCCTTAGTGATACTTATACCCAACTTTGATTCTATCTCTTGTCTGCGTTGCTTATCCATATATTTGAATAGTATCTCCGGAGCGTTATCAATTAAGAAGTCAGTTTGCTCTTTAGCTTCTATCGCTTGTTCTGGTGTGATTGTGTATTCATTCATTGAGTCCAGATAATTTCTAATAAGATTATAATTATGAACAATAATATATACGGTAATATATTGTTATCTTTTTTTGGTGTTAAATTCGGAATAAATTGCTTCATATTGCCCTTTTACTTGACTTAAATATAGCAAATCTGGTTAATTACTGCAAGTTAAGATAGATTCTTTTTATATTCTTTTTGTTTTCTGTAAGCAACTTTGCTTGGAGTTAATCCATTATGCATCGCTCTGTATGAATCAATCTTCTGTTTATAAATATTATGCCTTATTTTAGCTAATCTTATTAAGATAGGTGCTTTATCTTTACTTCTTAATTCTTTTGGTTTTAACTTATCTGCTAGGGTCTTTAGGTATATATCTAGAAAAGGATTTTTGCGTGTCCCGGGTTTTCTGGCGTGTATAGAATATTTGCCCTCTTTATGACAGTCGATACACAATAATGCTAAATTCCATAGTTCATCCCTATCAGCCCTGTTATATTGCTGCTTTGAATAGATATGATGTATCTCTTGTCCTTGGTTATTACATTCTGGGTTTTCGCATTTACCTCTACTCCTTTTAGCAAGTGCCTGTATGTCCTCTGGTTTAATCATAATTCTCAATATTAAATGATATGTACTCTTCGCCTTTCTTTACTATTATCTTCTCAATTTGTAAGCGATATATCATCTTGTCGTTAAAGCTATTTTTCTGCAGAATATCTATAAATGGTTTTGGCAATATTATTATCTATATCGGCTAGCTTAGAGCTTGTTCCAAATTCTATATATAAAGCAGATATTACCTTCTGGTATTTTATAAGGTTTTAATTTGTATAGTAATTCTTCTTCATAGACCTTACTCGTCTTTCGATGCTTGAATCTACGACCCTGAAAGCACCGATTTATACTTAATGCTTTAATCTTGATTTTTACCATATGAATCTGTTAATTTATGACATTCTTTTTCTTCCCCTCTTCGTATGCTTTGTCTATTAGAGTGAATTGAAGCCTATGAAGACCTCTAAATCTTTGACTTATCTTGCCCCCAATTATAATCATCTATTCCAAGTATTTTATCTTTGTATGGTTGTATGGATTCCCTCGCCTCTTCTTTTAGTTTGTTCTTTTGTCATAAAATCATATAAGGCTTAAGCCTTGTTAGTTAATAATTATTTTGTTCCATTAAGTTCATTAATCAATACAATTAGTTCTTTTTGATTTCTCTATTATTTCTTCTGATATGCGAGTCTGGTCTTCTGCATATCCTGAATCATCTCCATTCCAACTGCTCTGTATTCCTTCGCATTCTTTTATGAGTTCTTTTAGTTTATCTTTCATATTATAAGTTATTTAATTTTAATAAGGTTTTTCAAGCTGACTCTTGTAGGTCGTCTAACTCCCTAATTCAATTCTCTCTCTATCTACTCTCATAGACTTCAGCTCTTCTTGTTTCTGTTTCCATACCTCTCTTCACTCGGCTACCTTCAGCGTGCCACTCACCCAATGCTTCTATCAGAGTTTCTCCACCCACAAATTCAGCATATTGGTATGGGCTGAACCATCCTGGGTATCTTCTCCCACTATCTCCTACCATTGTGTAATCTTGAAAACAGTCCCACAAGTGTCATCTAACTGTATATATCTGTATGTGGGATATTCCCAGATACAAGTTGCACTAATTCTATTGTCTTCTCTTAGCTGTTCTGTTTTAGTAAATGTATATTCTTTGCCTTTACATTCTCTACATAGAATGCAGAGAATATGAATGCTAGTAGGATAATAGAGTAGGATGTTTAATCTTGTCATTTTATTCATAATTTATTTTGTTATAATTATTTCTGTATCTTTCAATCTTCCATATTGAGCAAAGAAGTATATAAGTTCTTAACTCGTTAGTAGGTAGATGGGTGTCCACTATCTCTTTCTGATAGATGTAATTTCTTTAATAACTACTGTTGTGTATGTAGGAACATAAACTCTTTGTCCAAGTTCTAATTCTGGTAACATTAATTTTATTTGTTAATTCTTTTTTAATTGCTTATTAAGTCCTCTGATATTATGTCAACCTCTGATTGAGGTTTTTAATCTTTGGGTACTTTACGCCAGTAACATCTGGCATCCAACAATAGTAGCCTACTCTGGCGAGGATATCCTCTAACCTGTAAGTATCAATCAATTAGTAGCTCTCCCACAAGAGATGAGCTAGGAACAAGATGGTTGATACTAATGTAATTGTTATCCCTAGCATTAGGGATAGTTGAAATAAAAAGTTTTCATTCTGATAGTGTTATAAAATATTCAAAGTTGTTCTATTCTTTTTGCCCTTCTAGGTAGGCAGGGGATAGAGATTAACAGCGCAGTAGCTACGATAGGCAAGAGTATAAGTACCAATGTTTCTTACACATACTCTCGTAAGAACTTGTTGAAGTTCATATTTTTAATCTATTGATATCCTTTTGACTGTCTATCTTGTGGTCAAGATAAAAGAGCCGTAAGTATATAACTGTAATGATTATTATGGGGTACATTTTTAATTGTTATTATATAATGGTCGTAAAATCTTAATGAAATGAGATACATCGTCAGCCCACTTAGGATTGGAATTAAAATAGCCTATCATCTGATGAAGTTAGTAACTCTTGGATAACAGCACATGGTGTCATTCATAAACCAATCTAGCCCAGATTCCCAAGTGTTGAAATCCAACAAAAGCAGATCCGTCACTTTAAGGAATTAGATTGATATTTGCCTCTGCAAGGAATATCCTCACCGCACTTAATATCAATATATCACCACCGCCCCGTTTCGCCTTTAGTCCAAATGGATTATTACAGGCCTTCCTCTGATACTGCAACTGTTCTATCATTCATAACATGAGGCAGTATCAAAACCCTTTCTTTACCTGCTATTGCTAACAATAGCAGACACCTTTCATCTGATATATTATTCTTTTGACATTGACCTCGTAGGTCATAACCGATAAATCTACTGGTCGGATAGTTCTTTATAAAGGAAGTCATCTAAACTAGAATAACTTCTGTGATTCTAGTTCTTCAAAGTCTACCAAAGATACAGCTTCGAGGACTAGCCTCTACATATTCGGCTTCACTCCACCAGTGTTTCCTCTTTCCGCCTTCGCCCAGTAACCAGCTCTCTCCCACGTCTTCAAGGCGGCTCTGGACTCTCTCCTCCATAAGTGAGGACTCTAACATCCGAACTTTCTCTTCATCTACTTTGTAGTGTTCTTTGTACAATTCCTCATCGTTCTGCTATCTCACTATCAATAGCTTGTTTGGAAAGAGGGTCTAGCTTTTCTATTGAGCTATAATATAGCGATAACGCTACAGACAAATACTCATAATGATAACCCCTCCTGCTAATAATTTTTCACCAATAATTTGTCAATTGATTTTTTATTTTATTTTAAAGTTGATTATTTAAATTCTATTACCCATCCGTTCCTTTTGCATTCATCTTCTAGTTGAGGATGGCACATACAATAATAAGAAGTAGCCCTATGTTCATTAGGTTTTCTTATTGTAGCTATCTTATAACCCTTTTTTTTTTTTTTTTTCTTAGTTTCCATATACTGCCAAGAGATTCTGGCAATACCTAACTTATATAACACAAAATAGTTAGAACTTACAGGTACAGCAGAAGAGCTAATGTTTACGCACCCTCGATATTTGGCTTGGTTTTACTTCCTGCTCTGGAAGTTCAGATTTACCCTGAATAGGTTTTGATTTTTCAATCATTGTCTTTTGTTAATTGATACAAACTCATTATAGAACACAACAGGGCATAAGTCAAACACTTGTCAAGTTATTTATATTTCTCAAGACTTAGTAAGTACTCTTGCCATTCTGACTCTGTTATCTTCCCTAGACTTCTAGCTCTCGCTTTCTTTTTATATCTAGCGTGAGCCTTTTTTAGGTAGATTATTTTTTTGTCCCATCAGGATATATTCTGGTTTTTAATGAAGCCATATTTTTGACAGTATTTTTCTGCCTTTCAAAGTCTTCTCTAATCCAGTCAATATCTACATCTATCCTTATCATATATTGCTATATGGGCTGGTATATCAGATATTTCCCCCTTCATATATGCGACCATAACAGATTCAAATACTGCCCCTGCTAATGCTCCGTAAGCATCTTGTATTTTCGGTTCTTTAGTTTCACTCATAATTGATTTGTTATTATCTAAAGAAAATCATAACTTAACTCCTCCTCGTTTCGGCTCTCTTAATATATAAACAATTCTCTGCTCCGAACATTCGTATTTTCATTATAGAACTCTTTTATTTTTGGTTATTCCTCCCCCTTTTTTCATACTAGGGATTTTTCGATTTCTGTGACTTTCATTCGGCTGTTTTATATGGACTATCTCGGATAAAAACTTAGCCTTTAGCCAATCGTGCATTTCCATCCACCACATCAAAACCATCAGCCAGTGTAGATATAAGATGCCCCCAATAGTATCTGCGTTGTTGATTACTCTTCTGCAAGTTCGTCTGTTATAGTTATTCCGGACTCTTTTATCTTCTAACATAATAAGTTGAGCGACCATAGCTGTAGGATTATCCCAATCTATCTTAGTTTTATATCTACTATATTTACCTTTGCCATAAAAATCTACTTTCATATTATATTTATTAAAAATTAAAAACATTTCCACATTAATATTTTGAGCATTTTTGTAGATATCGTTGTAGAAATTCTTTTTTTTTAATTTCAAGATCCATAGCCTCAAGTCTCTTGCATTCGCCTGGGCTCGTAATGTTGAGCCCTCCCTGCGACAGGGTCGTGAGTGAGCCAGCTATCCTCATCCGTAATATTTTTAGTAATTTTTCAAAACTTCAATCAGTTTTTGGTAGAGTTGGATAGTAGTAGGCACATACTTGTTATCACATATCCACTCAAAACCAATTAGAAAATCATTTTCCAGTATTATTAGGGGAGAATTCCAGGTAACTTATCACGATATAAAAGGCGACTGCATATTCAGTCCGCCCCGACTATCTTCATATTATCAACACTTGTGCCTGAATAAATTCTTGATGAAGGTTAACGGATAAGGATTTTATAATCCGTGTTTTTTTTGCAAATATTCTATTACCATTGCCATTTGTTCAAGGCACAAAATACAATCATTGCAATTGCTTTTTGCCTGTTCTTTTGGTTCTGGTTTCAACAACCTAGAGCAAGAAATGAAAAACTCTGCTACCCTAAAATCTTTATCCGTGTCAAACTCTTTATTCGCAAACTCGCTTTCTCCATTTTTGTTGTCGCCAAAGATGTTATACCATTGTCGATTTGACGCATATGCATCAAATTCCTAGATTATAGTTATTCGGACTCTTTTATCTTCTAACATAATAAGTTGAGCGACCATAGCTGTAGGATTATCCCAATCTATCTTAGTTTTGCCATCTACTATATTTACCTTGCCATAAAAATCTACTTTCATAATGATTATTTAATTTTTAAGCTAGTTTTGTAAGCCAAACTATATCCATCTACTGTTTCTCCATTTTTCAATTTCTCTTTGATATCTTTTTTTATTTCAGCCATAATAGATTTCTTTTCTTTCAATTGTAATTCAAGTACATCAATCCCTAATCCAACGACCATTTCTCTGTCATCTCCGACAAGACTAGGTAATGGTTTTGGGATAGTCAGTACAAGTTCTGGTGCTTCAATCTTAGTCAATCCGTAATACTCCATTCTTTCTTTTAGGAAGTTTTTTGTATTCTCATTCTTCCTTTTGATAGTCGTGATTCTATCCTGTATTCTTTTTACTACTTCTTCCATACCTGCAATATCAGCTTCTTCGTGAATTATATGTTTAGCTATTCCAGTTAGTTTATCTTCTCTAGCAAGAGATAGATTTTCAAATGCTTCGATATCTAGGATTTCTCCTGTTTCCATATCTACACATTCCATAAGTTGATTGTCGATTTCAAATAGTTTCATAATAATTGTTTAAATTTTAATCGAGCCTTTTTAAGTCTTGCTCGGGACTATAACGCTAGAAAGGAACATCTTCTCTCTTGATGTCGTTATTAGTTGGTTGTTCTGATGTAACTGTTGGCTCTGTTGTTGTTCCTGTGGTCTTCCAACATAAAGCTGAACAATAACTTTTACCCACCTTGCTGACTTTCATAACTGCATTGCATTTAGGGCAATGATTAGCTCCGATATGTGCTTGTGTTGTTGTACTTGGAGATACACCTACACTAGCTCTATTTGTAGCTTTTGTAATTTCATCTACCGAAGCTATCGAATCAATAACTCCTATCCCCATCATAGCCAATGCTCTTCCGACTGCTGATGTTTCAGCGTTCTCTAGTGCTGATGTAGAATTAACCATACCTACACCTTCAACCTCTTGACTCCAACCAGTAAAGTATCTGTCAGCAATTGAAACATCTGGCGTTACCCTTGCTTCCATTACTATCTTCTTACCTTCGTAAGAAATTAGCTTAGTTTGTATCATACCTTTTGGATATTCTCCATTGAAAAATAATACCCTATCAGACACAAGAACATACTGTTTGCCCTTGATATCGATTGCTTTTTCCTTTAATTCTTTTGTCATAATATTATTCGTTAATTGTTTCTTCTACTAAATCGAAATCACCGTCATCATCTCCTGCAAGGATTTCGTGTCCTGCATAATCAAAAACCTTATCATCAAATACTTCTGAATCGGTTTTATCCAACTCTTCAATTCCTTTTTCCAAGGAATCAATCCTAGCTTGAATTTGGTCAATAGCAGAAACGCTAGTGATTTCTGCTATCTCTTTTTTAAGCTCTTCCAGTACTTCCAACTGGATTGCCCACAGGGCTTTTAGTTTTATTTCTGACATTTCGTCTTGTTAAGTGATACAGACTTATTATAAGACACAATCAGAATAAAATCAAGCATTTGTCAAGACAAATTCCAAAATAAACCCAAGTATTAAATAAACGAGGATACCCCATAGCAACAACTTGAGTGTCGCTCTATTATATTTTTTCACAATTACTTGTTAAGTATTCTTTTAGCGACTCCATAGAGTAGAGTGACTATAATACCGATACTACCTCCAGTTAGCATACCTTCTATCGTTGTAATGCTTTCTTCTGGAAGAGATAACACAAACCCAGAAAAGCCTCCCATCAATGCTGACACATAAGGCAGGTATTGACTTGGTACACCTAGCCTTCGTGCTAAGTCTGTGAGTGATACTGATAATACAGCTATCATCTCAGGGCTGAATAATTCTTGTAACATAATCTATTTGTTATAATAATAATTTCGTTGTAATTCATCTATCTGAGAGCGTACATTATACGCCATCTCTTGTATATCAGCTTTATCTTTTTCATCGTGAGTTTTTAGCCTCAATAGAAACCCTAATGCTTCTCTTAGGTCGTCTATATTAGTTAACGATTCTCCTCTAAGTTGTTTCTGCATTTCAGATTTTACAAAGCTACAATGGAACATCATTAGCTCTTGGTGTTCTGCCATTGTTATTTTGCCCTCTTTTAATTGTTGGAATAAATCGACTTGCCTATCTTGGTCGAATCTCATTAAAGGCTCTGTGGTCATAAAATTATTTATATTCATAATATTTTTAGTTATTTCTGTATTCTCTAATAATATCTGACACTGTTTGGACTCCCATATAAGCTACACCAACTATCTGTATTTGCGTCATCGTGTCTAGCACAAATTGGCTTTCTAATTTACCAAATTCTTTTAGTAAGAATAATAACATAATCAGCGTAACAGTTAGTAGGAATGCAGTAAATCTTTTGCGTAACATGTAGTTGATGGTGTTCATCCAATTAAAAAAAACATTATCAAACAAAGGATACCATATCCAGCGATAACAGATAAAGTGGTAACTCTGTTTTCTTTACTGAAAAGGATAAATGGTACACAAAACAAAAACCCAATCGCAAAAAGAGTGTAGAACAAACTGTATGCGTCATCTAATATTTCCATATTGTTAAATTAAATTATAATCGTTTTTAAGCCCCTTAAATTTTCTACCTATACAATCTATCATCTTTTTAGTTTAAATCGTTCTAACTTTAATATACGCACTAATTTAATATATCCTGCATACAATCTAAGAACTCTATTTTACAGGAAATGTGGACTATTTTCTCTTTCATAATTTTAGTTAAATATAATTATTCTCTATTTTTTCAGTTTCTCTAAACTGACAAGTGAGCCAATCGACTGCAAGATGAAAGTCAAAAGTTTTATTGTACTTATGTTTTCTCACGCAAACCTCCATTACATCTGGTGTTTTATCTTTATCTCTCCTAATCATAATACCCATATCAGCCGAAAAGTATAATGCCCCAGAACCTTTGTAAGGAATAAAACCTGCATTAGCATAGTCATTACGGATAGAATCATTACTTAATTGTGATAAATCAATAATCGCACAATTATATCTTTGAGCAATCTCTTGGATTTCAAAAGCCCAATTAGTCATAACGCTATATTCATCTTTGGAATTTGCCTTGTCTTTCATAGCTTGGCAAAAATCTATTACAACAAAATCCGGGTAAGTGCTTTTAATCCTGGATTCTATCTCAATAATTGAATTTCTATGCTCTCTAATATCGAAAATATTAAGATTACTTATTAATTCCATCGCCTTAGTTGATGGCTTTTTTTTGTGGTCTATTATATCTAGAAATGGTATTTGGTCTATTGTTTGTGTCATCCTCGCACATACTATCTCGCCGACTACCTCTGATGAATAGACATTGCCCTTATATCCCTGTTCTAACAGTAGGCTAGCCCAATTATAAGCTAGAGCTGACTTTCCCATATTTGAGTATCCACCGAGCCGAGTGACTGCTCCACGGATAAATAATCTATGAGAGTCTAGAAATGTATTAGTTTTTAATTGTTCGAATTTAAAATTAGATAATCTCTGGAATATTTCTGATGGTGGATTTATTTTTACAATCCTAGCTTTTTTATTCTGCATTGGCTTTGACTGGATATTAAATTCTTTTCTTAGCCATTGGATAGCCTCCTGTAGTTCCATATTGCCGTACCCCATAACCACATCGATAGTGCTTCCTGCTCCCTGTTTACCACTAAATCGATTGACATAGTTACCTGATACGTTTACGTGAGCTGATGTTTCTTCTCCGTTTTCCCATATCGTATTATTCTTAACAACAACATTTA
>JAGYLR010000022.1 GCA_018400895.1 bacterium
TTATTATTGGTTTTATTTGGTTTGATGTTTGTATTTTCGTTGAACGCTATTACAGACACAAAGGTACTTGATGTAATTGGCTATGTTGATGAGGTTTTGTATATAGAGATTGAAGACACAATTGTTCCATTTGATCTTGTTGGTTCTCCGGGCCAAACTGGGAATGAAAGTATTGGTACTTTGCATGTTTATGCCAATTTACCGTATGAAATTACTGTTACTTCTGGTAATAATTTTGAGATGGTCCACAGTGGTGGAGATTTTGTCAGTTATGATTTTCTTGTTGACGGCGCGGTTTCTAATGGTAATAATATTCCAGAAAATGCGTTAATGGAGTATGCTTTATCTGTCCAATGGGGATTAATAAATGTAAATCAATACTCTCCGGGAAATTATGAAGACACAATTACATTTATCGCTACCGCATTATAATTATTATCAGTAATTTAAGTTATTTTTGGTGATTTATCCAACCCTAAGGGACACAAAAGTGTCCCTTTTTTTATAAGTTTTATATTTGACAGAAACAGATATTTATGATTGAATATAAATAGTTCTTTTAAAATTATTTATGGAGGAGGTTGTTAAATGAACAAGATTCTTATTACCAACAATGGGCTTAAGGAATTAGAAAGATCAATTTCTATAATGAAAAACAACTTAAGTAGTGCTACATTATGGAGAGGAATGTCTGTTCCAGAAAGTGGAGAAGAAAAAGACTGGAAAAAAAAGATTATGCAGCTTGAGAAAATTAGGAATTCTATTATAAGAGTTAAACCAAAAGAGCAGAATCAAGAGGTAAGGATTGGGAATGGAGTTATAATTGAGTTTGATAATGGAGAAACTTTTGAATTTATTCTTGAAGGATATCATCTTGGTTCTACGGCTAATAGAGTTTCGTTATATGCTCCACTTGGGCAAGCAGTATTTAGAGCCAAAAAAGGAGAAAAGAAATTTTTGGTCTATACCCAAAAATGGTCAGGAGAAAGAAGAAAAATGGGGATTTTAAGAGTAAAAGAAATTTTAACTCCAACAGAAGCAGAAAGAAAATTTGGGAGGTGATGTATATGTTTACGGTTTGTCCTTTTATCATATCTATTGATGGAAGTGATAGTAAAGCAAGAAGTTCTTTTGCAGTAAGATTATCAGAAGAGCTAAAAAGAAAGAGCAATAAAGATTCTATTGTGATTAACCCTAATAGTTTTAATTCTTCTTCTACCTCAAGAAGATACAAAGAGTGTATGAACAGTATAGATGTAAGGATTGGAAAAGATTACTCAAGATACATTGGATATCTTCTTTTAGCAATAAGAGCAAATTATAGTGAAGTGGTTCTCTCATATGCTAAAATGGAGAAGATAGTAATTCTTGATTCTTCTGAGATAGAATTTTTGTCTTTTTTGGCTATTCACGGCCAAAGTAACACCACTGATCATGCAGTAGATTATGTAAAAAGAGGTTTAGTGACTTATGGTGTTCAGCCAAAACTTAGAATCCTTGTTAAAAACGAAAAAAGTGATGTTTACTCTTGGGCTGCAAAATTAATTGGAGAGCTAAAAACTGATGATAAGATTATTTGGGAAGGAATTGATAAAACCAAAAGTTCATTTGAAAACGTTGTTAAACAATCGTTATTGGTAAGTTCTTTTTAATTTTTAAGGGGCACTTTTAGTGCCTCTTTTTATTGACATAGCATAAATATTACTTTATAATTAAACAAACCTGTAAAAGCAGGTATTTTAGTTCTTTTAAAGGAGGATTTATGGAGCTTATAAGAAAGACCGTAAAAGCAGGAGATTTTAAGCATTTATTTAAAATTTCTCACAAAGGAGATATTATTGTAATCTATGATGGTACTTGGCGGGAATGGAGAGTTCATCCAGAAGGAATAGTAGTGAGAATTAACGGAAGTTTTTTGCTTAATGCCCTTTATCCACTGTATACTGGTGAAGATAAACACTGGTGGAGCCATGAAAAAGGAATTGTTATTAAAAAAGAAGACGAATTTCTTTTAAATGGAAAAAGCTTGCTCTACAAAGGATCTTGTGATGAATGGAAACTTCATGAAAAAGGAGTAGTTATAAGAAAGAAGGATAAGTTTAGCTTGAATGGCGAGGTGTGGCTTTATAGAGGTGATTACGATGAGTGGCAAACCTTTCTTTTGGGAATTATTGTCAGAAAAGGAAACCAGTTTTTCATAAATGGTAATAATTTAATTTATAAAGGTGAGTATGACGAATGGTCTGGACACAGACACGGAATTATTGTCAGAAAAGGAAACCAGTTTTTTTTGAATGGATGGGTTTTAGTGTATGAAGGCGAGTATGATGGTTGGATTACTCAAGATGAAGGTATAATAATAAAAAAGAAAGATTGCCTGTTTTTAAATGGAGAAACTCTTCTTTATGAAGGAGATTTTGATGAAGTACAAACATCAAGTCTTGGATTATTCATCAGAAAGGGTAATAGGTTTATGCTTGCTCCTTGCAAATAATCTTTCAAGACCGAGGTTTTTACCTCGGTTTTTTGTTGTAAATTTTGATAAATTTTGATAGATTTAAATAAAGTTATAAATCAATACTTAATAAATATGCCAGAAAAATTTAGAGGATTTACTCCAGAGTTTAGAGGAGAAGATGACCCTGAGTTAATGGACATAAAAAAGGTTCCGGAAGTAACTATGCATGAAGATGAAATTCATGTTGATGGAAAAAAGATTTATAAAGGAAAATATGATGGATGGAGAATACGTTCAGGATATCTTGAAGTAAGAAGAGGAGATAAAAAGAAGAAATTTGAAATATAGGTATGTCTGATTATTATAAGCCTATAAGAGGAAGTTCGTATAATTATAAAGGTAAACACTTTAAGTTAAGTCGTTCTAAAATAGATCTTTTTATAGAGTGTCCGCGTTGTTTTTATATAGATAATAAATTAGGGATTAAACGTCCTCCAGGGTATCCTTTTGCTTTAAATAGTGCTGTAGACTTTTTACTTAAAAAAGAATTTGATGTTTTGCGAAAAACAGGAGAGACACATAAATTAATAGAACGTTATGGCGTTGATGCCCGTCCGGTTGCTCATGAAAAGCTTAATGAATGGAGAGAAAATTTTAAAGGAGTAAAAGTTTTTCATAAAGAAACTGGATTCACTATTACAGGGGCGATAGATGATTTGTGGATAAATTCTAAAAATGAATATATAGTTGTTGATTATAAGGCAACTTCTAAAAATGAAGAGATAGTTGAGTTGAATAAAAAGTGGCAAGATAGTTACAAAAGACAAATGGAGATTTATCAGTGGCTTTTACGAAACAATGGTTTAGTTGTTTCTAATACAGGTTATTTTGTTTATTGTAATGGTCGTACTGATGTTGAAAAGTTTGACGGTAAACTTGAATTTGACATAACCTTAATACCTTATACTGGAGATGATTCTTGGTTAGAAGAAACTCTTTTTCAAATTAAAGAGGTTCTTGAAAAAGATACTATTCCACAACCAGGCAATGATTGTGATTTTTGTGCTTATAGAAAAGCAGTAAAAAATGCTTTATTATGAAAAAATTCTATGAAAATGAGTTTGAAAATTTTCTTGTTTGTACAGATGAGAAGAAGGTTTTATTTGAAGAAATATTAAAGGAAATAAAAAATAGAGAAGTTTCTTCAATGCTTGACTTAGGGGCTGGTAATGGATTTTTAAGTGTTCCTTTGTCAAAACAAGTGGACAGATATGTTGCTGTTGAAAAGAGTACTTATTTTGCTAAAAAATTAGATAAATTAAATATAGAGGTAGTTAAAAAGAATTTTCCGTTTAAAATAAAAGAGAAGTTTGATATGGTGTTAATATCTCACTCACTTCCAAAGAAAAACTATAAAAGATTTATAAAATCAGCATTTGATACTGTAGAAAAAGGAGGATGTTTACTGATAATTAATGGAGAGAGAAAAAACAGTGATTGGGTAAAACTTTTAAAAAAGATAGGGGAGGGCGATGAATTTGTTCGCGATCATCTATCTGAATCATTAAAATTACTAGGTAAAGTAGATACAAGAAAAGTTAAAACTCGTGTTTGTGGAAAAAATAAACAAGATTTACTTCATGCGCTATCGTTTGTTTTTAGTGATGGGGATAAAAAGTTAAAGAAAAAGTTTTTATCACATAAAGAAGAGGTGGTTACTTTTTTATCAAAGTATGAAACAAAAAATGAAGTTTTGTTCCCTTTTTATCATCTTTTTACTATTATTAAAAAAGATATTTGAATATGAATAAAATTGATTCCACTAAGTTAACTATATATACTGCAAATTTTTGTGTTTGGTGTAGACTTGCTAAAAAGTTTTTAAAGGCAAATAAAGTAGAATTTGAAGAGAAAAATATAGATCTTAAAAATGATTATCGTGAGCAACTTCTTTCAAAGGCGGGAAAGATGGTGGTTCCGGTAATTGAGGTTGGAAGTGAGGTTGTTATTGGGTTTGATAGAAAAAAATTAGAAAAAATAATGGGAATTTCAAATGATTAAAAAAGATGTAGTTGTAATTGGAGCTTCTGCTGCTGGTATTTCGGCAGGGATATATCTTGCTCGCCATAAATTTGATTTTGTGATTTTGTCAGAAAATATTGGTGGTGAAGTTATCACTTCTGGGGAGGTGAATAATTATCCTGGATTTTTACAAACAACAGGCGCTGAACTTGCTACAAAACTAGAAGAACATATTAATTTTTATGGAGATTATATAGTTTCTCCTCTAACTGTTACAAAAATAGAAAAAAATAGTGAAGGGTTTACTGTTTTTGGAGATGAAGAGAATTATTTATGTAAATCAGTTATCTTTGCTACAGGAGGACACCCAAGAAAACTAAATATTGAAGGAGAGGAACAGTTTTCTGGTAAGGGAATAAGTTATTGTACGGTATGTGACGGTCCAATATTTAAAGATAAATCAGTTGCTGTAATTGGTGGAGGAAATACCGCTAACGAATCAGCAATTATGTTATCTGAGATTGCTAATAAAGTTTATTTGCTTACGGTAAATGAAAATATGTGTGGTGATGAGATGCTTATTAAAAAGATAAAATCTCTTTCTAATGTGCAGATTATAACTAAAGCTAATGTTAAGAGGTTTTTGGGAGAAGTATTTTTAGAAAAATTGGAGTACGAAAGAGAAGGGGATAGGTATGAACTTAATATAAAAGGAGCGTTTGTAAATATTGGATGGACTCCAAATAGTTCTTCTGCTCCTGTAAATATTGAAAAAGATGAAAAAAATTATATAAAGATAAATTCACTGTGCAATACTTCTTTATCTGGATTTTTTGCGGCAGGAGATGTTACTGATATTTCACATAATCAGATAGGTATAGCTGTAGGTCACGGAATAATTTGTGCATTAGAGGCGATAAATTATGTTAATAAAAATACCCGCAATTAAATTTGCGGGCTTTTTTTAGGGAAAAACTATATCTCCCTTTTTAACCGGTTTATCTTTCCATATAATTGATATTACCTTGTTAGATATAACAACGGCTCTTCCAATAGGGATTGGCACCTCATTTAAAAGTCTGTAGATATTTAGATGGGTACCTACCGGTATATCAGAGTTTATTACGGCTATGTCCTCTAATTCATAAGGATTAACAGTCGTAATCTCAGTTTTATTAAAGGAGAAGTTGGTAATTTTTGACGAAAGATTTTCAGCAAACTGTTTTATTTCTTTTTGGAAGATATCTAAGCATGTCTCATCTGTTGACCAACGCCAGAATCTATCTGTAAATCTTTTTTCCTCTAGAGAAGAAACGCAATCATCTCCCGATATGTCTACAATGTGAGATGATATTTTTATTTCTGTAGAATATCGCCCAAGAAATCTTTTTTCACCGATTTTTATTCCAAACTTCCTCTCTTTCTCTGCTTCCACTATTGTGAAAATAACTAGATCAGCAACATCTTCTAATTTTTTTGCATCAAAAATAGAGCTAGGAATTTGTTTTGTTCCCATAACTTCTTTAAGATTTACTATTTGGAAATCTCCAAACAGATTATCTCTAAAAAAATCTGTTACTGATTCGCTTTCACAATCCGAAATTCCCTGAATGTTTACAATGGCAACCCTTGTCTGTGCACTTACTGTTGTTACCAAAAAGACTAGAAACAACACAATCAATATTTTTTTTATCATCTTCTCCTCCTTTTATATTTTTAAGGTACTACTATCTAGACTATACTATAAATTTTAAACGTTGTCAATAATATGATTGAAATAAAGAGTTATGATTTAAAGTTTTTTGTAATAAGTATATTCTTTTATGTCTATTATGGAATAAATAATACAAACTTAATACTGATTAGAAGATTATTAATTTACAGTAAAATTTAGTATGTTATAATCTTTGAATTGACTTGCCTTATTTTTAAATATAAAATAAAACTAATGACTAAAAAAGAAAAAAGCAGATCAGCTGCAACTAAAAAAACAAAAAAATCTTTTGAAGAAGGGTCTCTTCGTGAAATAAAAATACGTGTTATTGGAATTGGCGGTGGAGGGGGGTCAATAATATCAGGAGTTTCTTCTGATTTAAAAAAAGTTTTATTTGCTGCAGCAAACACTGATTCTCGTGCTTTACAGGAAGCAACAACAAGTAAAAAAATAAAAGGATTTCATTTTGGTGAAAAGCTTACTGATGGGCTAGGAACAGGAATGGATCCTCAGCTAGGTAAACAAGCAGCAAAAGATGCAATAGAAGATATAAAAGAACTATCAAAGAATCAAGATATAACAATAATAGTGTCTTCTTTGGGGGGAGGTACTGGATCAGGGGCAACTTCTGTATTTGCCTCAGCAGCACGTCAAGCAGGTAGTATAACTTACGGAATATTTACTCTTCCTTTTTCTTTTGAAGGTGAGAAAAAAATGAAGATAGCCAAAGAAGCTATAAAAGAGTGTGCCCCTTATTTAAATGCAGTAACAATTCTTCCTAATGATAAGATATTTGAAGTTGTTGATAAAAACACTCCATTAAAAGAGGCACTCTCCAAAATGAACAAAATTCTTGCTTTTAATTTAGAGGGAATGATAGAAACAATTTACAAAACAGGACTAATAAACATAGATTTTGCCGATGTTCGTACTATTTTAGAGAAGAAAAAGGGATCAAGAAAACTTGCTTATTTGAGCACAATGGAAGCAGATTTACAAGATGGTGCAGAAAATATTGTAAAGAGTGCTGTCTCTAGTCCTCTTTATCCTTATATAGTTAAAGATGCCCGGGGAGTATTGTTTAATATTACTGGAGGAAAAGATATTGGATTAACTGATATATCTTCAATATCAGAAAATATATCAAAATATACTAATGATAAAGCAAAGATAATTATTGGGATAACACAGAAAAAAGATTATAAAAACAAAGTTAAAATAGCGCTACTGGCTACTGGTTGTGGTTCAGAATTTTTTGCAGAAGAATTAGGGGATGATGAAAAAAAGAAACCAAAAAAAGTAAAAACTCCCAAAAACAAAACAAAAAAACCATCTCCAAAACCAACAGAGAAAAAGGAACCTGATTTAAAACCAGTAGAAAAACCTATAGAACGAGAAGAAATAAGGCGTAATGCTATAGAGATAAAAGAATTAATGGAAGATGAAGAAAAAGAGATAATAGAAGAAGAAGATAAATGGGAAAAACCAACTTTTCTAAGAAAAGGGTTGGGGAGAAATAAATGAGTAGTATTTTAAAGTCTTTAGTTATACCAACTTCATTATCAGATGAAGCTCTTTATCCTTTAACAGAGATATTACCAAAAGAACTTTTGCCGTTTGGTGATGTCCCTTTGATTCATAATTTAGTTGATGAAGGACTTTGTTTTGGGGTAGAAGATGTTTTATTTATAGTTTCTCCAGATAAAAAAAGTGTATCTGACCATTTCAATGTACTTAAAAAACGTTTGGAAAAAGAAAAAGACAGTAAATACCTTCCTATTAATTTTTCAAGTATATCTCAGAAGAAAAAAACAGGAAGTGCTTATAGTATATTAAAAGTAGAGAAAAAAATAGAAGAGGAATCTTTTGCTGTTTCTTTTCCTAATTATATTCTGCAGTCAAAAACACCCGCTAGTGCACAACTTTTTAATGTTTTTAGAACTTCTAAAAAGCCAGTTGTCTGTTTATCTTTTGATAAAGATATACCTTCACCATTTGCTGCCAAGACAGAAAAAATTGCCAACAGATTATATAAAATAAAAAAGATTGTAGAACGAACTGATGATGAATTGCCAGGGGTTTTTGGTAGATACATACTTACACCAACAGTATTTGATTATTTAAAAAGTTGTAATGAAAAAGATGATCTCTTGCTTGCTATTAATCATATGCTTTCTGATGGAAAAACTATTTATGGATATGAACCAGATGGCAAATGGTATTACACTGGAGATCGTTACTCATACTTAAAGAGCCAAGTCGATTTTTTAACAAATGAATAAATATTATGGTAATAGACAAAAAAATACTAAAAGAATTATATAATGATAGAGCTGATGAAGTCCAAAAGTATGATTATGGGATGGTAATTGTAGTTGGTGGATCGGAACTTTATAGTGGATCACCAGTTCTTTCAGCTCTTTCTGCTCTTCGTTCAGGAGCTGATATGACGCATATAATGGCGCCACGACGTGCTGCTGATATAGCAGCATCTTTTTCCCCGGCTCTTATCACTTTTCCATTAGAAGGAAAATGTCTTTCTTTAGATCATCTTCCTGAGCTTTTCTCGTTTACTCGCTCAGCAGAGATAGTTTCTAGAGGAAGAGTGTCTGTAGTTATTGGTGGAGGTGCGGGACGAACAAAAGAAACTAAAGAAGCAATAAGAGAGTATTTGAAACAAGTGTCAGTTCCAACCGTAATTGATGCTGATGCAATTTATGCTTTTGAAGAAGAAAAAATTGATTTTTCAGAAAAGCCGTTTATTTTTACACCACACTTACATGAATTTTTAGTTTTAACTGGGAGAGATATAAAAAACATTCCAGTTGAAGATAGGGGAAAAATAGTAAAAGAAGAAGCACAAAAATTATCTTCAGTAATACTTCTTAAAGGAAAAATTGATTTTATTTCTGATGGGGAAGATCTTTCAAGTAATAATATAACTGTTCCTCAACTTACCACAGGGGGTTGTGGAGACACTTTAGCTGGTATTGCTGGCGCTCTTCTTGCTCGTGGAGTTTCTCCATATAAAGCAGGGCAAGGTGCAGCGTTAATTAACACTCTTGCGGGGAAGATTGCTGCAGAAGAAAAAGGAGAATCTTTAATACCAACAGACCTTATAGATTGTATAAGTAAAGCTATTAAATAATGAAATATCAGCTTATTATAATTGGTGGAGGAGTAGCGGGAATAACTGCTGCTGTTTATGCTTCAAGAAAGAAGATAAAAACAGCTGTTATTACCAGTAATTTTTTAGGACAAACTGGTAGAGCAGGTCTTATAGAAAACTATCCTGGAGAAATTGCTATAGATGGAGAAGAATTGGCAAAAAGATTTGAAAATCATTTAAAATCACTTCCAATTGATATTTTTGAAAATCAAGAAGTTAATAGCGTGGTAAAAAAAGATGATGTATTTAAAATAACTGGTAAAGATCAGCTTTTTTCAGATACTGTAATAGTTGCAACAGGAAGAAATCCAAGACCAATAAGAGTAAAAGGAGAAGATGATTTTTTAGGAAAAGGAGTTTTTTACTCTGCTCCAAAAGATACAAGCAGTTTTAAAAATAAAACAGTAGCTATTATAGGAGGAGGAGATGTGGGGTTTAAAACAGCTCTTCAG
>JAGYLR010000023.1 GCA_018400895.1 bacterium
TGAAAATGGTCTATCAAAAGGGACTTCTTCACCATCTACAAACCGATGGCTATCACGAGTATTTATAAGCGTAGCAACCCATATCTTAATAGGTGTTCCACTTTGTTTATACCCCTCGTAATTGCTTTTTTGTTGTGCTGCGTGGGTTTCTGTTATTGCTATTGTTTTTGCTCTTCCTGTGGATATTTGGTCATACTTGTCGGTTATTCTGTCTGCCATTTGTTGGTAGTTATCTCCTGCTTCTACTCCTGCGGTTAGTTCGGTTTTAATTTGGTTGTATGTTGTTTCGTTTATTGTTCTTGTAAAGATTTCCGTTCTGTTATCAAGCCAAGCTTCCATTTCCGATGTAAATGTAAATGGTGTGTCAAACCTCCCTGCCACCTCTTTACCTTCTTCTTCCATTACTCTTTTAAGGGTAGGGAATAATAATGTCTTGGCGAGTGCTGCTTCTCTTTCTGTGTTAAAGATTTCATCTGCTAACCCCTTTTTTGGCATTGCGTTTAAGACTCTCTCTCTTTGTTCTTTTAAGTATTTAATCAACGCTCTTTTTACTATTCTTTCGTGTTCGGTTAGTCTTTGGTTTTTTAACTGCCAATACTTTCTTCGGTTGTTGTAATCTCTAAGTGGATTGTTCATCTTTGTATTGGTCATTTTTGTATGGAATTAAGTTCATCGGAACTAATATCTCATCGCCGTTATCAATCGGTTCTAATCCTAGCTCTTCCCGTTTTTCGTTGATTGTCATCGCACTGATGCTGTTTGCTGTTTCAAGGGTTTTTAATAGTTTATCAATGTCTTCTGGGATAATGTCTTCGGCTTCTATAATAACTCCTTCTGGTGCTAGATACTGGTTAAGGGTTGCTTCTCGCTTTCTTACTAACGGTTTAATGGTTTCTGATAAGAAGGTCTTTCTTGCTTCTTCTGCGTTTGAGTATTTAATGTCATCAAATGTTGATAGTATTGTTTTAGGAACGCCTGTTATTGCTGATATTTCTTCAAGGACTGCTTTCTGTGATTCAAGGTATTGTATCTCTTGTGGTGAGCGGTTTAAGTCAAGGTAGTTTGCCTTTCCTCCTAGAAAGAAAGGTGTTTGTCCTTCTTCACTTGCGTTGGCGTCTTTTATTTGTCGTTTGTATGCTTCTTTAAGGTCTTTTATCTGTTGTCTTGAGAGTCCTTTTTCGGTGTCAAAACTAAACACTCCGTTTATTCTTCCCCCGCTTCTTGCGATCTTGCGTTGATACTCTCTTAACTCTATCTCGGTTCTTAAAACATCCTTTGCTCCGTCGTTTAATATGGTCATCGGCTTTCGTGGGTCTTTTGGGTCTGGACGATGTTCAAATATTATCTCGTCTAATTCGTAGTTGTTTTTATTATCCCATCTAAAGTGTGAGAGATTGCCGTCGTTATCAAACTTCATCTCCATTTTGGTTGGGTCCAGTAATTGTAGTTGTTTTATCTTGCTTCCGTTCATTCCAGCGGTTGGTTCTTTCCAGATGTAATAAACTCCGTGCAAGTCATAATACTTCTGTGCTAAATCCCAGAAGTCATCGGTAGAGAGAAACTCGTTAGGGTCGCTTAATAACCTTTGTGTTTCTTCATCTACATCTTCCCCCCTGTGAGCAGTGTAGTTTACACTTCCAATAACCGAAGCTCTCTTTTCTAAAGCCTTTGCGAAGTAAAGAGAACGGTTATAGAATGTCAGAGGTTCTGTTATTCTTGATGGTTGTATTTTATAAGTTAGAAAGGGGAATACTCCGATTTCTTTTGTTTTTAGAAAATTGAACATAAAAAAAAGCCACTTCATCCTAGATGATTTGGCCCGTAAGCGTTAACTATATTATCTACTCGTAAGTAGCCCTAATGGGTTTTTATCTCCTGTGCTTGTCCGTCCTTTGTTATTATAAATAATCTACGGCAACAAGAACAACGCACCTTTACTTCTTCTCCTATAAAGTCCCTTGCGATTATATTACCACAATTAGGACAATTTACTATCTTTTGCATAAATACTAGCATATTTTGACTAAAAAGTCAAGATTAAAATGCAATATATTCTTGTATTTCAAAGTCAGTTCCTTTGCTGTTCTTGTAGTCAGATATAAACTTTTTGATTTCATTTAACTTTGCTTGTGATAGTTTTTTAAGGTGGTCTGAAAAGATAAACTTGTTGTCTTGTTTTCCGTTATCTACAAAGTTTAGTATTCCTAGTAAACTGCCCTCGGCTAAATCTCCTGCTTTATATTGCCTTTTGGTTATTAAAATTGCGTCTATCGGATCACCGTCTTCTGCTTTTGTGTTTGGAATGTATCCGTAGTGTTCCGGACACTCCAAGTGTAACTCGGTGTCTTTAGACTTCTTGTGTAGTTCCTTTTTGATTTTACTACCTTTTGGTATTTCTATTTTTATCTTCATATAAATCCTATAAATGATTTGTTAAGATGGCTATGGACGGCATATCTCATACTGTCGCAGTTCTTTACTAATATTCCATTCGCATAATAGTTATTGTCATTCTCAACTGTTATGTTGTAAACGTCTTCTCGCCGTAAGAGCTCTTGCTTTGCAATTATTGTGGCAAAACTTTGATCTTGATGGCACATAAGTTTCATAAACTCTTCCGCACTGCTCACAATTTTTTTTGTGCTTTTTTTTGTTTTTATAAGCCATTCCTCCAATTCTTTTGTGGAATTCAATTCCTTCTGGAGATCCGTGCCACTTGTTTGCATACTCTCTAGCATTATCCATTCTTTCGTAACATTCTTCTCTGAACTTCTCTGATTTATTCCATTTTTCTCTAAAGTGTTTTGATAAGTGTTCACTTGCTTTGATAAGTTCAAGGTTATCAATATTATTATTTTTTGTGTTCCCGTCTTTATGGTGGATATGATATCCTCTTGGGACTTTTCTTTTGTGGTGATCTTCCCAGACTGCTTGATGTAATCTTTTCCTTCCTTCAACACATCCACCAACTGGAGCATAGTATTTCCCATCCCAATTATATCTATGATTATTGAAAACAACTGTTTTTGACATAATTTAGTATTATTATCTTGTAATACCATAATCATATCATCATATCGCAAAGAGTCAATCCCTTTCTTACCTTTTGTTGTGTATATTGGATGGTCTGGTGTTCCTATTAGATGTCTTCCGTCAGAAAGGTCTATTTTTACTACTTTTGCATTGCTCTTTGTTTTCGCTTGATCAATAACCTTGTTATATCCATTTTGTGAACGAACATAATCTCCCACTAAAACATCCTTAATTTTTTTATCTCCATTTAATGTTTCTATTATTGTATCTCCAGATAAACATAAATGATCGTTAAACTTCACTGGCTCTTCGGTTGGTTCGTTGTCTTTCTCTTTCCACTTGTAAGCCCTCAATTCTTTTTGTAAGTTTGCTGAGTTTTTGGTTATATAAAACCCTCTTCCTTTAATATCGTCTATCCCCTTTTTAACAGAACCTTTGCCTTTGTCTGCTGGATAAACATTAAACCCTGCTTCTTGTATTTCTTTAATTCTTGAAGGGTCTTCGCTGTCGGCGTAAATTATCGTTTCCTGACTAATCTCCAATGACTTCATTTTACCTATAAGTTCTCTATTAGTCAAGCGTGTTTCGTATAATACTTCGTTTACATAAATATCATCGTCTTTGAATACCACTTCTGTCATCGCCGAAGGGTCGTTGTATCCAAAATCTAATCCCATTACTTTCTCCCCGTCTGGTAGTTTGTCTACTAATTGCCAGTGGTTATAAATTAAATTCTCTAACACTCCCATTTCTCCTAGTCCGTATATTCTCCACAAGTTTTGGTCGGTGTCTTTTAATCTCTCAATCTCGTTGATTGTGTTTTGGTCTAGGAACGGATTGTCCTTGTATGTGCTGTGGGTTAGTTCTACATCGCTTCGGGTTTTAATCTTGGTTTCTATCCAGTGGTAATTATCGTGGGAAGGGTTCAGGTCAATGTATATTCTTCCTGTTGTTCTTAATGATAACTGAACGAAGTCGTCATAACTCAGTTCGTTTCCTTCGTTGATTAACAGGTCTTTTCGTTTTCTTCCCTTTACCTTGTCGTATTGGTCAACTGAGAAGAACTCTATTTCGCTTTCTCCTAGTTTGTAAATAAGTTCTGACTTGTTGTGGTTATTGGGGTTGTATAAGTCGTTGTTTTTAAGTATCTCTAAAAAGTCCCTATAAGCAGATGATTTTAATGCTGGAAGGGTTTTTCTTACTACTGAGTAAACCCCCGGCTCTTGCAGTGCTTTTATTATAAGGTGTTGAAGCAGTGAATAGGTCTTGCTACTCCTTGATGAACCTACATTAAGCAGTATCCTTGCTTGGCTCTGTGCTATCTTCTGGAACACTGGTGTCGCTTTGATTTGTATTTCCATTGATTATTTCTACTTTAATTAAATCTATTTTCTCGTCTTTTGAAGTATGATCGTATCTATGCTTTATGTTCCAGTCGTCAAACTTTCTTTCAATTATCCAAGCCCACTTTTGCCATTGTCCTTCATCTGAACGGAATTTATCAAAGAGATGTTTCTTCTGTTTTGTAAGTGCCTTTTTTATAACAGACCTTAACTTCTTATACTGTTCCATATTTTCCTCGCTCGTATCGTTCTCGTCTTTTGTCCCAATAGCAAACGCTTTCCAGTCTTTATAGGCAGAATAAGAAAACTTATCTTCTTCATTTAAAATATCATTCACCTCTAAAACCAACTCATCGTCTGTTAGTATAATTGCGTTTATATCCTCGTTAACAACCTTCTCAAATGCTTTTATTATTTTATCGTTAATTATAGTTGGTCGCATATTGATTTTTCTTAAAATTTTCCTCTGCCCAAAGTGGTTGTAAGTTTTCCAATGCCCACGCTTTCTTAAATCCTTCGTCTTCAAAAGAAGAATAACTAAACCTACAATCTGGTATTACGTGGTCTACGTGCCATTTGCCATAATTTTCCCACTTCATACCTTCTTTAAATTGCTTTTCAAGGTGTGTTTTTAAATCATCTATATCATAACCCAAATACTTCTTTGTAATATCAAAAGTGCTTTTACCGCCCTTTTTAATATGATGTCTTAACAAAGAAGCAAAAGAATTTCTCAATCTTTTATGAGGATTTTTCTTAATAACTTTATGATAATACTCATTCCCATATTGTTTATGGTTTTTAAATTTTATTCCTCTTTCCTCTCCTCTATAATCCTTAAACGACCTACCGTCCTTAAACCAAACAAGAAATAGAAAGTATTTTTCATCGTCTTTAATATCCTTCCTTACTCTACTAAATAAATCTAAAACTTGTTCCTTATACTCACCACCGTGAAATTTCTCTGCTATCACTTCTTCTGCTACCTTAAGCCATTCTTCTGTTAATTTTGTTGGTCTTCCTCCTTTGTTTTTCATAATTTTTTAACCACTCCCCTACCCTACCGAACCCCTCTCTTTTGTGTTGTTTTGACTGAATTTGATATACATCTTCGGTAGGGGATAGGGGATTATAATCTTTTTGCTACTAATTTCTCCAAATCCCTCAACCTTGTGTGTTCTACTGTGTCTGTTGTTGAAAGGAATGGAGCGTCTTTGTATTTTTTAATATCCGACTTTTGATAGGTTTTGTAATCTTCTGTTTGTTCGCCTTTGATGTTGTAATAATTGCAGTAATAAGTTCTTATGCTTCCTTTTGCTTGGTTTAATATTCTTGCCAACTTTTTTTTGTTATAAACGATTGGGAAGTGGACATTGAACATCTTGCCTTGTGGGAATTTTTTGTATAGTTGTTTTACTGGTTGCCTCCAATAATCATTTACGATCACGGCTTTTTCTTTTATTGCTCCTTGATGATAATATGGGATGTATTCGTATTCCTGTAAGATAAGAAAATCATCGTTCATCAAAATAAAATCATCGCTTACCCTTTCGTCTTCTATTATCGCCCTTAACTTTTCTCTTGTGTTTTCTATTGGTAAAACTTGCTGGTCTTCAAAGTGTATTTCTTCTGCTTCTACTCCTCTTGGTTTTTTTCCAACTATAAATATATTTCTGTGTCTTATGTTTTTAAGTGTTTTTATTGAAAGGGGAAGTATCTTTGATTGCTTCCTTGTGTCTAATAAGTAAACTACATCCATATAATCTATGTTCATTCTTTTGCAGTATTCATTGTAGTTTTTTTCTGCTGATATGTCTAATGTTCTACACGCTCTTTCGTCTTGTTCTTTTGTTCTTTTTCCAGAGTGGCTATCGGTTCTTTTTAAGTATATCGCACAAGGGTTGTCTGTTTTTTCCCACTTATAACCAGCGACTACTAGGTGGAACATAAAAGGGAAGTTGGGATAATCTGTATCTTCGTATGGTATTTCTTCCCAGACTTTTCTTCTAAAAGCGATGTATCCAGCGTTTCCGTAAAATTTTCTCCACTTGATAAACTTTTCAGGTTCAGGGATTGGCGTTTCTCTTATTACATCGTTGTTGCTTATTCTTTGGTGGTATTTTAATGCTACTACATCGGCGTCTTTTTTGGCTTCAATTTCTTTTTTTGTGTTTCTGTAAAGGACATCGTCTGCTGAAAAGTATAATATCCATTCTGTATCCATCTCTTCAATCCCGCTGTTTCTTAACGCTCCCATACTTAATCTTTTTCTTTTGGTGATAAACTTTACCTCTACTCCAAACTCTTCTGCTTTTTTTATGATTTTATTTCTTTCGTTATATTTTAATCCGTGCTTTCTTGATAAAACAACAACGGCTTGTCTTGGTTTTATGTGAAATACACAATCAAACCACTCTTTTAGAAATTTGCCGTAGCCGTCATAAACGATTGTTAATACTCCGATGTCCATAGTTTGTTTGTTGTGAAATAATAATGTTCCGAGTAAACCTTGCCATCGCCTATGTATTTATATTCTCTTGGTGGGGTTGTTCTTGCTGTTCTTCTTGGAATAAAGGTGTGCATTGGTAATATCTTAATTTCGGGTTTATATTTTTTAACCATTTTTTCACAAAGGACATTGCCTGTTGTTTTGTATGGTTTATCAAACTCTGTAAGTTGGTTTATTTCGTTTATTATTTCTCTTATAAACCAGTGTCCCTTTTTTGCTCCGTGGATAGGGGATAAACTGTCTTTGTGTTCTTTGTTGTTGCGATCAAGAAAGTGTATCTTTTGTCCGTCTTCTGGTAGTCCGTCTGTTCTTATCCAGTTTTCTTTATCTTTTGCGTGTGAAGCGACTGTGTATAGTTCGTTTTCGTCTAGTATATCGTCTATTGGGTTTATACAAATACTGTCTGCTCCGGGCTGAAATCCACCGTATTTATAAAGTGCGTGGTATCTAATTATATCTGCCACCCCCGGATACATCTTTTTCTCCCAGTAATAATCAAATGCTTTGCAGTTTATGTCTAAATCCTTGATTGTTTCTTCGTTCCATAATATGTAATTCCAGTCAGGGTGTTTTTCTTTCCAAGTATTCATCCATTTTTCAGGTTTAGGGTGTGGACCAACCCAAGTTTGCATCAAGTTACGCTCTATCATTTTTCATAATATTATAACACTCCATTGCACTTTCTCTTATCATTGTGAAGTCTTGCTGTGTTTCTTCTTTGGTTTTTTTCTTTGCGTGTCCGTCATCTCTTTTCCTGTAAATAGCACAAGGAAGTTCTGTCTGTTGGAATGTTGCTCCTTGTGATAGTGCTTTGAAGTAAAACGGATAATCTGGGGTGTCAACATCTTCGTGTAGTATTCCAAGTGATTTTCTGAAAGCAATATACCCCGAAGCATTGCAGTAATATTTTCTCCACTCTGGTAGTTTTTCAAAAACAGGTATTGGTGTTTCCCATAACTCTGTTTGTCCTTTGTATTCTTTGAAATATTTAACTGCTATTACATCAGCGTCGCACTTGCTTATCTCTTCTACTGCGTGTTCTAAAAGGACATCATCAACATCAAAAAACATTATAAACTCTCCTTTCGCAATCTCCATTGCTTTGTTTCTCAAAAGACCTCTACTCTTTATTGGTTCGTTGATAATATTTATTTCTATTCCGTTTATTTTTTTAGGGAGTTTTCCTGTTAGCCCGTGGTTGTCTGAAAGAACTATTATCACTTCTTTTGGTTTTACTGTTTGATCGCAAACACTTTTAAGCCAATCAGGGATAAATACACCGTATCCGTTGTGTGCTATTCCAACTATACTAATGCTTTTTTTCATATTTTCCTAAAATCAAAGCCCCACAAAATACCTCATCTTCATCCAAAAATCTTTCGTTGAAGAATTGTTTGTTCTCTTCTCTTATGTTTGGGTTTACAAAGCAACATCCGATGTTATTAACTTCTGCTGATAAATATACTGTTTGAATTATTACTCCTGCGTCCAGATAGTGCATAAAATCCTTTTCTGCTGGGCTTTTGTATGCTTTCTTGTTTGCTACTATCAAAAGTATTTTATCTGCTCTATGGCACCATCCAACACCACCGACTAGTAGTCCTGATAGTATTTCTTTATCGTGGCGGTTTTCAATAATATATACATAAACTCCTTTTCTATCACAAGAACTTGGTGCTTTTTCTATTGCTTCTAATATAGGGTTTATGTCTATGCTCTCACCGTTAAAAATTCTTTGGCTAGAACGGTTAGTCATTATTTCGTTTAGTGTCTTTTTTTCTTTTTCTGAGTATATCTTGAATTTACTTTTACCGTAGTTGCTGGTTAAACTACTTGCTTTTCTTTTTTGATGAGAGGTGTATCTCTCTTGGTAAATGTCTTTACTCATTTTTATAATCAATTATCGCTTCTACAAACTTGATGAGATTTGTTGGGGTTATTTTTGCGAACTGAAAGCCGAACTCATTTAAGAAGAAGTCGTCAATTTCTTTTGCTTTGGCTTCTTGATTTTCATATGCCTTGAATACTTCTGGATATTCTTTTTGTAATATCTCCCCTGCTTGGCATTTTATTCCAAGACGATAAACTTCTTCCCAGAGGTCTTTCTCTGATACTTCAATAGTTTCTTTTTCTCTTTCAACTTTGTGTAGTTTTGTTTCAGAGTTTTCTTTTGCTTTTGCGAGTAGATCGGATGCGTTTTCTTTTATTTGCTTTACTTGCTTTTCAAGGGCTTTTAATTTAGAGATTGATTTTTTAGTTATAGCCATAACTTAATTTGTTTTTTATATTTTATATTATGCCCCTCGTAGTTTATTTCACCTTCTCCGTTTGGTTTGCTTATAATAATTTGAAAGATGCCGTCAAGGGTTTTCTCGGTTTTTTCGGTTCTTATAGGTTCTTTCGTGTAATACTCAAGTGTTCCGTCTTCTATTGGAACGATGTATTTATATTCGTTTTTTAGTTTTTGTTCTTGAACTAGCATAATTTTAGCATTTTTTTACCTAATTGTCAATTTTTTTTCAACTACTTATAACACGACCTTTTTCATTTACTTCTACCCTTTCTTTGTAATAGCGTTTTTCTTCACCGTCTTGTTTTATCCAATCATATTTTGGTGCGTGTCTATCGCAGTAAAATCCTTGCCCTATAACACGATTATCTTTGTTTGTTGTTACAATGTGTTTTATTTTATTTGTAGCAACTCCACACTCATCACAAAATTGAATTTTATCTATTATTCTTTCTAAAAGGTCTATTTTACTCTCTATTCTTTCAATCAACTTTTCTTGTTCTTTTGTCTTTTCTATATAAAAATTTGCATTTTGGTCTACTATAAGGTCTAGTTCTTTTATTTTCTTCCAAAGTTTTTTATTAAACATATTATTTAT
>JAGYLR010000024.1 GCA_018400895.1 bacterium
GAACTACCTCCTATTTTCCCAACTTCTCCCTCAACAACTACATCTTTATTTTTAGCATAATCCACAACTTCTTTTGCTAAAGATATATTATCTTCTATATCAAGTTCCGACCCATCAAAATGAACAGCATCATAACCAATATCAACTGCTTTTTTAATTAAATCAATATCTTTACCATGATCAAGGTTGATAAATATTGGCACGCCTCTTTCTTCTCTTAAAGCTTTAACCATTGCTACCGCTTCATACATTCCAAAAAACTGTGCCTCCCCAGTAGAGGTTCCACAAATTACAGGAGCAGACATTTCAAGTGAGGCCTTTGCTATTCCTTGTAACTGATCAATTGTAGAAAAGTTAAATTGCCCAATAGCAAAATTTTCGTTTTTAGCTTTATTTAAATAATCAATTAAATTTTTCAACATAAACATTATCAAAGTTATCTCCTTTATTTAAAAGACCTCTCTTTGCTCCTATTTTTTGTAAGCAAGAAGTAGAATTTGCTATACCCATAACTATCCCCTCTTTTACACTCTCTGTTCTAATATAAGAAGATAAAAATCCTGATCCAAAAGAATCTCCTGCACCAGTTCTATCTACTGCAAACGGGAAAATAGGTTTTGATTTATAAAAATATTTTCCATCAAAAGCAGTTAATCCTTCTCTCCCTTTTGTTACAACAACTACTCCTCCTGTCATACTTTGGACTTTTTTTACAGAATCAATCTCATCTGATTCTTTAGTTAGAGTAAAAGCTTCTTCTCTATTTAGTAAAAGAACATCAACTCCTTTTATATTCTCTATAAAATGCTCATTATTTATTTGAGACATTCCCGGATTTAACGCTACCCCTATCTCTTCTTTTAAAGCATATTTAAGTACTTTATAAAAAAGAGATACAGATGACATCGGGGCAAAATATACCCAATCTGATTTTATATTATTGATATCAACATCTTTCTCCGAATGTAGATCAGATGCACCTCTGTAAGCAAGTATTGTGCGATCTTCATCTTTGGCATTTATTATTACTGAGTGATTTGTTGCCCTTTCTGGTGTTGTCGTAATCATACTGATATCTACATCATAATAATTAAGATCATCAAGAACAACTTTAGCAGAATAATCTTCTCCTATTTTTCCACAATATGCTACAGAAAATCCCTGTTTTGCAAATGTAACTGCAGTATTAGTTCCACCACCACCAGAGCTAAAATTTATATCTTTTACCTCTACTTTAGCCCCCAAAGGAAAACATACAGCTCTACCCGAAGAAAATTCTTTATTTTCTAATACAGATAACTCCTCTGGCTCCAATAAAATATCTCTTGTAGCTGAACCAAATGTTATTATGTTGAACATACTGTTGATAAATCAAAAATCAAAAATCAAAAATCAAAATGACAAGTTTAAAATTACAAAACACAAATTACAACAAACAAAAAAAACACAAAACACAAATTACAAAAAATTTGAAAATTAAATAATTTGAAATTGATTCAAAATTCGTAATTTAATGTTAATTTTCTGGATTCCCGCTTTCACGGGAATGACAAAGGAGACTGGGAATGACGTCTCTTCGTCATTGCGAGGGCTTTAGCCCGTGGCAATCTCGTGGATGTTCTCAGTGTTGTTGACTTCGGAAGTCAACGGCATTATCTGTGTGTATCTGTGTTCTTATCTGTGTGTATCTGTGTGTTTTATTAAAGTTTTTATTTCTTCTCTTTATCATGAACCTTCATTACTGTTTGAATAAAAGAATCAGGATTAACAGATATATAGTCTATCTTGTTATCAACTAAAAACTCTACAAATCCAGGAATAATTGCCGGAGCTTCTCCGCATATTCCAACTTTCTTTTTATTCTTACGAGTTTGCTTAAGAAATTCTGCTACTGTTCTTCTTACTGCCTCATCGTTCTCATCATACTTTGCCGAAAGCTTAGCATTATCTCTATCTACTCCCAAAATAAGCTGAGTAAGATCATTGCTTCCTATTGAAAACCCGTCAAATACTTCTCCAAACTCTTTATTGAGAGTTATATTAGAAGGAAGTTCAGCCATAATATAAACAGGAACACTGTTTAACCCAGTCTTTTTTATTTCTTTACGTATAGCCACTCCCTCTTCAACTGTACGACAGAAAGGAATCATAACTGATAGATTATCTAATCCAAAAATATCTTTAACTCTCTTTAGTGCCTTACACTCCATTTTAAAAGCAGGGAAAAAGTCTTTATCAAGATATCTAGAAGCTCCTCTAAATCCAAGCATAGGATTAGACTCCTCTCCTTCATACAACTCTCCCCCCACAAGATTTCTATACTCGTTAGTTTTAAAATCAGACAATCGTATAATAACTTCTCTTGGATAAAACGCGGCTGCAATTTGAGCAACTCCTTCTGCTAATTCTTTAGTAAAGTGTTCTTTTTTATCACTATGCTCAATTGTAATTTCATCTATCTTCTTTTTTAATTCACGATTCTTAATTTTTTCGTAATTATACAATGCTAGTGGATGGACTTTAACTTTCTCTGCAATGATAAACTCTAATCTAGCAAGACCAACTCCATAACTTTTAAGAAAAGATGATTTTAAAGCTGTCTCTGGAGTTCCTAAGTTAAGCATCACTTTTGTTTTTGTTTTAGGAATTTTCTTTAGGTCATATTCTTTAACCGAGTAATCTATCTTCCCTTTAAACACTCTTCCGTAAAGTCCTTTAGTACAATCTACTGTAACAGTAGACCCTTCTTTTAATACTTCTGTACCCTTTCCAGTTCCAACTATGGTTGGTATACCCAACTCCCTTCCTACTATTGAAGCATGAGCAGTTTTACCACCTTCATCTGTGACTATTGCTGACGCTAATCTCATTATACTTACCCAATCAGGATCAGTCATACCAGTTACCAAAACCTCTCCTTTCTTAAATTTATCTATATCTTTTATACTCTTTATTACTTTCACCTTTCCAGTACCTATTTTATCTCCAACAGCTATACCAGTGATAATCGGTTCATCTTTGGCTTTAACTTTATATTCTTTGTATATGTTTCCAGAAGTTGGAGCATGAACAGTTTCTGGTCTAGATTGAACAATAAATAATTTTCCTGTTTCTCCATCTTTAGCCCACTCTATATCTTGAGGTCTCTTATAATGTTCTTCTATTATCATCGCCCATTTAGCAAGAGTTAATATTTCCTTATCGTTTATTGAAAAACGAAGCGCATCATTTTTGTTCACCTTAGCCTCTTTTAATCCTCCTTTTGCTCCATAAACATACTTGCGATCCTTTCTTCCTAAATCTTTTCTTATAATAGAATCAAATCCCTTTTTTAGGGTTGGCTTAAAAATATAAAATTCATCAGGGGTAATACTTCCTTGAACAATCATCTCTCCTATTCCATATATTGAATTTATTAAAACCATATCTCTAAAACCACTCTCTGTATCAAGAGTAAACATCACTCCTGAAGATGCTAAATCAGAACGTACCATCTTTTGTATACCAATAGAGAGAGCAAACTCCAAATGAGGAACATTTTTCTCTTCACGGTAAGCTATTACTCTGTCACTAAAAGAAGATGCTATGCAAAGTTTTACTGCTTTTAATAACTCTTCTTCTCCTGATATATTAAGAAAAGTTTCAAACTGACCAGCAAAAGAAGCATCTGGTGCATCTTCACAAACTGCTGATGATCTAACTGCTACACTAATCTTGTTTCCGTACTCTTTATTCATCTCACGATAAGATTCTCTTATAGATTTCTCTACCTTTTCAGGAAAACTACTTTTTAGAATTATTTCTCTTGCTTTTTTACCTGTTTCTATAAGACTTTTAGTACTATTCTTATTATATTTCTTAAAAATACCTTTTAATTTTTCATTTATTCCATTTTCTTCTAAAAAGTCCCAGTAACTATCAGTTGTTATTGCAAATCCACCAGGTACAGATACTCCTTTTTTAGATAAAGAACTAATCATCTCTCCTAAAGAACCATTCTTTCCTCCAACGAGAGAAATGTCTTTCATACTTATTTTTTTAAAAGATATTGTGTATTTTTTCATAATTTAAAAAACTTTAGATAATGGAGGAAATATCTGGCTCTTGCGAGAAGTTACTCCCGGAAGAATCATTACAGATCCCTCTATTTTTTGATTAAAAGCACTTGTGGCTACACTAACCTCTGTTTCACTTATAAGATAAAGGTAAGTTTTTTCTTTGAGTATATCAATTACGCAGAAAAAAACTGCATCATATTTTTCAGTTTCTTTTATCTTTTTAAGTACATCCAAAACTTCACTTTCTTTATTATCAAAGTAAGTAGTGGAAGTTGTTTCACAAACTCCTATAACAATATTTTTATCAGAAATATTAAACTCTTTCATATCACCAGTAACTAAGTCTTCCATACTCTTGTCAGAAAAGTCTGATTTTGCCTCAAATAATTCTTTAGCAAGATTATCAACATTAATCTCAGATATAGAAGATAATTGATCTAATACTTCTCTATCTTCTTCTGTTGTTGTTACTGATGTTAAATTGAGTGTATCAGAAATTAAAGCACAAAGAAGCATTCCAGCATCCTTTTTTTCTAAATCTATTCCTCTTTCTTTTATTATTTTATAAATAATAGTTGATGTACTCCCTAGTGGCTCAATACGAACAAATAAAGGTTTATCTGTTTTAAGTCCTGATAGCCGATGATGATCAATAACACCTACTATATTTTCTTCCGAAATTCCCGGTATACTTTGAGACATCTCATTATGATCAACTAAAAAAACACTTTTAGGCAACTGTTTACAAACGGGAGGTTCTTCAATGTTAAACTTTGATAGCACAAATTTTGATTCATTACTTATTTTCCCCAAAACTACTGGAAAAGAGTCATTGATTAGATATTTTGAGACAATTATTGCTGATACAACAGAATCAGTATCAGAATTTTGGTGTCCTGTTACAGTTATATTCATTTTTTCATTTTTTTTACTTTTTAAAATCTCTAGAAAGCGCTAATATCGGCTTTATTGCTCTCCTTGGATCACTATAACTTGGAATCTTACTTTTCTCAAGATAGTTAATTGCACTTTTAGTTTCTTTTCCAAAACCCATTAAGACAGTAACTATTGGTTTATTATATTTTTGAAGTTCAGTAATCATCTCCACATTTTTAGAAAACTCTGTTACTGCTTGCGGTGTTTGAATAACTACAAGCTGTGATACTTCTTTTTGCTTAATTACCGCTTCACAAGCATGTTTATACTTTTTACAAGAAGCATCTCCCAATATATCGTAAGGATTTTTTATCCCTTCTAATTTTGCCAAAGAAAGTCCTGATTCATAAATTAAATCAGCAATCAAAACTCCTGCTCCACCACCATTTGTAACAATTCCCACGTCTCCTTTGTTTGTGTTTTGAAAATCAAGTGCTTTTGCTGTATCAAATAACTCCTCAAAAGAATCAACTTCAAATGCCCCTGCTTGTTTTAATGCCGCAGAAAATATTCTGTACTCACCTGCTAATGATCCTGTATGAGAAGATACTGCTTCAATTGTTTTTGGAGTTCTTCCTGCTTTTAAAATAATTATTGGCTTATCTGAAGACTTAACTGCTTCAAATAATTTTCTTCCATCTTTAACACCTTCTATATACAAAGCAATTACTTTTGTGTTTTCATCTTGGTTAATAAAATTAATATAATCAGCTATATCTAATCCAGCGGCATTTCCTACAGAAACAATAAAAGAAAATCCATAACTACTTGTTTCTGATCCATCTATTAAAGCATCAATAAGTCCTCCTGATTGAGATATAAAAGCTATCCCCCCCTTATTGGGGTTACCAGGGGAAAAGCTAACATTAAAATCTAATGGTGGCCTTAAAATACCAAGAGAGTTAGGTCCAACAAAAGGAATTTCTGCATTATCTAATTTTTCTTTTATCTCTTTTTGTAGAGCTTTACCTTGCTCTCCTTCTTCAGCGAATCCACTTGATATAATTACTACACCACCCACCTTTTTTTCTACACAATCATCAATTACTTTACTAACCGCTATTTTAGGTACAACAACTACAGCAAGATCAATATTCTCTTTTATTTCAGTTATATTGGAATAAGTTTCTTTATCAAATATTACTTTTATTCTGGAATTTACAAAAAACAAATCAATTCCACTTACAAGTAAATTCTCAACAATACTCCTCCCTACAGAGTTTTCTCTCTCTGTTGCTCCAATTATTGCCACTGATGACGGATTAAATATTTTATCTATCATATCAACATTTTTACATCACAAATAAACCCTCCTTCTTCATTCACTTTACTATGACTGGATTAAAATCAACCTCTTTTATATTTTCATTATAAATAATACTTGAAACATTAACTAAAATATCTGCTAAATAATTTTTATTCATTTCTGGAAATCCTTCTAAATCCCTCTAATAACTTTTTTCCTTTTATCTCTTCAATCATATCTAATGCCTCATTTTTATTTATTGGAGCAACACGAAATGCCACATCATTAAATAGTTCTACCATAACACCGCCACTACCAAACATAATTACTGGACCAAAAGATGCGTCTATTTTTGCTCCAATAATAAATTCCAATCCTTTAATTTTTTTGTATAATAACTCCATCAATATCTTCTATCTCCGTTAGGCGAGAAAAGGTATTTAACACATCTTCTTTGTTTTCTATATCTAAAAAACACCTTCTATCTCCGTTCTATGAAGGTGTTTCTGTGATGATATTTTCATTACCACAGGGTATCCTATCTTTTCAGCTAATATAACTGCTTTTCTTCTGTAGTGGCTAACCCAGAAAAAGCTGTTTGAAGATTATACTTTCCCAAAATAGCTTCTTGCTCGTTATAGCTTAAAATCATACAACTATCTGTTTAAAATATACTGAGCCATATCAGCAAGACGGCAAGAATAAGCCCATTCATTGTCGTACCAAGCAATAATCTTTGCTATACCTCCATTTACTAAAGTAAAATCAGCATCAACAATCGCAGAAAAGTAATTACCAATATAATCAGAAGATACTAACGGTGCATCCTCTACCCCAAAAACTCCACAATAATCTTTGTTTTGTGATTCTTTTTTAAGTGTATAATTTAAATCTTCTTTTGTAGTTTCTTTTTCTAGTTGAAGGACAAGATCAAGAACAGATACTGTAGGAGTTGGTACACGTATAGCCATTCCATCAAGTTTTCCATTTAAATCTGGTATAACTCTACCTATCGCCTCTGCTGCTCCTGTTGTTGTTGGTACTATATTAATCGCTGCTGATCTTGCTCTACGAAAATCTTTATGAGGAGCATCAAGTAATCTCTGGTCAGCAGTATAACTATGTATAGTTGTCATTAGCCCTTTTTTGATACCATAATTTTTGTGAACTGCCTTTGTTACTGGAGCTAAACAGTTTGTAGTACAAGAACCCATATCTATTACTGTATCTTTCTCTGGATCAAAAAGATGATGATTCACTCCCATAACATAAGAAGGAATTTTCTGTGGATCTTTTGATGGAGCAGATATTATAACCCTCTTAGCACCAGCATTTATGTGTTTACTTGCTCCTTCAAAATTGCGAAAAATTCCAGTACATTCAAATACAAGATCAATATTCATTTCTCTCCAAGGGAGATTCTCAGGATCTTTTTCAGAGAAAATCTTAATCTCTGTATCTTCTTTTACCCCGTTAATCATTATATTCCCGTTATTTTCCTTAACTATCTTTTCATAAATACCATAAGAAGAGTCATAACGAAGAAGATGAGTTAGTGTTTTAGCATCAGTTAAATCATTTATAGCGACAATCTCTAACTGAGGATGATTTTTTAGTATCCTTTTTAAAACTGACCTTCCTATTCTCCCAAAACCATTTATTGCTACTCTTTTTTTATCCATTACTCTAGTCCAAGGGACTTATTTATTTGTTTTTTATTAAATCCAATAATAACATCTTTTTCGTCTATTTCTGTAACTGGAACACCCATCTGTCCAGATAACTCAACCATTTCTTTTAGTTTTTCTTCATCTTTTGATACATCTATACTTTCATACTCAATTTCTTTCTCGTCAAGATATTTTTTTAATATAGTGCAATAAGCACAAGTTGGAGTTGAAAATACACGTACTTTTTTACTCATAATTTTAAACTATTAACTACTAATCTGTGACTATTTTAGTATATAAACCACTACTATGCAAGGTGGGATGTAAAATATTTTTCCGAGGGACGGATCAATAGATTTTTTCCCGTCATTTCTTTAGGAATATCAATTCCCATAACCGATAAAATAGTAGGAGCAATATCTTTTAATCCTCCTCCATTTAATAATGAATTCTTGCAATTTACAACAAAAGGAACGGGATTTATGGTATGACTAGTTCTCCACCCTTCTCTCTGATCTTCCGCATTTCCATGGTCAGCTAAAACAAAAACACAATAATCCTTGGCAGCATCAATTATCTCTCCCGAAGCCTTATCAACCGCTTCCACTGCTTTTACAATCGCTTCCATATTTCCGCTATGTCCAACCATATCGCAATTAACTAAATTCACAAGAATAAATCCGTAATCTCTTTTTTTTATCTCTTCTATTACCCTGTCCTTAATCTCAAAAACACTCATTTCTGGTTTTTTATCATAGGTAGAGACCTTGGGAGAGGGTATCATAATCCTATCTTCTCCTTCTAATTTCTTTTCTTTTTGTCCGTTAAAAAAATAAGTAACATGAGCATATTTTTCTGTTTCACTTACTCTTAACTGTTTTACTCCGTTTTTACTCAACACATCTCCCAAAAGATTCTTCTTTTCTGATTCTTTAAACACAAAATTTGCTTTCATAGAAGAATAATATTTAGTCATAGCTACAAAATGAAAAGGGTGTTTCAAAATCATCTCCGTCAGTTGTCTTGGTCTGTCAGTACGATAGTTGTAAAAGATTACTGAATCATTATCCTTTATTCCTTGATAGCCGTCCTTTACTCTAGGAATAATAAACTCATCTGTTTCTCCTTCTTGATAACAATTTTCTATCTCTTCTAAAGGATCAATAAAAACATCATTAGATACTCCTTTTACTATCGCTTGATACGCTTTTTCTGTTCTTTCCCATCTCTTATCTCTGTCCATAGCATAATATCTTCCGCAAATAGTTACTACCTCCCCAAAACCAAATTCGTTTAGTTCTTTTAAATACTCTTTGCTCTTGTTAACCGGTGAATCTCTTCCATCGGTTATAATATGAATATAAACATTTTTAATACCCTCTCTTTTACAAAGATCCAAAAGCGCATAAAGATGATCTATATGTGCATGCACTCCTTCTTTTTGTAAAAGGCCAATAATATGTAAATCGCTTCCTTTTTCTTTACAATTGTTAATCGCATCAAGAAATTCCTTTTTTTTAAAAAAACTTCCATCTTTTATGGATTCATTTATTAATTTTAAGTTTTGATCAACAACCCTTCCAGAACCAATGGTAAGATGACCAACTTCTGAATTCCCTTGATATCCTTTAGGTAGTCCAACGGCCTCTCCAGAAGCTTCAAGTAATGTCCAGGGATATTTC
>JAGYLR010000025.1 GCA_018400895.1 bacterium
AGGAAATATAGTTGGGCAAAATATTATTCTTTTTACTCTTTCTGTATCAATATGTGTGTTCTTTTTAAAAGAGATTGTAGTAGAAAGCAGAACTGTTCGTGCTGGAACAACATTTGCGCTTCTTTCTGTTGTTCTTCCTTTTATTTTGTTGTGGAACGGAGTACTTTCACGTATTGATGGAGTTATTCTAATTCTTGCTTTCTGTATATATGTCTACTGGTTATTCTCTGATAAAGACAGGTTTTTAAAAGACTATAAGGAGGTTGTTGATTATACTCATCCAGTAAAAGATTTTTTTATAATAATTTCTGGATTGTTTTTAGTAATAGTTAGTGCAGAAGGAATAGTTTTTTCTGCAGAGCAGTTAGGCGATTTATTTAATGTACCAATAATGCTTATTGGATTATTTGCTGTAGGATTTGGAGTTGCTCTACCAGAAACATTTTTTTCCATAGCTCTTGCTCGTAAAGGACAATCTTGGATGATATTAGGAGGGTTGATGGGCGCAGTAGCAATATCATCCACATTAGTTTTAGGAACAGTAGCACTTATTCACCCAATAGTAATAGATGATTTTTCTCCTTTTATTATGGCTCGTACATTTATTATAGCAGGAGGAGCTGTTCTGTTATTTTTTGTGCGTACTCATAACAAGATTACTCGCAGAGAAGCGTTGGTACTGTTTTCTATATATTTACTGTTCCTTTTTCTTCAGTTCGCTTGATATTTAGAAATTTTAATGATATTATACAAAGGCGGTAGAGCCCGAACCAAAGTCAATTTAGAAGCTTGAAAAACGAAATGATTTTGCGACGCTCTGACGAAGTAGTAGCTGAAGGCTACTTTCAAGGAAGAGCAACAAAAAAATCAGCCGTTTTTCAACTTTCCATAGGACGAATCAATTTTGCCCATATTCTTTGTTGTTTCGTCGTTCACAATGTTATTACATTGCTCACTTCTTACGCCTTGAATATGAACAAAATTTATTTCGCTAAAATTGATTGGGGCTCGGGTTCTCCCGCCTTATATTTTTATGAATGAAGTAGTACTTTTTTCTCTTTTGGCGCTTACCATTTTATTGGTTATCTTTTCTGTAAGAAAAGCTAACCTTGATGTGGAAAGACGTCTAACAGACACAATAACAAAGCAGTTATCGGATATGAGAGGTAGTGTTGATTATACTTCTCGTACAATGGGTAACCAAATATCTTCATTTACTAGAGAAACAGTTCAGATAAGAGAGGAATTGAAATCAATGCAGGGTGCAGTAAAAGAGATATCGTCTTTTCAAGAGTTTTTTCGTTCGCCGAAGATTCGCGGTCAGTGGGGAGAGGCGGGGCTGGAACACATTCTAAGAGAATATTTTCCCTCTGAACTCTACTCAATTCAACATACCTTTTCTTCTTCAGAAAAAGTTGATGCTGTTTTACGACTTCCTAACAAAAAACTTCTTCCGATAGATTCTAAATTTCCTTTTGATAATTTTCGCAAAATGATTGAATCAGAAGGAAGAGAAAAAGAGGAGTTTCGCAAGATGTTCTTTAATGATGTTAAATTCAGAATAAAAGAGATAGCAGACAAGTATATACTGCCATCAGAAAATACTGTTGATTTCGCTGTTATGTATATTCCTGCAGAAGCAGTTTATTACGAGATAAATATGAACAGAGATACCGACATAGCAGAGTATGCACGTTCTAAGAAAGTAATTCTTTCTTCGCCAAATACTTTCTATCTCACTTTAAGGGCAGTTGAACAGTGGTTTCGTGATACAAACATAACAAGACACGCAGAAGAGATAATGAAACGTCTCTCTTTAATAGAAAAAGATAGTGATAAACTAATTAGCGACTTTCGCAAATTAGGAACACATATTAAGAATGCTTCATCAGCTTATGAAAGTTCAGAAAAGAGGGTGGAGTTACTTGGTAAAAAAGTTAATAAAATATTAAAAGAAGATAAAAAAATAACCACTCCGAAACAGGTTTCGGACAAAAAAGAAGTATGATATCAGTAATACGTACTGGAGGAAAACAGTATATTGTATCTCCAGGAGACAAAATAACAGTTGAAAAACTGGACAAAAAAGAAGGAGAAAAAGTTGAATTTGATAAAGTTCTTCTTAAAGAAGATAATGGTAAAGTTGTTTTAGGGACTCCTTATATTGAAGGAACTAAGGTTGTAGGAAAATCTTTAGGAGAAAAGAGGGGAGAGAAGAAAGTGATCTTTAAATATAAACCTAAAAAGAGGTATAAAGTAAAACGAGGTCACAAACAAACCTATACTGAAGTTGAAATAGAAAAGATATAATTAAAAACCCGCTGTAAAGCGGGTTTTTTAATTTCTTCTTGTTAGTGCGCTTTTTAATGTTTCCGGGTCAGCGTACTCTAGTTCTCCTCCCGTAGGTAATCCACGTCCTAAACGACTAATTTTTATTGGTTTATCTTTAAGAACTCTGTGTATGTAAAGCGCGGTAGCTTCTCCTTCTGTATTATTGTTTGTAGCTATAATAACTTCTTTTATGTCTTTTTCTACTCTGTCTTTTAATTGTTTACTTCTTACTTTTCTAAAGTCCTCTTTTCTAAGTGGTGATACTGTTCCTCCTAAAACAAAATAAACTCCATTATATTCTTTTGTTTTTTCTATTGATTCTAAATCAGTTTCTCTTTCTACAACACAGAGAGTAGAGTGATCTCTTGATTTATTAGAGCATATTGAACAAATTTCTCCTTCAGTTGATCGATAGCAAAGATTACAAGTGTTTATTTTTTTTATTTCGTTTAATGCATCAACAAGTTCTTTTATGTCTTTTTCTGGAAGATCAAAAAGATACAAAGCAAATCTTGTTGCTGTACGAGGCCCTATAGTAGGAAACTTAGAAAAAAGTTTCACTATTTTTTCTATTGCAGATGGGTACATTAATGGCTAGTATCTAGATTTTTGAACGATGCTGTATCTTTATCAAAGTACAGCTCAACTTTTCCTGTTGGTCCATTACGGTGTTTTGCAACTATTATATCAGATATGTTTTTTCTGGATGTGTCTTCTCTATAGTAGTCTTCACGGTAGATAAACATAACCACATCAGCATCTTGCTCTATTGCTCCTGTTTCACGAAGATCAGATAACCTTGGGACTTGTGGTGTTCTTTGTTCAACTGCACGAGATAATTGAGAAAGAGCAAGAATAGGTACATTTAACTCTTTAGCAAGTGATTTTAATTCACGAGATATTTCAGTCATCTGTTGAACCATAGAAACATTACTATTTTTAGGTTCCATTAATTGTAAATAGTCAACAATAATAAGTCCTAGTCCTTTATCTGCTTGTAATCTTCTTGACATTGTGCGCATCTGCATTACATTAAATGAGGCAGCATCATCAATATAAAGAGGGGACTTAGACAAAACTCCAAATGATTCTCTTATCTTATCAAAATCGTTATCATCACCATCTTTTTTAAGTTTTCCAGTTCTTAATTTCCAAAGATTTATTCCTGATATTCCGGCGATAAGACGATCAACAATTTGATCTACTGACATCTCTAAACTAAACACTCCCACAGGAGTGTTATATTTTACAGCAACATTTCTTGCTATATCAAAAGCAAAACTAGATTTACCCATACTTGGCCTTGCAGCTAAAATAACTAAATCTGATTTCTGCATGCCAGAAATTATATTATCTAAATCTGGAAATCCAGTAGGAACACCACGAGTATCTGCTCCTTCTTTAGAGAGTTTTTCTATTCTTTCAAAAGCATCTTCTAAAGAATCTTTAATATGAATAAACTTATCACGACGTGATGTTTGTGATATAGAAAATATCTTGCTCTCTGCTTCATCAAGTAGTTTTTCTACTTCTTTTGCTTCATTATATGCTGATGTACTTATTTCTTGTCCAGAACGGATAAGATCACGTAAAATTCTCTTTTTTTGTACTATATGAGCGTAATCAATAACGTGAGTAGCAGTAGGAACTGAATTTACTAGCGTGGTAAGATATGCCTTACCACCAATATCTTTTAATTGTTCTTTTTCTTTTAATCTTGCAGAAACTGATAAAAGATCTATAGCTTCTTTTCTTTCAAATAAATCAAAGATTGAAGTATAGATATCTGCATGAGCTTTCTTATAAAAATCTCTTGCTTCTAAAAAATCAGAAACTTTAAACATTGACTCTCCGTCAATCATTAATGAACCAAGCAGTGACTGTTCTGCTTCTAGATTTTGAGGAGGTAATTTGTCTATTGTATTGTTACTCATATTTTTTAATTTTAACCCCTGAAGGAGTGTCTTCTATATTATAACCTTTTTCTTCTATTTCTTTTCTTACATGGTCTGCTTTTTCAAAATTATTTCTTTTTCTGTATGTTTCTCTTTCTTTTGCTAATTGCTTTATATCTTCAGGAATATCTTCTTTTAATATTTTATCAAATCCAAGCCCAAATACCTCATCAAAAGAGAGTAGGGTGGCATATTTATCTTTATTACTAATATTTGACCTTAGCATCTTCCATGTTACAGCAAGAGCCTGAGGAGTGTTGAGATCATCGTTAATACAAGACAAAAACTCCTCTTTGTATTTACTATTAACTTCTCCTTTTTCTCCACTTAATTCTCTTACTTTATTAATTAGTGATTTTAGTCCAGTTTTTGCTCCTTGTAATGCAGATAGTGAGAAGTTCATATTTGTTCTGTAATGAGCTCCTAACACAAAATAACGGTAAACCAGGGGATGAAATCCTTGCTCTTTAATATATTCTAGTGTAAGTATATTGCTTTGTGACTTTGCCATCTTTTCACCATTAATGTTCATAAATTCACCGTGCATCCAGATATTTGCCATATCAGAATTATACATTGCCTCAGACTGAGCAATTTCATTAGTGTGGTGTACAGGGATATGGTCTATTCCTCCACAATGAATATCAAAGGGTATCCCTAGGGATTTTTCTGCCATGACTATACACTCAGTATGCCATCCTGGTGTACCTTTTCCCCAAGGAGAATCCCACTCCATCTGCCTGTTTTCTCCTTCTGGAGTAAGTTTCCAAAGTGCAAAATCAGTAATGTTTTTCTTTCCTCTAACCATCTCCACCCTTGCACCAGGGAGTAAATCAACATTTTTTAGGTTAGCTAATTTTCCGTAATCTTTAATTTTAAATGTGTTAAAGTAAACTCCATCTTCTATTACATAAGTGTAACCTCTTTCTTCTAGTTTTTTAATAAAATCTATTTGTTCTTGTATTGTATCTGTTGCCTTCATCCAAACATTAGGATCTATTATATTCAATTTTTTGATATCTAATTTAAAGGCTTCTGTATATTTTTCTGCTATTTCATATGCGGATAATCCTTCTCTTTTTGATCCTTTTTCTATCTTATCTTCTCCTGTGTCTTGATCAGATGTAAGGTGACCAACATCAGTTATATTCATAACGTGTTTTATTTTGTATCCGTTGTAGATAAGGGTACGTTTCAATATATCTTCAAATAAGTAGGTTCTTAAGTTTCCAATATGAGCGTAAAAGTAAACAGTAGGTCCGCAGGTGTACATTTTAATTAATCCTGGCTCTATTGGGCGGAGTATATCTTTTTTCCGTTTTAAGGTGTTATACAGTGTAATCATACAAGTATTTTAACACGGAGATGATTTACATACAACTTCCCATAAATTGTTTTTTAAGTTATAATACGGTTGTTATGATAGAAGAACTGCAGACCTTTTTTTTGGCGATGGTGCCTTTATTAGAGCTCAGAGCAGCACTTCCTGTTGCTTTGGTTGTGTACCAGATGAGCCCTATTTCTGCTTATTTATGGTCAGTATTAGGAAATATTATTCCGATATTTTTGATACTTTCTTTATTTGACCCTGTTTCAGTTTTTCTTTCAAAAAAGAGTGTTTTACTGAAAAGGTTTTTTTCTTTTCTGACTAACAAAGCAAGAAATGATTACACAGAAAAATTAGAGAAGTACGGATACTTGGCACTAGCATTATTCACATCAATTCCCTTGCCTATTACTGGAGCATGGACTGCTTCACTTGTAGTTATAGTTTTTGGAATGAAAAAGGGGTTGTCAATTCTATCTATAATAATTGGAGTGTTATTAGCTGGAGTAGGGGTAATGTTAATAACTATCTCTGGAGTAGGAGTAGAAAGTTATTACGGGCCACAAGTTTTATTGGGCATAGTCTTTCTAATTTTTCTCATATATTTTATAATCCGCAAAAGAAAAACAAAATGACAAATCAAGTATTATATAGAAAATACAGGCCACAGAAATTTTCTGAAGTAGTTGGTCAAGAGCATGTAGTAAAAACTATAACTAATGCTTTATCTAGTAATTCTGTAGCTCATGCATATCTTTTTTGTGGGCCAAAAGGGAGTGGTAAAACAACAATGGCTCGTTTACTGGCAAAAGCAGTAAATTGTGAAGATACAAAGAGTGTTGAGCCGTGCAACAAATGTTCTTCTTGTAAAGAGATAAATGAGGGTAGGGCAATAGATATTATGGAGATAGATGCTGCTTCTCACAGAGGAATAGATGAAATACGAGAATTAAGAGACGGAATACGCTTTTCTCCTGCTAGATTGAAATACCGCATTTTTATACTAGATGAAGCTCATCAGCTAACCTCTGGTGCCGCTAATGCTTTACTTAAAACACTAGAAGAAGCTCCCTCACACGCTATATTTGTATTTGCTACAACAGAGATTCATAAGATGATACCAACAATAATATCGCGTTGTCAGAGATTTGATTTTAGAAAGCTTACTGTTCCAGAGATGATAGGTAGAATGAGCAAGATATCAAAGAGTGAAGGATTTAAGGTTGATAAAGAAATTTTAAAGATAATAGCTTCTTCAGCAGAAGGATCAATGCGAGACGGAGAGAGTTTGTTATCACAAGTTATGTCTTTCTCTTCTGGAGACAAAGAAGTAAAAGTAGAAGATGTAAGAAGTTTGCTAGGAGTAGTAGAAAAGCAGGTGATATCTTCTTTTATTGACTCTGTATTAAATAGTGATATAAAAGGAGCGTTCTCTGTTATGAACAATCTTTTTTCAAAAGGAACAGATCCTGAAGAGTTTCAAGAAAATCTTATTTACTACTTACGAGAGATGATGATTTTAAAGATAATGTCAGGAGAAGAAAAGAGTGGTTCTGTATATGATGTTTTAAAAACAACACTTACAGAAGAAGAGATGAATATTATGGAACATCAAGCAGAAAAAGTTTCTGAAAAGATTATGCAGGAAATGATAGCTTTGTTTTTGGAAGCGGGGAGTAAGATAAAGTACTCACCAATACCACAACTTCCATTAGAAATTGCAACAGCAAAAGTAGCACAACTTTTAAAATAAATATTGCCGGGTCGTCTAATCGGTAGGACGGTAGGTTTTGGTCCTATTAGTCTAGGTTCGAGTCCTAGCCCGGCAGCAAGGCACAATTCTGCGCCTTGCTTCGCCTGAAAGGTGAGGCAAGGCAAAGAATTTGACGCAGACAGGTACAGAATTGTACCTGTCCATAATAATTATACCTCCCCATATTCTCCCAGGGGCGAACTGGTAGTCCGAAGACTAAGCCGAAACAAAATTGACCAATGGATTCTGAAAAAGAAGAAAAAATAAACAACAAAAAAACAACTAAACAAAAAGGTTTTTGGGATCTTATTGTCTTACCTTTTAAGGCAATAGGATTAATTTTTTCTTTTCTCTTCAAAAGCATTAAAGTAATAAAAAAGATTGTATCAGTAATTTTATTGATATTTATTATTTGGTTTGGATATAATTTTTATGTTGCTTTTTCTCAGTTTACAGAAAGTGGAGTTGATAAAGAAACAGCAGCAATAGAGGCTTTTAATACAACTTTAAATAGCATGGTCAGTGCTTTTGAGAGAATACCAAGAAGTATTGATATTAAAAATCCCTTTCTTCGTTCATATACTAATGAAGAAAATATTAGAGAGTTGTTTATAGAAACTAGAGGAATGCCAGAGGCTTATGTTCTAATAATAAGCTATGACAAAATAAAAGAGGGGGTGCCAATTAAAAGAGAAAATCCTTTACAGTTTGAAGTTTGGTTTTATGGAGATCCTTATAACAACAAAGTAGTTTTTGAGAACGGATTTTTTAAAGAAGAAAAGAGAATATCTGCTACAGATGATTTTATTGGAAACAGTGTAAATCCTTTGATTTTTAATGAAGGAACATCAAAAAGCATGGTTCAAAGTATTTTTGGTACACCGAGCTGTACCTTAACGGAAAAAGCAGGAGAAGATGTTTTAACAACATACAGGTTTAAAGAGACAAACAATACCCCATTAGCAGCGGTAACATTTGTAAACGAGAAGCTTATTTCTGTAACAGCGGGAATAGTATTCCTCTCCGATAACGAAGAACAATTATGCAAATAGAAAAAAATAAAAATGGGTTTATTACTATTGTGGCAGCTGTTGTGACTGTTGCCGTGATTGGTGGTGGAATTTTTATGGGAAGTGCAGCAATAGACAATGTTGCTAAAAGTGGTTGCGGAGATTCTGTAGAAAGATGGCGAAGCGGACAATCTTATGCAGATATTGCTGACAACAAAGAAGGGGCCATTGAGCAGGCGCAGAAGTGCCAAGAAGCAGTAACCAAAGCAACAGAAGTTGCAAAAGCAAATGCAGCACTACTTGGAAGAGCTTCTAATATTAGTGGAAGTGGGGTAGAGATGATATCAACAGAAGCGGTTAATATTATGATGGATTATGTTGAAGAATCATCCAAAGAAAATCATAAGCCGTTAAGCAAAAACAAGCGTCCGCCAAGCGATGTTCGTGAGAAAATAGAAGAAAAGGAAATAGAGGAAAAAAGAGCAGAAGAGGTTCAAATAGAAAGAGCAGAAGAGGTCCAGCAAGAAAAAGAGGTTTTTACAGAAACAAAAGAAGAAACAAAAAAAGATGATTGCAAACTTGAGATTTTAGATAATGGAACACCAAATGTTCTTACTTCTTGTAAAGATGGGTCTACTGGCTTTTGGTATTCAGACAAAGACGGTGATATTTCAAAGCTAAGAGTTAGATATCGTATCAATGTGCCAGATCTTGGAGGACATCAAGAACTTGAATGGCAGGAGATGAATTATAATGTAAAAGGAGATTCTGTTTGTGGGTTTGAATATACAGAAACAGATGGCTATCCTGATTCTCCTTTTGGTGGTTACAAGTCTTATATATACGTTGATGTCCAATTAGTTGATAGCAGAGGAAATTTCAGTAACATCTCCTCTTGTCAGGTGAACTAAAAACAGAAAACAGAAAAATAGGAAAATAGGAAAAAAAAATAGGGGACAGGTCCCTTTTAGTCGGGAAATTAGGCGTTTTAAACTATAAAAACCCCCTGCGCACCCCTGGGGTGCACACGGTAAACAAAACACAAAAATGTCAAAGGTTGCACCTATGCAACTTTG
>JAGYLR010000026.1 GCA_018400895.1 bacterium
GAAAAGCAGAGGAAAAAGAAAAAGAGGAAGAAAAAGCAAAAGCAGAGCAAAAAGAAGCTGATGAAGCCAGCAAAGAGAAAGCAGAAGAAGAATCTGATAAAAAAGAGCCTTCTAAAAAACAAGAAGAAAAACCTGAAGAACAAAAAAAAGAAGAGACATCATCAAAAAATATATCAAAAGCAAAATCTTTCTTACGTGGATCAAAGTTTTCTGGAGAACTATTTACAGCTACCAGATATCCAATAGTTGGAATAGATATAAGTGACCATTCTATAGAAGTATTACACCTTAACAAACAAAAGGTTACGGTTGCTTATGGTAGATCGGTGCTAGATGAAGGAATTGTGCAAAATGGAGATATATTAGATGAAGAGAAATTGAGAGTGGCAATAAAAGAGACACTGGCAAGTACAAAGCCAATGAGTTTAGCTACACAGAAAGGAGTTAAGATAAAGAGCATAATTAGTATCCCAGAGTCAAAGGTATTTATTAATCAGTTTAGGATAGGAGGAGGAAATATAGTGGAGAATGTCAAGAAAAAGATGACTGAAACAATACCACTTCCTCTTAAAGATTTGTATTTCAACTATCATGTAATTAAATCTTTGGAAAAAGGAAACTCAAATGTACTTTGCATAGCAGTACAAAAAGAAGTAGTTCAAAATTACATAAACATATTAAAATCTATAGATATAGATCCAGTGGCTTTTGATGTAGAGTCATCATCCTTAGGTAAATCACTTTTAGTAGAAATTAAGAAAGACAAGAAAGATAAGAAAGACAAGAAAGATAAGAATAATGGAGAAGAAAAGGTAAAAGATAGAAATGAGATGATAGTTGATATTGGAGCACGTACTACAATTCTTAGTATTTTCCATAATGAGATATTATCTATGTCAGTAAGCACTCCTTATGCAGGAACTTATTTTGATACAAAAGTGTCTGAAGAATTAGGAATATCAAAAGCAGAAGCAAAACAGAAAAAAGAAAAAATAGGATTTACTGGGGAACTACTTCCAATACTTTCTGTTCATGGTGATAAGATAATAAAAGAGATAAAAGAAGCAGAAAAGTATTATAAGAAGCAGTTTAAAGTTGGCATTGATAGAATTATTCTTGCTGGAGGATCAGCTCTTCTCCCAGGAATGGAGGATTATTTTAATAGCGCATTAGGTGGAAGGGTGGTTATTGGTAATCCAATGCAAAAAATAGAAGGTAGAAAATCTTTAAAAGGGAAGCACTCAGTTTTATTTGCTAATGTTATAGGTCTTGCACTTCGTGGAACAGAAAAAGATCCTGTAAAGAAAGGTGTTAATTTACTTCCTGACGATATAAAAACAAAAGAACGCAAAACACAACAAGAAAAACAAAGGTCGGTACTTCTTATTGCTGTTTTTATTACTATTTCAGGTTTCTTACTTTTAGGATTATCAATTTACTATCTTATATATCTTCCTGTTCCACCACCACTTATTCCCCTTAAAGAACGTGTACTTACAATAATAGATCAGGAGGGTGTAGAACAAGATATGTTTACAATAAATATGACCTCGGGAGAAGATGGATTACCTGTTTATAATGGTCCAGGAGAAGATAGTGAAATTATTGCAGTAGTGTCTAGTGGAGAAAGTTATTTGATACTACAAAGAATGGGAACTTGGTACAGAATAGATTTGGGAGATGATATATTGGGTTGGGTGCCCATGGATTATGCTTTTAATAAGGATACAGATGAAGAAACAGAAGAAAACGAAGCTGAAATAGAAGAAACAGAAGAAAACTAATTTATTAAATATATGAGCAGAAAAGAAAAATTAGAGCTAGGGGAAGACTCACTTCCGGTATATGTAACAGCGTTATTTATTGCTCTTGCCGGATTGGGATTTCTTGCATTTGCTCTTTATTACCTAATTTATCTCCCTGTTCCTACTCCAATATATCCACTCTCAAAACAAGGGTGCTTATCATTATATTTGGGTATGAGGCAGATAGAGAAGTTGAAGTAGTACAAACTTTTAGAATTAGTTGTATCAAGAAGAAGAAGTTCTGTTTATTTTTTGAAAATAATAATGAATCTGAAGTAATACTAATGGTTTCTCAGAAGAAACATACACAGTATTGCAAGAAGAAGATGGATGGTATAAAATAGTGTTAGAGAATGACTATGCCGGTGGATTAATCAATAGTTCTTATTAATTAGACAATAAAAGGTCGGATTACAAGTTAAGTTAAATTATGAATATGAAAAGACAAAAAGGGTTTACCCTTATAGAATTATTAATAGTAATAGAGTATTATTGCTATTTTAGCGGCAGCAGTGATTATCGCTATTAACCCTGGACGTCAGTTCCAGCAAGCAAAAAATGCAACTTGAGATGGAGCCACCTTAACTCTATTGCAAATGCAGTTTACGCTTATGCAATTAATGCGACAATGTTCCCACCTGTCAGGAGGCGATAGCTATGTAGAGTTCCTGATACTAATTGTAGGAGAGCTAACTCTCCCACCTATATGCAAGCTCTTCCAGAAGATCCTCAAGGAGGAGGTATCAGTCATTTTATGATGATAGTGAAAATAGAATAGTGATTACTGGAAATATCACTGCAAGTGATGAAGATATCCCAACAGTTACTCAGTAAAAAGGTCGCAAATAAAACAATAAATAATCATGAAAAGACAAAAAGGTTTTACATTAATTGAACTTCTTATCGTTATTGGTATTATTGCTATTTTAGCGGCAGCAGTGATTATCGCTATTAACCCTGGACGTCAGTTTGCTCAAGCAAGACAGTCAACAAGACAAAGTCATGTAGCATCAATTGCCAATGCTTTTTATGCTTATGCTATTGATTGGGGAGGAGAGTTTCCAACAGATTGTCCAGCAGAAACAGAAACAACAGATTTAGATGCTACTGCTTGTGGAGTTATTACTCCTACATATATGCAAGAGTTCCCAGAAGATCCACAGGGTGGGCAATATAAAGTTGAGTTGGTTGGTACAAGACTAAAAGTTAGTGCGCCAACTGCAGAATTAGAAGAAACGATAAGCATTACTCAGTAGATACTTATTTAAAAGCTAAAGAAAAACAGCCGTTTTTTGGCTGTTTTTCTTGTTTTGCCGTTGACATAATTTATTTTTTTAAATATAATTGCCGTGTTATGTTAAATAACAGAAAAAACACAACACTCTTTATTAAAGACATTTTTGCATATGTCCTTATTAAGAGTGGTTGTGCCAAGTTATAAAAAAATAAACAAAAAGCAAGTGCACAACCCCTCTTTGAAAAAATGAGGGGTTTTAAATGGCTTGTTGAGATTTGCCTGAAGAAATATTTTTTTCCGGGAGCTCTTAACAAGAGTCAAGTACATTAAAAGGAGGACAGAGATGCGTTTAAAATTCTTTGTTACTGAAGATTTAAAAGAATTAAAGTACACACTAGAAGAAGCTAAATTTGAAGTGAGGAGTAATGGCAAGGCATTACCGGGAGAGATTGCTTTTTTTAAAGATGAGAAACAAAATGGATTTTGTTTTTGTGCTTACAAATTTTTTGATGTTCCAGAAGAAGTAGCTGATACACCATTTCTTGTAAAAGTTGGAAAAAATTGGACGAAAGAAGGATTAAAAAAGGTAATTTCAGGTTATTTTTCTTTTGATCTTCCTTCTATTGAAAAAAGAACTGGTGATGAGATAATTGATCTTTGTTACACTTATGTAAAGCTTCCATGGGGAGGTGTTCCTACAGGAAGTAACAAAGGAATTCTCATTTGGTGGCTTCACAAAGCAGACAGATATTTCCCAAGATCTTTAGAAAATGGAGCAATTGAATTTGTTGAAGACTTGATAAAAATTCGTAACGTTATCTCTTTGTAGTTCTTTCTAATGCCCATCAAAAATGATGGGCTTTTTTTATATGCTGTGCTAATATAATTTATTATGATATTTGATACTCATGCACATCTTAACTTTGCCGCCTTTAAAGATGATTACAAAGAAGTAATCAGTCGTTCTATTGGAGAGGGAATGAAAATAATAAATGTTGGTTCATTTTATAAAACAAGCAAGAGAGCAGTAGAAATTGCAGAAGAGTATAATAAAGATATATATGCTGCTGTGGGGTTACACCCGATTCATGTAAAAAAAGAAGAGTTTAACGAACAGCTTTACATTGATTTATTAAAATCTGAAAAAGTAGTTGCATTAGGAGAAACAGGATTAGATAAAAAAGAAGACAGAGGTGGAGATCAGATGGGCGTTTTTCAAAGACATATTGATATTGTTGAACAATTTAATCTTCCTGTCATTATTCACTGTCGTATGGCACACAAAGAGGTAAGAGAAGAATTGGCAAAGCATAAAATTAGAGGAGTAATACACTGTTTTACGGGAAGTAAAAAAGATGCTAGAGATTATATTAAAAAAGGATTTTATCTTGGATTTAACGGAATAATATTTAAAATGGATCTTAGTGTGGTGATAAAAGAGACCCCTATAGAGAGAATGCTTCTTGAAACTGATTGCCCTTATCTTACCCCACCCCAAGAAGAGGGGAGAAATGAGCCAATTTACACAAAATATACTGCTCAAAAAATAGCAGAAATAAAAGGTGTTAGTTTAGAAGAAGTCATACAAATAACTAAGCAAAACGCTAACTCTCTTTTTATAAAAAACCCGATTAATTAATCGGGTTTTAAAAACTTAAAGCTTAAATACTTTAGCTTCAAATCCTTTTTTTCTCAAAATGGATGCATTTTTTCTGATAGCTTTTTCTTTCTCTTCTTTTGAACCTTTCAAGGTATCCATCTTATCTACTATCTTAAGTACATCTTTTTCTCTAATATTTTTGACGATAGAGATAAATAGGAGTATTGTACAATTCTCTCTGACCTCTCCTACTACAATAAAGTTATCTTTTGTAATAGCTTGAAAAAGGTCTTTTTGGGAAGGGAAAAAGACTTTTTCTCTCTCAGGATAAAGACAAACTTCTCCTTTTGTAAGAGCATTTTTATAAGGAATTTTTGTAACTTTAGAAAAAAAATCTGCCTCACAGATATCTCCTAGTATAGTTACTTTCTCATAACCCAAAACAGCGAATCCATGTTTTTTGCCAGTAGACCTAATTACATCTGCTGTGTTAGTAGTCTGCCTTTGGAAACAACCCATTTTTACAATTTTATTCAAAAGAGCACCTCCTTAATATATATGTTTATATTATACATATTAAATTTATTATGTCAATAATAAAATGTCACAGGTGAGACCTGTGCCATTTTTTCCAACCTTCCCCATGTCCATACCCGGGTATGGACATCTGGGGTAGACATTTCTACCCCATGTACACCCCTGGGGTGTACATGGTTCACTTTGTCATTGCGAGCCCCATAGGGGCGTGGCAATCTCGTGGATGTTTATGAGATTGCTTCGCTACGCTCGCAATGACGGTGGTGGGGTTTTTCTGGATTCCCGCTTCCGCGGGAATGACAATGGGTGCGGGAATGACAATGGGTGCGGGAATGACAAGGAGGTGAGAATGTCAAAGGTGACACCTTTGACAATTGGAGGTTGAACCTCCGAATATTTTTTGGATAGTTGTATGGACAAAGCACTCTATTTTTTATATAATGGAGCCATATGTCTTACGATCCAAAACAAATTGAAAAAAAATGGCAGGAGTATTGGAAAAAAGAAAAAGTATTTGAAACTAAAACTGATTCTGAAAAACCAAAGTTTTATTGCTTGGATATGTTTCCTTACCCTTCAGGGCAAGGATTACATGTTGGTCATCCACGAGGATATGTTGCTACAGATGCCTTTTCTCACTTTAAAAGAATGAATGGATATAATGTTCTTCATCCTATGGGTTGGGATGCTTTTGGCCTCCCTGCAGAAAATTATGCAATAAAAATGGGGATACACCCCAAGTACTCAATAAAAGAAAATGTAGAGCATTTTAAACAGCAACTAGATTCAATAGGACTTTCTTATGACTGGAATAGAGAAATAAATACTACTGATCCAGAATATTTTAAATGGACTCAATGGATATTTATACAGATGTTTAACAAAGGATTAGCATACGAGGATACTCTCCCAATAAATTGGTGTCCTTCGTGTAAAACAGGATTGGCAAATGAAGAAGTAGTTAATGGTTTGTGTGATAGGTGTGGTGCTCAAGTAGAAAGAAAGAGTATAAGGCAGTGGGTTTTAAAAATAACCAAGTACGCTGACAGATTATTAGAAGACCTTGATGATTTAGATTGGCCAGAACAGATTAAAGAGATGCAGAGAAATTGGATAGGTAGGTCAGAGGGTGCTGTTATTCGCTTTCCTGTTTTTGATAAGTTTTTTGTAGAGGTTTTTACTACTCGCCCAGATACTATTTTTGGAGCTACTTTTCTTGTCCTTGCTCCTGAGCATAATTTGGTAAAGAAAGTGTTAGATGGAAATATAAATATAGAGAATATTTATGAAGTAAAAAATTATACAGAAAAAGCAAAAAAGAAGTCAGACATAGAAAGAACAGAGCTTGCCAAAGAAAAAACAGGTGTTCCTCTTAAAGGATTAACAGCAAAAAATCCAATAAGTGGAGAAGAGATACCTATTTGGGTTGCTGACTATGTTTTAGGATTTTATGGAAAAGGAGGAATAATGTCTGTCCCAGCACATGATGAACGAGATTATGAGATGGCAAAAAAATATGGGCTAGAGATAAGAGAAGTAATAAAAGGAGGAGAACTTCCTTATACTGGAGAGGGAGAGATGGTTAATTCAGGAGATTTTTCTGGTATTTCTTCAGAAAAAGGGAAAGAAGAGATAATTAAAAAACTAGAAGAAGATGATAATGGAGAGAGTGCAGTAAATTACAAACTTCGTGATTGGGTTTTTTCTAGACAAAGATATTGGGGAGAACCCATACCTCTTGTACACTGTAAAAAATGTGGAATTGTTCCAATAAATGAAGAAGATCTTCCTTTAATGCCTCCTGAAGTAGAGCGCTATGAACCTACAGGAACAGGAGAGTCACCTCTTTCTGGTATAGATTCTTTTGTAAACACTAAGTGTCCTAAATGTTCAGGAGAAGCAAAAAGAGAAACAAATACCATGCCTCAGTGGGCTGGATCTTGTTGGTATTATTTGGCATTTATTGCGAAGGGGATTTCGCAAAAATTAGATTTTCCACCAAATACATATAAAGAAGAGTTTGAAAGGTGGATGCCAGTTGATTTATATGTTGGGGGAGCAGAACACGCTGTTCTCCATCTTTTGTATGCCAGATTTTGGCACAAGTTTTTGTATGATATAGGAGTTGTTTCTGATAAAGAGCCGTTTTACAAGTTGAAAAATCAAGGGATGATATTAGGAGAAGGAGGAATAAAGATGTCTAAATCAAAAGGAAATGTAGTTTCTCCTGATGATGTTATAAAAAAATATGGAGCTGATTGTTTGAGATTGTACGAATTGTTCTTAGGTGGATTTGAGGATAGGGTTGCTTGGAGTGATAGAGGAGTAAGTGGAATGTATAGATTTCTTGATAAAGTAGAGAACAATTTTAATCTGTTAACAGAAAGAGAACCTTCAGAAGATTTAGAAAGAGAACTACACAAGACAATAAAAAAAGTTACTGAAGATACAGAAAACTTTAAATTCAATACAGCAATAAGTTGTTTAATGGTGTTTAACAATAGAATGAAAGAAGAAGGAGATATCCCTAAAAAAATATTTACTGAATTTGTGAAGATGCTTGCTCCTTTTGCACCTCACTTTTCTGAAAACTTGTGGGAAGGATTAGGAAATAATCCATCAATATTTAATCAGTCGTGGCCAAAATATTCTAAAGAAAAAGCAAAAGATAATCAGGTTGTTATGATTATACAAGTTAACGGAAAAGTTCGTCACAGAGCTACTGTTGATGTAGATATATCAGAGAAAGAAGCAGAAAAAATTGCTATTGAAAATACTAAAAAGTGGACAGATAAAGGAAATATTAAAAAAGTAGTAGTTATTGGCAATAAACTTGTAAATATTGTATGTGTGGAATAATGGGATACATAGGGGAAAATAATGCTTCCCCAATTATTATGGATGGGCTAAAAAGAATGGAGTATCGTGGATACGACTCTAGTGGAGTGGTTGTTTTAAATGATAAAGTAACTTGTGTTAAATCAGTAGGAAAACTAGAAAAACTGGAAAAAAAATTAAAAAAAGATATTCACGGTAATATAGGCATTGGACACAGTAGATGGGCGACCCATGGAGGGGTAACAGAAGAAAATGCTCATCCTCAGCATGATTGCAAGGAGGAAATATTTGTTGCTCACAACGGAATAATAGAAAACTACAAAGAGCTAAAAGAAAAGTTAATAGAGCAGGGACATAAATTTATTTCTGACACTGATACAGAAGTTATTTCTCACCTAATAGAACATTTTTTTGAAAGTAATCTTGAAGAGGCAGTTAAAAAATCACTGTCTTTAATAAAAGGAACTTACGGATTGGTAGTTGTTTCTAAAAAAGATCCTCAAAAAATAGTTGTTGCAAGAATGTTTAGTCCGATAGCAATATCAGTAAATAAAAGTGGTGGATTTGTTTCTTCTGATCCAGTAGCAATAATTCCGCACTCAAAAAAGATGGTGTTTTTAGAAGATGGAGATGTTGCTGTAATTAAAAAAAACAAGCTTTCAATTACTAATTTAGAAAATGAGCCAAAATATAGAGAAGAAACAGAGATGGATTGGAACATTGAAGAAGCTCAAAAAGGAGGATACCCACATTTTATGCTTAAAGAGATAATGGAACAGTCAGATTCAGTAGCAAATTCTATGCGCGGAAGATTAACTGAAGATGCAGTAAAACTAGGAGGATTAGAGAGTGTTGAAAAACAATTACAAAAAGTAAAAAGAGTGAATATTGTTTCTTGTGGAACCTCTTACTACGCTGGACTTGCTGGAAAGTACTTATTTGAAGATATATCGGGAGTTCCTTGTGAGGTTGAACTTGCTTCAGAATTTTCTTATGGCAAGAAACAGATTAAAAAAGATGAGGTATATCTGTTTTTATCTCAATCAGGAGAAACTGCTGACACTTTAGCTGCTCTAAGAAAAGTAAAAAATGAAGGAGGGTTATCATTAGGTGTAGTAAATGTAGTTGGTTCTTCTATTGCAAGAGAAACAGATGCTGGAGTTTACAATCACATTGGACCAGAAATAAGCGTTGCTTCAACAAAAGCATTTACCTCACAAGTTACGCTTCTTAACCTACTTGCTTTGTTTTTTGGTCGC
>JAGYLR010000027.1 GCA_018400895.1 bacterium
AAGGAGTTAAAGGGCAGGTTGTATCTATTTAAACACATACATTTAAAAATTAAATAGTTTTTAAACACATAAGTTTAAAAATCAGCTTCATACCCCTTAGGGCTATACACTACCAAAGTTCGTTGAGATTGCAATATAACACGACAGTGTGAAGATTTCGTCCGCTTAACGTTAGGCCAATGTTACATAGGGGGTATGAAAGTGGGGCTATTAAGGTGTCGATTACTTTATAGTAAGACGTAGGTTCAATTCCTACATGGTCCACAAATAACACATAAAAAATGGGTAAGAACCCAAAGCCTACCTAGCTTAATTGGTAGAGCATCCGCCTTGTAAGCGGAAGGTTATAGGTTCGAATCCTATGGTTGGCTCATATGAAAAAAGAATTAACAGACAAAGCAAAGGTTTTTTGCCAAGAATACGTAAGAAACGGATTTAATGCTAGAAGGGCATATAAATATGCTTACAAACAGACTGATGATCAAAAAGCATCTGTTTCTGCATCCCAGTTAATGAAAGACCCAAGGGTTCATGAATTCATTGATAGTGTTGAGGGTACATATAGGGTTATTGGTTTAAAGAATGGAATGACAAAAGATGCTATTGTCAAAACATTAAAAAAGATGTTAGACGCTAAGAAATTGGTTAATGGCGAATTAGTTCCAGATTGGAATGCTAGAAACAATGCTATATTGACATTTCAAAAGATTAGTGGTAATATGAAAGAATCTAATGAAAACATTAAACCAGTAGAAGATGAGGAAGATTTTAAAAATCTTTCATTTAGTGAGCTCATAGAAAAGAAAAAGAATATTGAAGCTTCTTTGTAGGCTTGAGTTCCGATATTAGCAATTAGAATTAATTGAACGACCTGACTATCGGAGGTGTAAATACACTAGTGTCGGGTCTCAAGTTTAAGATGCAAGACATAAAATATTTGGCAAAATTAAAAAATTCACCTAAATTACAGGAATTAGAGTGGAGAATGTGTAAAGAAGACCCCTATTATTTCCTAACAACCTGGGCAAAGACTATAGATGTTCATGATAAAACTGGTAATCCAATAAAACCATTCCCCAAAAAGGAGTACATTAAAACCATAACAGATAAATGGTTAAAAGAAAGAATACTTTTCATTCCAAAAACAAGACAAATGATGATTTCGTGGATATGTGTAGCTCTATATTTGTGGGACACACAGTTTCATAAAGCAAGATTTACAGCATTTCAATCTAAAAAAGAGCAAGATGCAGATGCATTAGTAAAGAGAGGAAAGCACATATGAGATAATGAGCCTAGTTTTTTGAAGCGTTTTTATGAAAAGGGTTATCCAAATGGATATATACCACTAGAAGCCAACCCATCTAATAAAGGTAAGCATGTAAGTTGTAAATTTGAACTACCTGATATCAACTCATCCATAATTGGAGTCCCTCAAGGAGGAGATGTTATCAGAATGCACACTCTATCAGGTATGTTGGCAGATGAGGCTGCATTTCAACCAGAAATGGAGTCAGCTTATACAGCTCTTAAGCCTACACTTTCAAATAGTGGTAGATTAACAGTTGTTTCCACTGCCGAAGATAATACTTGGTTTGAATATGCGATTTTTGACAAACTAACAATGTAGTATGAATTACAAGCAGTTGCAACACAAGGAGAAAATAAGGGGTATAAAATTTTGGAGGAACCCTAATAATAAATTTTCAGTATTAGCCCTACATTATACAGCTGATCCAGAAAAAGACCCAGAGAGAGATGGTTTAGAATGGTATAAGAAAGAAAAAGAAGGAACACCTAAATCAGTATGGGATAAGGAATATGAAATAGATTTCTCAACAAAGTCAGGTAAATTGGTCTTTGGCCCAGATTATTGTGACTTTAACCCAGGACATCATTTTATTGATTCATTTAATGTTAGCGGAGAATACTTAATATCGCTAGACTTTGGTCAGCAAAATCCAACAGCAGGTCTAATAGGTATATATACAAAAGATGGAATACTTTATATCATTGATGAATATTATAAGCCAGCCATACCATCGGTTTCGTCAAGGGAAATGTTTGAAAAATTTTCTTATCTATTTAAGAAGACTCCGGAAGAAATCGAGAAGATGGACATGGATGAGAGAAGAGACTTGGCAGACTCTTTTTTCCAAGTTAAGGTAATAGATCCAACTACAAGAGCTAAGAATAGGGTAAAGAAAGAATATGGTGAGGAGACAGAATTTTCAGTCCTTGAAGACTTCTACGACAATGGTTGGGACTTTGAACTCGGTAGTAATAATGTAGACGCTGGAATAACTAGAATTAGAGAGTACTTTCAAATAAGAGAAGGTGGTATATCTAATCTATACATTTTTAAGGACAAGTGTCCAAATCTATGCAGAGAGCTTGTTACTTATAAGTATAAAGAACTACCAGAGGGTAGCGAAAGAAACCTTAATCAACCAGAAAAGCCAGTAAAAAAAGATGACCACGCAGTAGACAGCCTTAAATACCTTATTATGACTAGACCGTCAAGACCAGAGGCTCCTAAGAAAAAATTATCAATAATAGAACAAGATATTAAAAATTTAATAAAACCGTCAGCTTCAATAGATCACTCTTGAGATGTTGACTAAAAAAAATGTATGGACAAAAAGAAACTAGAAAAGTTTCAAGATGAACTTTCAAAAATTCAAAAAAAGTATGGACTACAACTCTATGCCGCTAATGTAGTAGTTGGTGGAGAACATGGAGAAGTAATTCCAGTAGTAAAAATCCGAACGCAAGAACCAGATATGGTTGATGTGGAGGAAACTAAATAGTATGCAAATATTACCAAAAAGCGGTTTACTACTAGTTAGTAAAAACCAAAATACAGAGATTGACTCTGATATGTACATTCCACAGACAGATGATAATAAGAAACTTATCACCTGTAATATAATCGAAGGGACAGAAACCTACCCAAAAGACACTGTTGTAATAACTGGTGTTTATTCATTGTATCAATTAGTATATAAAGGCGAAGATTACTTCTTTCTTGATCAAGATGACGTAATCGGAACAATTCAAAATGTATAAAGAATTAAAATTTAACGAGGAAGCTCGTTCTAAGATCTTAAAAGGTGTAAACACTGTAGCAGATGCAGTAGCATCCACACTAGGACCAAGGGGACAAAATGTTATATTTGAGGATACATCATTTCCTATTATAACAAAAGATGGTGTAACAGTTGCTCAACAAGTATTTCTTGAAGATAAGTTTGAGAATATGGGAGTAATGCTAACCAGAGAAGCTGCTGAAAAAACAAATAGAATAGGTGGCGATGGCCCACAACCTTTGTATAGTAAAGTTTTAACACCTAATGGGTGGGTAACAATGGGAGATATAGAAACTGGTATGAAAATTTGTGGATCTAACGGAACTGTTCAAACTGTTCTAGGAGTTTTTCCTAAGGGAGAGAAAGAAGTTTACGAGGTAGAATTTAGTAACAATAGAGTAGTTGAATGTTGTGAAGATCATTTATGGTCAATTAAAACAAACGATGGTACGGAAAAAGTTATGACAACGGGTGAAATATTAGATAGTGGAATATATAGGAATGTTGATGGATACTCACATTATAAATATTATACACCAGTAAGTATAGCTGAGTTTAATAAAAAAGAATTACCAATAGATCCATACACATTAGGTCTTTTAATCGGAGATGGAAGTTTAAGTGGGACTGGACAAATAGAGCTATCATTAGGACTAGCTAAAGAGCATGTTATTGGTAAAATAAAATTACCAGAAGGTGCTTCAATGAAAGTTCGTTATATTGATAATAAAAATTATTTCAGAATAAAAATTACTGGCTTAAAAGAAAGTTTAACTAAATTAGGTCTATACGGAACTAAGAGTGATAGTAAATTTATCCCATTAGATTATTTATATAATTCAAAGGAAAATAGACTTGAATTACTACAAGGATTAGTAGATACAGACGGATATGTTAATAGTAGAGGTTTAGTTGAATATAGTACAGTAAGTAAGCAATTAAATGATGATATTGTAGAGCTATTCAGAGGATTAGGTAGGAGAGTTCATTCTTATTTAATGGAAAGAAAAAATAATGAGTCATATTCAAATAAATCAATTTATAGAATATCAGAATTAATGGGTTACAAATTTGGAGACAAAATTATAGACATTAGAAAAACAGGGAAAATGGAAGAAATGCAATGTATTAAAGTGAGCAATCCAGATAGTATTTATTTCACAGATAATTATATAATGACCCATAACACAACTTCGACCGTGGTGATTTTACAAAATATAATCCAAGAAGGATTTAAATATATTGCCTCTGGGATGAACCCAATCTTTATCAAAAGAGGAATGGAGGCATCATTGAGTAAAATATTAGAAAAACTCAGTGAAATAAAAAAGAACATTAATACAAGAGAGGACAGATTGAATATTGCAACTATATCAGCAAACAACGACAAGGAATTAGGAGAGTTGATTGTAGATGTAATAGATGAAATTGGAGAAAATGGTGTTGTCTCAATCACAACTAGTAATTTACTGGAAACAGAAGTAGAATATTTAAGAGGAACCAAACTAGATTCTGGCTATAAAACACCAATCTTTATAGATGACCATAAGAGCCTGAGCTGTACAATGAATAAACCAGTAGTTATAATGACGACAGATGAGATAACTCAATCAGCTCAATTAGTACCATTGTTTGACAAACTTCTAAAAGCTGGTAAAAGAGATATGTTGTTATTTGCAGATGAAATAGACGGTCAAGCGTTAGCCTTCATTATTCAAAACTACATTCAAGGAAAATTCAGATGTGTGCCAGTAAAAATGCCAAGTTTTGGAGCATTTCAAAAAGATATTATTCAAGACTTTGCCAAATTAGTAGAAGCTAATGTTTTGGGCGAAGCTGAAGGAAAAAAAATCACAGAGGGAACTATTGAGGATTGTGGTAAAGTTGAAAAGGCTGTTATTAACCGAGATAAGACAATGATAACTGGTGGCAATGGTGATGTCAGCTCAAAAATTGAAGAGATAGAAACATTGTTAAAATCAGAAAAAGACCATTTCAGAATAGAAAAATTAAAAGATAGATTAGCAAAATTAACAGGAAAAGCTGCTAATATAAAAGTTGGTGGAGCATCTGACACAGAACAAACAGAAATTAAATATAGAATAGAAGACGCATTAAACGCAACAAAGTCTGCCATAGAGGAGGGAATAGTGGAGGGAGCTGGAACAGCACTCTTGAGAAGTTCTAATATTGACTTTGAAAGTAATGGAAGAGAATATGACGCTGGGTTCAAGTTAGTACTGGAGGCAGCAAAAGCACCTTTTAAAAGAATTATAAAGAATGGTGGAGAAAATGCAGATGCAATAGTTGGAAAGGTTTTAGATGGAAATGACTCATATAACTCTTTGACAATGTCGTATGAAAATCTATTCGAAAGCGGTGTCATAGACCCTGCTAAAGTTGTTAGAGAGGAATTAACTAATGCTGTTTCAACTGCTGGTATTCTACTGACAAGCTCAGTAGCAATAGCATCAATTGAAGAAAAAAAATAATATGGAAACAATAATTGTAGGAATAGTAGTTTTATCACTTCTAGCATATTTATTTTTCGATAAAAGAAAAAGTGATGAAAGTGCTAGAGCTGAAAAATTAGAGTTAATCAGAGAATTAACAACGGCCTTAATGTCAAAAAACACAAATGAATACACAACTTCTCTTCCAGTGTATGAAAATAAAAACGAAAAAGAAGTAGTACAAGATGAAATAGTAGATATAGATCAAGTTGAACCTGAGGAATTATTGAACGCAATTAAAGATAAATAATATGAGCTTTGAAATAACAAAAATTTCAATAACAAGAATACCTGAAAACAAAGGACATATAGGCTTCGCATCTTGTATATTAAATAACAAAATAAAATTAAATAACATAGCTATATTTAAGCGATTAGAAAAGCCAGGATATAGACTGGTATTTCCAGAAAAAAAGGTTAATGATAAAAAAATACAAATCTTTTTTCCTGTAAATTCAGATGCATACTTTGAACTAGAGTCTGCAATAAACTTAGCACTACAATAAAATGATTTTATCAGACTTCCAAAGAGATATAAAGACTGGAAAAAGAGGAGCCTCACAAGCTACTTACATTGATACTTTATATGAATCTTTAAAGAAACACTACATAAAACAACAGAGAGACTGGTATATTAATGAACGATTTGTCAGAGGTGAACATTGGATTGTTTTTAATAAAACAACTAATTCGGTACAAACAATACCAATATCCAGTGGAGAAGTTCGCAGGACTATCAATAAAATAAGAACACAGCTAAGAGGAATTAAAAATTTTATTAAAAGAAATCAACCAAGATGGCAGACTGAACCAGAAGGCTCATCCGACGAGTCTCTACAAGAGGCAATTGGTTATAATAAAATCCTTCAGAATGTTTATGAAACAAGAAATATACCAATGCTTTTAACAGATGTTATTATAAACTCTTTAAAAACATCAGTTGGAATTCTTGAAGGGGGTTTAATAAAAAAGAATGGTAAGACATATTTAGATTTCTGGGTAGATGACACATTTGATGTATTCTTTGATCCTAATGGATCATCTATAGATGATTGCAGATTTATATTGAAGGCTGTCAAGAGACCTATTACATCTTTAAAAGAAAATAAGGAATATAAAATAGATGGGGATTTAACCGCTGACAATCGTCAAGGAGCCAGCGACTATAAAGATGTTTTAGAGAAACAAAAATATAACCAAGAAGAATCTGTCAAAGATTTAGAAACAATTATAGTAAAGGAATTGTGGTATAAATACACAGATAAAGATGATAATTGTGTCGTAAAGAAAATAACCTCTGCTGGCAACCAAATAATATCAGTAGAAGAAACTCCTTATAAAAGGTTTCCATTTTTCATCTTTAATCCAGAAAAATCTGTTAACACAATTTATACAGACCCATGGTTAAAGGATTTAATTTCACCGAATAAATCATTAGATAAAGTTGCTTCTCAAATAGAAACCTACATTCAGAGAATGTTGGCTGGTAAGTATATTATAAAAAGAGGAGTAGAGGTATCTAGTATAACAGATAAGGGGGCAGAAAAGGTTACTTATAAAGGTAATCAACCACCGATTTTTCAGCAATTACCACCGCTACCATCAACTCCATTTCAGTATATGGCTAATCTGGAAAAATGGATTGAGGAGTTTGGAGGAATACGTGAGGCTAGTTTAGGTAGAGTTCCTGGGTCTCTTCAGTCTGGCAGAGGTATAGAAGCTCTGCAGTCAGCTGATGCAGCTACAGTCTCTGAGCCAATTGAGAACCTAGAATCAATGCTGAGCGAAGTTGGTGAATTTATCTTAGAAATAATATCTGAAACTCAAATTCATTCTGACAAAATATCTACTGGTAAAGAAGATATAAAATATATTGGTGATGCAGCTAGTCTACAACCAGAGGGGGCAATAGTTGTTAAGCCAAGAAAAGTTAAGGTAAGGATTGTTCCCGAAATAGCCTACACAGAAGATGCTAGAAGAGAAATGGTATTTAAACTATCAGAAGCTGGAATAATCGACCCTGAAACTTTAATGGAATATTTAAATATAAGTAATGTTGGAGACATTATGGAAAGAGTACAAAAAAGAAAAGAAGAGCAGTTTAAAGAAGAAATGGTAAAGCAAAAGGAATCTCACAGAAGTACAGGAGAAGCTCCAGACGATTCTGCAACACTGGCTGACCAGGAAA
>JAGYLR010000028.1 GCA_018400895.1 bacterium
TAGAAATAAAGCGACAGATGGAAGATACTTTAAAAAAAGAGGGAGTGGAATCATTTTCTACTATTGGGAAAGAATTTGATCCCTCAATTTGTGAAATAGTTGAAGCAGTTAAAAAAGAAAACTGCAAAAGTGGAGAGATAATAGAAGAACTTCAAAAAGGATATAAAATGGATGGTCAATTAATCCGTCCTTCAAAAGTAAAGGTTTGTTTATAAATTTAATTAATTAAGTATTATGGGAAAAATAATTGGAATAGATCTTGGTACAACTTTTTCGGCTATGGCAGTTGTTGATGCCGGAGAACCAAAGATAATAGAAAACAAAGAAGGGTCAAGAACTACCCCTTCTGTAGTAGCACTCAGCAAAAAAGGAGAACGTTTAATTGGAGTGATTGCTAGACGTCAGCAGGTTACAAATCCAAAAAACACTATATTTGCAACTAAAAGACTTATAGGAAGAAGGTTTGATGATTCTGCAATATCGGAAGATAAAAAAAATCTTCCTTACGAAACAAGGAAAGAGGAAAAAGGAGAAGGTGTTGAAATACGTCTTGGAGAAAAGTGGTACAAAACTACAGAAATATCTGCTATGGTTTTGCAAAAGTTTAAAAGAGATGCAGAGGAAAAGCTTGGAGAAAAAATAACAGATGCAATAATAACTTGTCCAGCATATTTTGATGATTCTCAAAGAAAAGAAACAAAAATAGCTGGAGAAATAGCTGGATTTAACATTAAAAGAGTAATAAATGAGCCAACAGCAGCAGCACTTGCTTATGGACTAAATCGTAATAAAGATGAGCAGATTGTTGTTTATGATTTTGGTGGAGGAACATTTGATGTCTCTGTACTTGATGTGGGTGATAACACAATAGAAGTTAAATCAACAGGAGGTGACAGTCATCTTGGTGGAGAAGACTTTGATAACGAGATAGTTTCGTGGTTGATTACACAGTTTAAAAATGATAATGGGATAGATCTTTCTAAAGATCCTCTTGCATTACAGAGATTAAAAGAAGAGGCAGAAAAAGCAAAGAAAGAGTTGTCAACAACAATGGAGACAGAAATAAATATACCATTTGTTACTTCTGATGAGTCTGGTCCAAAACACTTGAATTACACACTTTCCCGATCTAAATTTGAATCTTTCGTGGACAAGTATATAGATAAATCCATAGAGATGACTAAAAAAGTAGTTAAAGATGCGGGAATGGAATTAAAAGATATAGAAGAGGTGGTTCTTGTTGGTGGACAGACAAGAATGCCAAAGATACACAATAAGGTAAAAGAATTGTTTAATAAAGAACCAAATAAAGAAATTAATCCAGATGAAGTAGTTGCTATTGGAGCAGCAATCCAAGGTGAAATTCTTGCAGCTAAAGAAGAAGGTAGAAAACCTGAAGGAGAGATGAAAGATATTCTTCTTATTGATGTTATTCCTTTATCACTAGGTATAGAGACTTTAGGTGGAAAGAATACAGTGCTTATAGAAAAAAATACTGCAGTACCAGCGTCAAAAACAGAAGTATTCTCTACTGCAGTAGATAATCAAACATCTGTTCAGATTCATGTTTTACAGGGAGAGAGAGCAATGGCTAGTGACAACAAATCAATGGGAACATTTGTTTTAGATGGTATTGCCCCTGCTCCAAGAGGAGTGCCTCAAATAGAAGTTACTTTTGACATAGACACTAACGGAATACTTAATGTATCTGCCAAAGACAAAGGTACTGGTAAATCTCAATCAATTCGCATAGAAGGATCAGTTGGTGTTTCTGAAGAAGAAGTAGAGAAGATGAAAAAAGAAGCAGAACAGCATGCCGAAGAAGACAAGAAAAAAGAAGAATTAATTGATATTAAGAATCAATCAGAACAGTTAATTTACACAACAGAGAAAACATTGAAAGATTATGAAGAAAAGATACCCTCTGATAAGAAAGAAAGCATAGAAAGTGCTCGAAAAGAGTTAGAAGAAGTTAAAGACAAAGATGATCTTGATAAAATAAAAGAAAAATTTGAGAATCTTTCTCAAAAAATTCAAGAGATTGGTTCTTCTATCTATGAGCAAAATAAAAAAGAAGAGTCTTCAGAAGATAAAGAGAAGCCAGAAGATAAAGAGAAGCCAGAAGATGGAGAATATGAAGAAAAATAATTATTATTATGGAAGATTATTACGATATACTTGGTGTATCTAAAAATGCCTCAAAAGAGGATGTAAAAAAAGCCTACCGAAAACTTGCCCACAAACACCATCCTGATAAGGGGGGAGATGAAGCTAAGTTCAAAAAAGTAAACGAAGCTTATCAGGTTTTGTCTAATGACAAAAAGAGAGAGCAGTATGATATGTTTGGCAAAGCTGGTCCCTCGTCAGGGTTTGGTGGTTTTAGTGGAGGAGGAGGGTTTTCATCCTCTGATTTTGGGTTTGATGTAGGAGATATATTTGAAGAGATGTTTGGTTTTGGTAATAGATCAGGGAGAAGTAGTAGAAGGAGAAGTGGTGAAGATATAAAAATAGATATATCTATTCCACTATCCAAAGTAATGACTGGAGAAGAAAGGACAGTTTCTATTTTAAAGTTTGTTCCTTGTAAGGCGTGTTCTTCTTCTGGAGTAGCAAAAGGGTATTCTAAAAAAAGGTGTCCTCAATGTGGAGGGAGTGGAAGGGTAACAAAAACAGTGATGGGGATGATATCAACTTCAACAGTTTGTCCGTCTTGTAAAGGAGAAGGAGAAGTTCCTGAAAAGAATTGCCCGTCTTGTAAAGGAGAAGGAAGAGTAAAAGAAAAAGAAACTATACAATTTTCTGTACCTGCTGGGATAAGTTCTGGACAGACGATAAGAATATCTGGTAAGGGTAATGTTGGTGTAAGAGGATCTGAACCAGGAGATTTATTAGTTGAAGTAACGGTAGAAAAACACAATTTCTTTACTCCTAGAGGAGAAGATCTTTATTGTTCTGTTGATATTTCTTATACAGATGCTGTTTTGGGTGGTAGTATTAATTTTTCTTTATTAACAGGGAAAAATATAGCTTTAAAAATTCCTGCAGGAACATTTCCAGGAAAGATTATCCGTTTGTCAGGGAAAGGACTTCCTAGATTATCAGGATATGGTCAGGGAGATCTTTATGTTCAAGTCAACATAAATGTACCTAAAAAGTTAACTAAAAAACAAAAATTACTCTTAGAAAATCTTAGAAAAGAAGGAATTTAGTAATTGACTTAAACTAAAAAATAAGTAAAATTAACTAAGGCGGTAGAATCCGAGCCAAGGTTAGTTTTGTCCATTTTATGTGTTTTTTTTACTAAGACTAGGTAATTGATTATCCCGCCTTAATTAATATGCGCCCGTAGCTCAATGGTAGAGCAGCTGCCTTTTAAGCAGACGGTTGTAGGTTCGAATCCTACCGGGCGCACTATAAAGAAGTTGTTTAAGTAAATATGATGGGGCCAGTAATTAAACTGGCCTGTTTTTATTGACAAAATTATTATTATATGTTACATTATATATAAAAGTACATTAAAATAAGGAGGAGGATATGACATATTTCGGGTTTGCAGTGGCTCATTCTATGTTTCGAACATTTGATAATACAAATTCGATTATAACTCGTTCGCCAATATCCATTAAAGAGATAAAGGAGAAGTTACTAGAAGGAGAGCTACAATCGTTTTGTAAGCCAATAAACAGAGCAACCATTGAAGCGATTAATAAAAAGTTTAATCTTAATATCCCGACTCTAAAGCGGCCGGTATTTATAGAACTTGGACCACTTGACTCTGTTATTGTTGTCAGTGTTGATAACTTACCTCGTCTTGAGAAGGAAGGTGAGTATAATAATGAAGAGATTTGCAACGCTCAGTTTTCTTTTGTAATATATACCGTTTTGTAGGTATATTCTTTCGAAAATATTGTAAGGAGGAAGGTATGAATTATGTATCATGTGATATCAGCAACTCATTCTTTTCTAGATTTAATGAGCTTAGATTCATCTGGGTTGAAAAAAACAATCTGGAAGAAATAAGAGAAATTATTTGTCCAGAAAATGGGAAAAAGTTGCCAGGAAATGTAAGGCTGTTTGTTCATCCAGAAGAAGAATCTGTGATAAAAGAAGCTGGTCTTGAATTGGGAATTGATCTTTGCTCTTTGGAACGAGTTTCTAATGTTTCTCTTGAAGATTTTGAGACAATGATTGTTATTGAACGTACCCCCAAGGAGGTAAATCTTTTGTCACTTACAAGTATCCTGATCCCTTAAAAGCCCTTTTAAAAATAAAAGGGGCATTTTTTATCTTTTCAAAAACATTTTTTATGTTATATTAGCGATGATGCCTAAAAGAAAAATGGAAATAAATTACTGATACTTATTTTTGCATTACTCTATTTGGGACAGGTTTTCTTATTTTGGTGGGAACTACAATATAGTACAACCTCCAGAAGATATTGATTTTCACTTTTGGGAGACTTATTATGATTTAAAAGACAATTTTTAGGATTTGATAATGTGATGATAATGAATTAGTTTATGGAGCAGTAAGAGGTGCATGATTACTACCCTTGATGATCCTTATACAGTATTTTTGACCCAGAGCAGACAGAGAAGTTTTATAATGATATATCTGGAAAATTTGAAGGAGTTGGAATGGAAGTAGGAGTAAGAGATGATAATATTATAGTTATATCACCAATAACAGGAACTCCAGCATTCAATATTGAATGCATCCTGGTGATGAAATAATTTCAATAGATGGAAAATCAACAAAAGGTATGTCCATAGAAGAGGCAGTTAACTTGATACGTGGCCCTAAAGGAACATCAGTTAAATTAAAGTTTATTCGTAAAGAAAGAGAGCATACGGTTACCATTGTAAGAGATGTAATTAATATTCCATCTGTTTCTGGAAATGATTGGGATGATATTTTTCATATAAAGCTTCATCATTTTCATCAAGGAATGATTGGAGATTTTTCAGAAATAGTTAATGCTGTTGTAGAAAGTTCTGCAAAAGGTATAATACTTGATGTACGAAACAATCCTGGAGGATCTCTTAATATTGTAAACTCAATATCAGGTTGGTTTCTTGAAAAAGATGATACTATTGTAGTAAGCTATGAGAGAGGTGTAGAAAAAGATTATAATGCGTCTGGAAATCCGATTCTTGCAAGTTATCCTACAGTTGCTCTTATCAATGAAGGGTCGGCATCAGCATCAGAGATAATAGTTGCCGCACTGAGAGAGAATAGAGATGTTACAGTAATAGGAGAACGTTCTTTTGGTAAAGGATCAATACAATCACTTCACAGATTATCAGGAGGATCTTCTATTAAAATTACCGTATCAGAGTGGTTTACTCCTCTAGGTAATGCAATAAACGGAGTAGGGGTTTCTCCGGATGTAGAAGTTGAGCTTACTATGGAGGATATAGAAGAAGGAAAAGATCCTCAACTTGATAAAGCAGTAGAAGTATTAATAGAAAAAATAAAATAAATATGCGTGTAATACTTTTAAAAGATATAAACGGAGTAGGGGATAAATTTGATATAATAGATGTATCTAGTGGATATGCCAGAAATTTTCTTTTTAAAAAAGATTTAGCAAAGATAGCTTCTTCTGGAGATGTTGTTTTGGCAGAAAAAAGTAAAGCAAAAAGAAAAGAGGTGGAAGAAAAAGAACTGTTGAAGGCTCAAGAAGTTGCAGGGAAACTTGATGGTATAGAAGTAGAAATACCAGTTAAAGTAGGGGAGAAGGATCAATTATTTGAAGGAGTAACAGCACAGAAGATATGTGATAAGATAGAAGAAGAGGGCATTAAATTACATAAAGAACAAATAGAGTTAGAACAGCCAATAAAAGAACTTGGAGAGTTTTCTATAAAAGTTTTATTTAAACACAGTTTAGAATCAATGATAAAGGTTATAGTAGTGAAAGAATAAGAATAAAAAATCGTGGTTTTTAAACCACGATTTTTAACTTTATAACCAATTATTATTTTATTCTACATTAACAATTTTTACAGTTCTTTGTTTACCATCAAATCTTTTCTTTCTTTTAGTAGAAAATTTTATAATACCTTCTTTTAAGGCGTACAAAGTATCATCTTTACCTTTACTAACATTTTTTCCTGGAAAGAATTTTGTTCCTCTTTGACGCAATATAATATTTCCAACTTTTGCTTTTTCTCCAGAAAAAAGCTTAACTCCTAGATATTTTGGTCTAGAATCTCTTCCTGTTTTAGTTGTTCCTGCACTTTTTGTTGTTGCCATATTATCTATATTAAATACATACAAATGTTACCAAAAATAAAAGAATTTGTCAAAAATAATATATCCGATATACTGCTTCTTATTGCAGTGGTCCTAGCTTGTATGTTTTGTTTTTCTTTAGGATATATAGTGGCTAAGATGGAAGAAAAAGAACCTCTCTATTTTGAAGAACCAGTATATTTAGATACTTCTTCAATATTATGCGAAGTATAATAAGGGGTTATGTAATTTTTAGGGGATTATTCTTTTAGTTTTTTACCACTGTGATATTTTTTATGTATATCTCGTAATTTCTGACTTGTCATATGGGTATATATTTGTGTCGTAGCTATATTTCTGTGTCCAAGAAATTCCTGAATTATTCGTAAATCAACTCCTTGTGAAAGAAGATCTGTAGCATATGAGTGTCGAAGTGTGTGAGGAGTTGTCATAGAAGGTATTCCAGCTTTTTTTGAATACTTCTTAACAATATTTTCTACAGATCTTGCAGTTAGCCGTTTTGACGATTCTGTAGGCCCTTTATGTCTTATAAAAAGGGCTTTTTCTTTATCTTTGCGGGTATTTAGATACTCTTTGAGGGCTTTTACAGCACGATCACTAAAATAAACTGTGCGAGGATAGCTTCCCTTACCAACAACAACAACCTCTAATTCTTCATCTGTTGATTTAATTTTTATTTGATCTTTGTTTAGCGAAACTAATTCAGCAACACGTAATCCAGTAGAAAACAAACTTTCAAGTATAGCCTTATCGCGTAATCCTGTTTTGGTTGAAATATCAGGAGATAAAAGTAATTTTTCTAGATGATCTATTCCTAAAAATTTAACTGCACGTTCTTTTTTTTCTTTTGTTAATTTTATCTTTTCTGCAGGTAAAGAGAGTATATTACGGTCTGTAAAATAATTAAGAAGACCTCGTAGAGCAATAAGGTAGTAGTTACGTGTTTTTTTCTGTATTGGTTGATTTGTATTTTTATTTATTCTTGAAGAAAGATATACTCGGTAATCCCAGATATGCTCATCTGTTAATTCATGAGGCTTTATTTGTTGAAGATTATTCTCTTCAAGCCAGTTAGTAAACTGTCGTAAAAATCTTGAGTATGCTTCTTGAGTTTTATTAGCAACACCTTTTTCTATATCCAAATATTCAAAAAAACGTGGAACATGGTCTATTATTGGATTATTATCTTTTTTGAGAGGCATCTTATAAAATTTTCAATTTTCAATTATCAATTTCCAAACCTCCACCGTCATTGCGAGGAGTGAAACGACGAAGCAATCCTATGTAAATCGT
>JAGYLR010000029.1 GCA_018400895.1 bacterium
TGGTGGGGAATCTCTATTCCAGCATGGAAATGTAACAATTGTGGCAGTTGGACTATAACTGAAGGGGAAACACCTACTGAGTGTAAAAATTGCAAAAAAACAGAACTAACAAAAGACACTGATGTTTTTGATACATGGTTTTCTTCTGGACAATGGCCCAGTGCAACACTTTTATCAGATAAAGAAGATCTTAGTAAATATTATCCAACTAATATAATGGAAACTGCTTATGATATTTTGTTTTTCTGGGTAGCAAGAATGATAATGTTAGGTTTGTATCAAACAGGGGAAGTTCCTTTCCGTCATGTCTATCTCCACGGACTGGTTCGTGATGAAAATAAAAACAAGATGTCTAAATCAAAAGGTAATGTGATAGATCCATTACAAATTACAGAAAAATATGGAACCGATGCTTTAAGATTTGCTCTTATAGTAAACAACAACCCTGGAAGAGATGCTTCAATTTCTGAAGAAGAGATACGTGGCTATCGTAATTTTATAAATAAAGTTTGGAATATATATCGCTTTATAATGTTCTCTTGTTCTGATTTTGAAAAAGATTCTTCTTTTGAGCTTGGGCAAAGCGAAAAAGAAATGATTGACGATTTTGAAAAAACATCTAAAGAAGTTACAAACTATATGGAAAAATTCAAGTTTTCTCAAGCGGCAGAAACAATATACCACTATACTTGGCATACTTTTGCTGATAAATGTCTAGAAGAATCTAAACCGTTTTTATCTGGTGAAAATAGATCAGCCAGGCAATATGCTTTATTGGTAGTATTCTCTGGAATTATAAAAATACTTCATCCTTTTATCCCTTTTGTAACTGAAAAAATATACAGTAATTTACCAATCAACAAACAAGATACTTTAATGATTGAAGATTGGCCAACCAAATTATGATAGGATATATCGCTCTAATTTTATTTGCAATTCTTCCCAGTTTAGTGTGGATGTTTTACTATTTACAAAAAGATTTAAATCCTGAACCAAAACGTTTCATCTTTTATGTATTTATAGCTGGAATATTATCAGCTATCCCTGCATTCTTTATTCAGACGGGAGGATTAAAACTGATATCTCCACTAATGACTTTTTCAGAAAATATTGCTCTACTAGCAATTATTATGCTTGTTGTTCAACAAGTATTTGTTATTGCGCTATCAGAAGAGTTCTTCAAGTATTTTTCTGTATTTGTTGTAATGATGCGTCATCCTGAATTAGATGAACCAATAGATATGGTTATTTATATGATAGTTGCTGCCCTAGGATTTGCTGCTATTGAAAACTTTTTTACACTTATATCTTTGGGACCAGAATTAATAATAGAAGAAATGGCACTTATGGCTTTGTTGCGTTTTTCTAGTGCTACATTCCTTCACGCACTAGCATCAGGAATACTAGGAGTTTTCCTTGTCTATGCTTATAGAAGAAGAAGTAAACTATTCCTTACTTTAGGATTTTTAGTTGCTTCAGCTATCCATGGAGCTTATAATATGTTAATCATTAGAGCCGAAGGAAATATACAGGTATTTGCTTCTATTGTACTCCTCCTGCTAGTTACTGCTATAATTCTTTCTATAGCAATGAAAAAAACAGATAAAATAAAAAGTATTTGTTTTATAAAATAATTAAAGTAAAATATAAATAAAAAAATATGCCTTTTTTAAAGAAAAAAAAGAAAAAAGAAAACTGGGAAACACAAGAAATAAATGGTGAAGAAGAAACCCCAGAGGAGGAGGAAGAAGAAGTAGTAGCAGATAAAGAAGAAGAAAAAGAAGAAACCCCAGAGGAGGAAAAACTTTCTGTTAAAAAAGATAGAAGCTGGATAAAAAAGGAGGGGGAACTTTCTATTGATGTTTACGAAACAGAAGAAAATATTGTTATACAAGCTCCAATTGCAGGAATCAAAAAAGAAGAGATTGAGATAGTTACAGAGAAAGATATGATTGTAATAAAAGGGAAAAGAGAACGAGGAGAGACAGAAGAAATAAAAGAATTTTTTACCAAAGAATGCTTTTATGGTGATTTCCGAAGAGAAATAATTCTTCCTGAAGACACTGATCCCTCAAGAATAGAAGCATCAATGGATGAAGGCGTTCTTCTTGTTAAAGTCCCTAAAATTGAAAGAGAAAAAAAGAGGAAAGTCAATTTATAAAAAAGTGCCGAGGGCGGGATTCGAACCCGCAAGCCTTTAGCAGGCAACAGGTCCTAAACCTGTCGCGGTTGCCAGTTTCGCCACCTCGGCGTATAACGTATTATGACAAAAAATAACCCCAGAATCAACTCCTGGGGTTAAGTTGTATTTTATGTAATTTTGTTTTTATACTCCAAGTACCCCCTGCACAATTCCGAAAATACCTCCCGCAAGAAGCATTATTACAACTCCTATAAGAGCATATTTTACCATATCTCTTCCTTTACTGATCTTTGTCTCATTACCACTTGCTGTAATAAATTCATAAGCGGCATAAAGCAACATCAATACTATTGCTACTCCTAAAATGGCAAAAAGAAAGTTTCTTACTCTACTTAAAACTTCAAATAACTGATCTGGAGAATCAGCTACAACTGGTGGATCGGTATCCCAATCACCTCCCAAAACCAACACAGGAGTGAGTACTACCGCCGTAAGAGCTATTATGGTTATAATTTTTCTTGCTCTATTCATTTTTATTCAGTTTATTTTTCTTCGACCTTTTCCCGTATTTTTAAAATTATACAATAAAAAATTAATTAGTCCAATAAAATTCCTGAAATAATCTGTACCATCCCCCCAGAAAAGAGTGCTACAATAACACCTATAACACCATACTTTAACATATCTTTGGCTTTCTGTACCTTTCCCGGATCTCCCTCTGAAGTTATAAAATAAAATGCAGATACGAGGAAACATATTGTTGCACAAACAAAAAATATTGCGTAAAGCCAATTTCTTATTCTCTCTATTGTTCTAATTACCCCTGAAGCATCAGTCCACGATTCTTCTGAATAAGTAGAAACTTCTGTTGATATAAAATCTCCAGCAGACCCTCCTTCGGTCAACCATCCCCACAAATCAAACCCAAAACCAACTGATACTGAAGATGAATCAACAAAAACCAAGGGAACAAATAAAAGCAAAACAAATATAATGTATTTTATTTTCATAAATTTATCCTCCTACGTTAAATAGATCTATTATTACCCAATTTACTCCTCTTGCAATAAGTATAATAGCTAATCCAATAACTGTCCATTTAAATATATTTTTTGCTTTCTGAATATTATCTGGATTTGCTCCTGCGGTAAGGTAATAAAAACCAGCAATTATAAAAAATACTGGAGCAAGAGAAACTCCTACTACAGTTATAAAAGAAATGATGGCTTCAATAAGCTCTTCAAAAGTTTCATACCCCAAAGGATTTTCTATGGTTACAGCAGAAACAAAAACAGGAATTAAAAGTAAAGATAATATTATTTTAATTTTTTTCATATATATGACCGAAATGGAAAATTCCAGCATCTACTTCTTTTATAAAATTAAACCCAATCTCTTCTGAAATTTGTTTAACTTCTTGAGGAGAAGTTCGTTCTGCTGGCCCACTGGCTGAATTAGGAAGCCAATCAACAACAAGAAGTAATCCTTTTTTATTTAATACTCTAAAAGATTCTTTAATCACTTCTTTCTTTTTTTCTGTTTGGAAAAGAAGATTAGACACTATAACTAGATCTAAGTTTTCATTACGAAGGGTTGACCCTTTTTCTTTATCTAAGTCAGATCTAATTATACGAATATTATACACCTTTTCTGCTTCCATTTTCAATTTTAAAGCAGAGAGTGCTTCATCAATAATATCAATCGCATAAATCTGTCCGTTCTTTATTTTTCTAGAAAGAGGAATAACCCACCCTCCAGAACCACATCCAAAATCAGCAGCCTTAGCATTGTCTTTAATAGGAATTTGATTAAGTACGCTTTCTGGATTTAAAAAGCTCATACTAAATACATATTATTGAAGCTAATTTGTCTCCTTTATCAAGACGCATAATCATCACTCCTTGAGTTATGCGTGATTGTTTAGGAATACGATCAAGTTTCATTCTTATAACCTTTCCAAGACGAGATATGGCAATAAGATCTTCACTTTCCACTATTACTTTAACTGATATAACTTCTCCTATCTTTTCTGGATTTTTTATTGTTTTTACCCCTATGCCACCCCGTTTTTGTGAACGATATATACTTATTCCTACTCTCTTCCCATATCCATTTTCAGTAATAAGAAGTAAGCTTCCTTTTTCAGCAATTTCTTTGCTTATTATAGACATATCAGCTATCTGATCATCTTTTCTAATTGAAATTCCCTTTACTCCACTAGCTTGTCTTCCCATAGCACGAACATCTTTTTCATTAAATCTTATTACTTGTCCTTTCTTTGTGGAAATAAATATTTCATCGTTTCCAGTAGTTTTTCTTACTCTACAAAGCTCATCGCCTTTACGAAGAGTTATTGCAATAAGACCTGATCTTCTTATATTGTCAAAATCTTTAAGTGGTGTCTTTTTTATAAGTCCCTTTCTAGTAATCATCACTAGATTTTTAACAGATTCTCCCTCTTCTTTTCTTTTCAATGGAATAACTGTTAACACTTTTTCATTTGAAGATATCTCAAGAAAGTTCATAAGTCCTCTTCCTCTACTTGCCCTTGCTCCTTCTGGTACAAGATAAACAGGGACACGAAATACTTTTCCACTATCAGTAAAAAATAATAAATAATCATGAGTCATTGCTTCTATAAAATGTTCAACAACATCTTCTTGACCAGTTTTCATTCCAAGTAATCCTTTTCCCCCTCTCTTTTGTTCTTTGTAAATAGAAGGATTAATTCTCTTTATATACCCACCCTGAGTTATTGTAACTATTGTTTCCTCTTGGGGAATTAAATCTCTCTCATTTATTTTACCTAGTGCTTGATTAAATACTTTTGTTCTTCTCTTGTCTCCAAACATTTCTTTTACCTCTAACAATTCTTTCTTTATGACATCATCCATTTTCTTTTTACTCTTCAATATTGCTGTAAACTTTTTAATTAATGCTAGTTTTTCTTTTAACTCATTTTCTATTTCTTCTCTTTCCATTCTTGCTAGGCGATGCAGCTTCATATCTAATATCGCATCCGTTTGAACCTCTGAAAATTCAAACTTTTTAATAAGATTTATCTTTGCATTGTCGCGACTTTCTGATTTTTTTATTGTTTTTATAATTTCATCTATATGAGAAAGTGCTTTCTCTAACCCCTCTAGGATATGAGCTCTTTGTTTTGCTCTTTCAAGCTCAAAACGTATTCTTCTAACAACAACATCTCTCCTGTGCTCTATATAATTAGTCAGTATTTCAACCAAACTCATCACTCTTGGTTGAATTCCATCAACAAGAGCAAGCATGTTAAGATGAAAAGTTTCTTGAAGAGGAGTAAAGTTATATAGACGATTAAGTATCTTTTTAGGGAAAGCTCCCTGTTTTAAATCAAGAACTACTCTTAATCCATCTCTATCTGACTCGTCTCTTATATCTTTTACCCCATCTAATTTTTTCTTCTGAACCATCTTGGCAAATTCTTCTACCATCTTTGCTTTACGAACTCCATAAGGAATCTCAGTTATTACTATCTGATCCCTATTTTTATTTTCTATTATCTCTGCTTTTCCACGAACTATCATAGACCCCTTTCCTTTAGAATACGCTGTAATTATCTCTTCTTTATTATAAATTTCTCCACCAGTAGGAAAGTCAGGACCTTTTACAAATTTCATCAAATCTTCTGTGTCAGATTTTGGATTATCTATTAAGTAAATACAAGCATCAACAACCTCATTTAAATTGTGAGGAGGAATACTGGTTGCCATCCCTACTGCTATTCCTAGAGATCCGTTTAAAAGAAGTTGAGGTACAGGAGCAGGTAAAACTACTGGCTCTTTTCTAGTACCATCGTAATTGCTGGTGTAATTAACAGTATCTTTATTTATATCTTTAAGCATATACTCTCCAATTTTGGAAAGCCTTGTCTCAGAGTACCTCATTGCAGAAGGAGGATCTCCATCTATAGAACCAAAATTACCTTGTCCTTTAATAAGAGGATAACGCATAGAAAAATCCTGCGCCATTCTCACTATAGAGCCATATACAGCCATATCTCCATGAGGATGATATCTTGCCAGAGTGGTTCCAACAACACTAGCAGATTTTTTAAATCTTGCACTGTGAGTAAGGCCATCTTCTCTCATTGAATAAAGTATTCTTCTGTGAACAGGTTTTAATCCATCACGAACATCAGGAAGAGCTCTACCAACAATAACTGACATAGCGTAATCTATATAAGAATTACGCATCTCCTCTGTTATGTTACGTGGTCTTACATACCCTATACTATAATTTGTTGTTTCTTTTTTAGTTTTCTTCATTTTCAAATTCTTCTGCTTCTTCTATTATTTTTATTAAATCTTCTAGCGACTGTTCAACACCATCAAACTCATTTCTTACGCTCTCTGTTCCAGAGCGGAAACCCTCTCCCATTCCAATAACAGGAGAAGATGAAAAATCCACTTTATTTATTTCTTTTGTTATAAAATTAAATTGCATTAAGCCAAAAGCAACCGACACTGTTACCACAGTAGCCCAAAAAATTATTTTTCTTGTTTTAAGTGGTAATTTTTTTAACTTATCTATCATTGAGATTTCTTTGATTGAGATGATAGAGGAACAACCTTCATGTCATCAGAAGGCAAATCTTTTACTTGCAGTGATAATTTTTCTTGTTGTTCGGCCCCTTTTTCTCCTATTGCCTTTAAAAACGATCCCAATTCATCATAATTAGATTTAAGGCCTGGTATCTTATACTGCATGGGGATTACAATTCTAGGCTCTATCTGGGAAACAACTTTGGCAGCACCTTTTGCATCTATTACGTCATCTCCCCCAACAGGAACAAAAAGAATATCAATATCGCCAATCTCTTTTAATTGTTTACTGCTTAATTCCTTTTCTCCAAAATTTCCTAAGTGACATATATTTATATCTTCTGCAGAAATTGTATACACAGTATTATTTCCTCTGTCTTTACCATTATTTTCATCATGAAATGATTCCACTCCTCTTATAAATATATTTTTTACTTCATATTCACCTGGACTATCTATTATAAAAGGAATCTTTTTGCTAGAATCAGACACATTTTCTTCATAAATATGTGTTTTAAGTAAAATATCCATTTCTGTT